>JAZROR010000047.1:0-9249 GCA_045648845.1 Clostridia bacterium
AAAACCCGTGCCTCTGGTGAAATTGTTCTGTGGGAAAATTAAATAACACAAAAAAAGACCAAAGCATCCGCTTTGGTCTTTTAGTTTTCTTTTCAAAACCTACTTGCAAAAATTTTCGATATAGTTGGTAATTGCATCGCCGATTATCTTCCTTGCCTCTTCTTTTCCGCTTACCTCATTAACAGCGGTCTCCTTGTGCTCAAGATTTTTATAAACCATAAAGAAGTGTCTCATTTCATCAAAAATGTGAGCAGGAAGCTGGTCAATATCGGTGTACTTGTTATACGTCGGGTCACTGAAAGGTATGGCAATTATTTTTTCATCGCTTCTGTCGTTGTCAATCATTGAAATCACGCCGATGGGGTATGCACGCACCAACGACATAGGTTCAAGCGGCTCAGAGCAAAGCAAAAGAACATCAAGCGGGTCGTTGTCATCACCATAAGTCCTTGGGATAAAACCATAGTTTGCAGGATAGTGGGTAGAGGTATAAAGTATGCGGTCAAGCATAATATATCCTGTTTCCTTGTCAAGCTCATACTTTTTCTTGCTACCCTTTGAAATTTCAATAACACAAATGAAATCATCAACATTTATTCGCTTAGGTGAAATATCGTGCCATATATTTGACATATTAAAGGTCTCCTTATTCTTTTCTTTTAATATATTTTATACCATTTTAAAAATAAAATCAATACCTAATATTTTGAAATTAAAAACAAAAACCGACATGGTTTAGATGCATATAAAAATAAGCTTTGCACAAGCAAAGCTGCCTTTTCTCTTCCCTGTTCTCTTTTATCTCTTCTCTGGAAACAACAATTTTTAGAGAATATTGAAGAGAGAAAAGTGAAAAGATAAAAGGACAAAAAACCGCCAACCTTGATACAAGATTGGCGGTTTTTTCTGGAGGAGAGGATGGGATTCGAACCCACGGTACGCTATAAACGTACACAGCATTTCCAATGCTGCGCCTTAAACCATCTCGACCACCTCTCCAAAGACCTAAATCAGTATACTACATTTCCAGAAAAAAATCAAGCTATTAAATAAAAAAATTTTGGATATAATATCATAAGTACAAACTTAAAAGAAAAGAGGGTACCAAAATGAAAGAATTTGTATACAAAATAACCGACGAAATAGGCATCCACGCACGTCCCGCAGGGCTTTTAGTTAAAAAAGCCTTGGAATTTACATCCGAAATAACCATCCATTTGGGTGAAAAAGAAGCAAGTGCAAAAAAAATATTTTCCGTTATGTCCCTGGGCGCAAAATGCGGTGACGAAATAAAAGTTACCATATACGGTGACGACGAAGACAAAGCCGCCATGGAAATGGAAGACTTTCTGAAAAACAATCTCTAAAAACCAAAACACATGCATCCCAAAAAGGGTGGAGGTATGTTTTTTTATTTTTCTCTCGCCTTTGCTTTGTGACGAAGCTGGGTATCAAGGATACGCTTCCTGAGTCTCAAGCTCTTTGGTGTTACCTCCAAAAGCTCATCATCCGCCAAAAACTCGATACACATTTCAAGGCTGAGCTTTATGGGTGGCACAAGCTTGAGTGCCTCGTCACTTCCTGATGCTCGGGTGTTGGTAAGCTGCTTTTTCTTGCAGACATTAACCGCCATATCCTCAAGTTTTGGGTTAATTCCAACAATCATACCCTCATACACAGGTGTGCCTGGTCCAATGAACAGCGAGCCTCTGTCCTGAATTTTAAAGAGTCCGTATCCCACAGCCTCTCCCGTGTCAAATGAAACAAGTGAGCCTGTATATCTTCTTGTTATCTCGCCCTTATATGGCTGATATTCATAAAATATTGAGTTAAGTATTCCCTCGCCCTTGGTATCGGTCAAAAATTCGTTTCGATAACCAAGAAGTCCACGCGCGGGAATAAGATATTCAAGTCTCATACGGTCGCTTCCCTGTGGTGCCATCTGGGTAAGCTCACCCTTGCGGGACCCCATTTTTTCCATAACAGCACCCATAGAAACCTCGGGCACGTCAATAACCAGCTTTTCAATGGGCTCACAAAGTGTTCCGTCAATTTCTTTGAACAAAACCTTTGGTGTGCTCACCGAAAATTCATAACCCTCACGGCGCATTGTCTCAATGAGGATAGAAATATGCATCTCGCCTCTGCCTGCCACACGGAAGGTATCGGTTGTCTCGCCGTCTTCAACCCTTAGGGACACATCTTTCAGCATCTCTTTCATAAGTCTGTCACGTATTTGTCTTGATGTAACAAACTTACCCTCACGTCCCGCAAATGGACTGTCATTTACAGCAAAAGTCATTTCGATGGTAGGCTCACCGATTTTCACGAAAGGCATTGGCTCGGGCTTTGCCACAGATGCCACAGTGTCACCGATTGTAATGTCAGGGATTCCCGACACGCAAACAATATCCCCCACCTTTGCAGAATCAACAGCAGTTCTGCCAAGACCGTCTATCTGATATATGTTTGAAATCTTCGCCTTGTACGGTGGGTGCTTTTCGTGATAGTCACAAACCATAATCTCCTGATTTTGACGGAGCTCACCACGTTCAATTCTGCCGATTGCCATTCTTCCTACATAGTCATTATAGTCGATTGAAGACACAAGCATCTGCACCTCGTCATCAGCATCTCCCTCAGGAGCAGGAATATGTTCAACAATGGTCTTGAACAAAAGTTCAAGGTCTTTCCCTGGTGAATAGGGGTTAAGTGTCGCTGTACCCGCTCTGCCCGAACAGAAAATAATGGGACTGTCAATCTGCTCATCATTTGCATCAAGATCAAGGAGAAGTTCCAGAACCTCATCAGGAATTTCATCAAGACGTGCATCAGGTCTGTCCATTTTGTTCACAACGATTATAATTCTGTGCTGCATCTCAAGAGCCTTTTGAAGAACAAACCTTGTCTGTGGCATAGGACCCTCTGCCGCATCAACAAGCAGAATTACGCCGTTAACCATCTTGAGAATTCTCTCCACCTCGCCGCTGAAATCCGCGTGTCCTGGTGTGTCAATAATATTCATCTTTATATCTTTGTAATAAACCGAGGTGTTTTTTGCGAGGATGGTGATACCTCTCTCTCTTTCGAGGTCGCCGTTGTCCATAACGCGCTCCTCAACCACCTGATTTTCACGGTAAACACCGCCCTGCTTCAGCATTTCGTCAACCAAAGTGGTCTTTCCGTGGTCAACGTGGGCGATAATTGCTACATTTCTCAAATCTTCTCTTTTCATAAATTCGCTCCTTTTTTGTACCAAACGCTATTATACAACTTTTTTTGCTGTTTGTCTACCGCTTTGAAAATATTTTTGAAAAAGCAAAAGCCCCGCTGTATTTGGCGTGGCTTTCGTCTGAAGATTGTTAGCGCATCAGTGCGTTTAAAATAAAAAAGGTGCACGGCAGCGCCGTACACCGAAAAACGCACTGCCAGTCGCCAGACAAAAATTTAACAGACACTTAGGTATGCATAAATAAGCAGTACATTTTTACCAAAAGGTAAAAAAATACACACCTAAATATCTTTATTCAATTTTTATCTGGCACAAATATAATACCACATCTTTTCCCTTTTGTAAAGAAAAACTTTTCCCATATATTCCCCTTTTCTTGACAAAATTCTGCTTTGTTGATATACTTGTTTCATAAAGTTTAAAACGAAAGGTTGTTTTTATTATGTGGGAAGAATTTAAAAAATTTGCCTTCAAAGGCAACGTAATCGACATGGCTGTCGGCGTTGTTGTGGGCGGTGCGTTCAGCACAATCGTGAACTCTCTGGTTAAAGATATCATCATGCCAATCTTCGGGTTTCTAACCGCAGGTATGGACTTTTCCGCCCTCAAGATTGTTCTCTCTGAGGCAACTGAAGAAAAGGCCGAAGCCGCTATTCTTTACGGTTCATTTATCCAGAACATCATCAGCTTTTTGATTATTGCCTTTTCAATTTTCATTGTGATTAAAGGCATCACAAAGGCTCAGTCATTGAGAAAAGCTCCCGAGCCTGAGGTTATTGAAGAAGCTCCGAAAGCTCCCACTCAGGAAGAGCTCCTTGCTGAAATCCGTGACCTCCTCAAAGCTTCCACTCCTGCTCCCGCGTTGGAAGAAGCAAAAGACTAAACAGAAAAAGCAATCCCCGATTGAAATCTCAATCGGGGATTTTTTTATTTTATACTGAATATTATATCGCCATAAGAGGGAACGGGCCAGAAGCCTCTGTCAGATTCCGCCTCAACACTGTCCACCAAAAATCTCAATTTTTCCATTTTGGGAATAACGCTGTCAGCAAAGAATCTTGCCACCTCAAGTGATGTTCCCTGAGGCACATTTTTAAGGTCTTTATCAAGTGCATTGTTAATTTCTGTAATTTCATCAGCCGCCGCCGCTATCTTTTTAAGCGCACCCTTTTCGGTCTCAAAAGGAATATCTGCACAAACCTCTCGCTTTGCAAGAATTGTTTCACAAAGACCTCTCTGAATTTCCGAAATGGCAGGAGAATAATCTTTTTTTACCATATCCACCATGGTGAGAGCCTCAATGTTCACAAGCTTCGAATACTGCTCAAGCAAAATCTCATATCTTGCACGCATTTCGGTTTCATTATAAACCCCGTGGCGCTTGAACAAATCAAGATTTTCCTGCTTTATATAGTGGGGAAGCGCATCAACAGTTGTACGAAGATTAAGGAGTCCGCGCTTTTCTGCTTCAACCACCCAATCCTCTGAGTATCCGTTTCCGTCAAAGATAACAGCATCGTGCTCTGTTATAACACGTTTAAGGAGAGTATGCACAGCACCAAGGAAATCAGGCTTACTCTCAAGCTCATCAGCAAAAATTCGAAGTTCGTCAGCAACGATTGTGTTGAGCATAATATTTGCACAGGCAATGGATTCACTTGAGCCAAGCATACGGAACTCAAATTTATTTCCCGTAAAGGCAAAAGGCGATGTGCGATTTCTGTCGGTGGAATCCTTGGGGAACACGGGAAGTGCATTCACCCCAACCTTCATTGTCTGTCTTCCCGACTGAACATAATCGTTGTCAGCCTTTATCGCATCCAAAACCCCTGCAAGTTCTGTGCCAAGGAACATAGAAATAATAGCAGGCGGAGCCTCATGTGCACCAAGTCGGTGGTCATTTCCGGCACTTGCCGCCGAAATACGAAGTAAATCCTGATGCTTATGTACTGCACTGATAACAGCGCAAAGGAAAACCAGAAATTGTGCATTGTCGTGGGGCGATTTTCCCGGCTCAAAAAGGTTCTCCCCGGTGTTTGTGGTAAGTGACCAGTTATTGTGCTTACCGCTTCCGTTTATGCCCTCAAAAGGCTTCTCGTGAAGCAGGCAAACCATCCCGTGCCGCTCTGCAACCACTTTCATCATTTCCATTGTGAGCTGATTGTGGTCTGTGGCAATATTAACGGTAGTGAAAATCGGTGCCAGCTCATGCTGAGCAGGTGCCGCCTCGTTGTGCTTTGTTTTTGCCAAAATTCCAAGTTTCCAAAGCTCTTCATCAAGCTCTTTCATATATGCCGAAACTCTTGACTTAAGCTTTCCGAAATAATGGTCCTCAAGCTCCTGACCCTTTGGTGCAGGTGTGCCGAAAAGTGTTCTTCCGCAATATATAAGGTCCTTGCGCTGTTCAAACACTTCCTTGTCAATAAGAAAATATTCCTGCTCAGGTCCAACCGTTGGAACAACCCTCACTACATCATTTTTGCCAAAAAGCTTCAAAATTCTCACAGCCTGACGGCTCACAGCCTCCATTGAACGAAGAAGAGGGGTCTTCTTATCCAAAGACTCTCCGCCATAGGAGCAAAAAGCAGTGGGAATACAAAGAGTTCCATCCTTAATAAACGCATAAGAAGTAGGGTCCCAAGCGGTATAGCCCCTTGCCTCAAAAGTGGCACGAAGTCCGCCTGACGGAAAGCTTGAAGCATCAGGCTCACCCTTTATAAGTTCCTTGCCCGAAAATTCCATAATAATATTTCCGCCGCTGCTTGGAGTAATAAAGCTGTCATGCTTTTCAGCAGTAACACCCGTCATTGGCTGGAACCAGTGGGTGAAATGGGTTGCACCCTTTTCAATAGCCCAGTCTTTCATAGCAGCTGCAATCTCATCTGCAACAGCACGGTCAAGAACTTCACCGTTATTTATGGTTTTTTTAAGTGCTCTGTAAATATCTCTGGGCAGTCTTTCTTTCATAACAGTTTCATTAAAAACCAGACTGCCAAAAATCTCAGGTATATTCATAAAGCTTTCCCCCCTACGTAAAATCCACATCAAATACCTAAAAAAAGTGCTGTGGGCAACCCCACAGCACCCATTTGGTTTACAGGTAAATTATACACTTTGGGGACTGTTTTGTCAATACAATTAAAAAAAATATAAAATTTTAAAAAAAGTCTTGATTTTTCAAATTATCTGTGGTATTATATTGTAAGTTGACTTAAGATTAAGATTATTAAGCGGAGGTGAAATTATGCCTAACATTAAATCAGCTAAAAAAAGAGTTAAAGTTATTGCTACAAAGACTTTGCAGAATCAGATGGTTAAATCACAGCTCAAGACAGCTATCAAGAAGTTCGAAGCTGCTCTCACAGCAGGCAAAGAAGATGCCTCTGTTGCTTATGCAAATGTTGTTAAAAAGACTGATCAGGCTGTTGCAAAGGGTATTCTCCACAAGAATACAGCTGCTCGCAGAAAGAGCCAGTACGCAGCAAAAATCAACAAGCTTGCTTAAGTTTTATATGCATTTAAAGGGTGCGTTTTGACGCGTCAAGGCGCATCCTCTATATTAGCTCTTTAAGGCTTGGCAAAAGCCATGCCTTAAATTTATATAGGGGTATAGTTCAGCTGGTAGAGCGACAGTCTCCAAAACTGTAAGTCGTGGGTTCAAATCCTACTGCCCCTGCCAAAAATCCGCACACTTTCGTGTGCGGATTTTTACTTATATTAACCTAAAAACAGAAAAGCACCGACACTATATCTCGGTGCTTTTTATCTTTATCTGCTACTCATTCCTTTTTCAATGCTTCCGCAAGCAATTATCTTTCCCCCGCTACCCGACGGTTGCGTAACGTAGTCATCAGGTGACTGATGAATCACCACCGACCGACCGATTATCTCTTCAGGGAAAAATCTGTCTGTAAAGAACAGCATTTTCGCCGTACCCCCATTGGAGAAAAGTACAGGGAAGTCCCCTGCATGATTACCATGGGGCTCTCCGTCAGGATTCCAATGTCCCCCTGCCGCCGCAAATGGCGGGTCACCAAATATATTTCCGCAAGTATCATTTTCGTGGATATGAAACCCGAAAGGGCCTATTTGCGGCGAGTTTTGTGTTGCCTCCTGAAATTCAGGAAGGCCGAACATCTCCACCTCCACCCAACTCCCCTCATCAATTCCCCAGAACTTAACTGTTCCATAAACCTCAGGAGCAAGACTGCTTCCTCTCATGTGAGCTATTGCGTCAAAAACTTCAAGCATATGAAAACTCCTTTCACCAAAATCCTCTTGCTATTTATTTTATGCAAAGCATTCTTTTCGGTGCGAAGTCAAAACCTTTACGAAAACAAAACCCGGGCACCAAACTGATGTCCGGGTAAAATTTTTAATTTTTAGGATAAATCCTGAACAAAGAGAGTTCTTACGCCGTCTTCACTTTCAGCCTTGGGAGCTGCATCACGGGTTTCAAAAAACTTCTTTGCAACCTGTGGGAATAGCGCATAGCTGAGAACATCTTCCTCGCATTTTGCGATATCCTTTGTCTCTTCACGATACTTTTCAAGTTCAGGCTCAAGAAGGTCAGCAGGTCTCACTGTGATAACCTCATCATCACCGATTGCCAACTTGCGAACTTCCTCATTCACCTTGCCGGGAAGAAGACCGTATTCGCCACGGAGAAGACCCTTTGATTCCTTTGAAATCATCTTGTATCTGCCCATAAGAACATTGAGAACTGCCTGAGTTCCAACAATCTGGCTTGTTGGAGTAACAAGTGGTGGGAAACCAAAGTCTTCACGAACTCTCGGAACTTCTGCCAAAACCTCATAATATTTATCTTCAGCATTTGCTTGCTTGAGCTGTGAAATAAGGTTTGAAAGCATTCCGCCCGGAACCTGATAAAGAAGTGTGTTTGAATCAACATTCAAAACCTTGGGATCAAGAGTTCCCTCTGCTTTCATTTTTGTTGCAATGCCTCTGAAATGGCTTGCCGCATCACTAAGGAGCGAAAGGTCAAGTCCACTGTCACGGTCTGTGCCGCGGAGAGTTGCAACAAGGCTCTCTGTCGAGGGGTTTGATGTGCCGTTTGCCATTGGCGAAAGAGCACAGTCAACAATGTCAACTCCCGCCTGAATTGCCATAAGGTTTGTCATATCACCAGTACCCGCCGTATTGTGAGTATGGAGGTGAATGGGAACACCAACCTTTTCTTTCAGCTTCTTAACAAGGCTGTATGCACTGTAAGGAAGCAAAAGATTTGCCATATCCTTGATACAGATAGAGTCAGCACCCATTTCTTCAAGACGGCAAGCAAGGTCAACGAAATAGTCTTCATTGTGAACGGGGCTTTCGGTATAGCTGAGAGCCGCTTCAAGATGTCCGCCGTACTGCTTTACATATTTGATCGCAGCTTCCAAGTTTCTCACATCATTGAGAGCGTCAAAAACACGGATAACATCAATGCCATTTTCGATTGATTTTTTACAAAATGCCTCAACAACGTCGTCAGCATAGTGCTTGTAACCTAAGATGTTCTGACCACGGAAGAGCATCTGGAGTTTTGTATTGGGAAGATGTTTTTTGAGAGTTCTGAGCCTTTCCCAAGGGTCTTCGTTTAAAAATCTCATACAAGCGTCAAAGGTAGCACCGCCCCAGCATTCAAGTGACCAGTAGCCAACCTTGTCAAGAATTTCAAGAGCCGGTATCATATCTTCAATTTTCATACGTGTTGCAGCCTGAGACTGATGAGCATCACGAAGAATTGTGTCTGTAATATATACTTTTGACATAAGTCAAATTCTCCTTTCTGTGGTATCAAAGGGGCACGGAGCACGCACCCCTTTTTATTATACTTTTTAGCCAAAGAGTGCTATAAGAACACCGGCTGCGATTGCAGACCCGATAACGCCTGCAACATTGGGGCCCATAGCGTGCATAAGCAGGAAGTTTGACGGATTTTCTTTCTGTCCAACCGTCTGTGAAACACGAGCTGCCATAGGAACAGCAGAAACGCCTGCCGAACCGATAAG
>JAZROR010000048.1:0-4883 GCA_045648845.1 Clostridia bacterium
TGTTCCTGCTCAAATGGCATACAACGCGATGTAGCCGACGTATCTTCTTTTATCTTGTTTTCGCACTCTACATCGCCGCACCACATAGCTTTAACAAATCCGCCCTTATTTTCAACAATTTCTTTGAATTCATCATAGCTAACCGCAACAGAGGTCTTTTCTTCACGGTTCTTAAGTGCTGCATCCAGCATTTCCTGCTGAATTTTTACTAGAAGCTTTTCAACCTCTTCTTCAATATTATCAAGTGAAACAAAAAGTTTTTCCCTTGTTGTTCTGCTCACCAATACCGCCTGATTGTTTTCGATATCCTTTGGGCCGATTTCAATTCTTACGGGAACACCTTTCATTTCGTATTCGCTGAATTTCCAGCCTGGTGACTTATCACTTGAATCAAGCTTAACTCTGAATTTTTTGCTGAGGAGATTTGTAAGTTCCTCTGCCTTTTCAATCACGCCCTCTTTGTGCTGTGCAATAGGAATAATAACAGCCTGAACAGGTGCAATTCTTGGGGGAAGCTTGAGGCCTGCATCATCACCGTGCACCATAATGATTGCACCAATGAGACGTGTTGTCATACCCCAAGAGGTCTGATGTACATAGTGAAGTTCATTGTCTTCGCCTGTGTATTGAATTCCAAAAGCCTTTGCAAATCCGTCACCGAAGTTATGGCTTGTACCTGACTGAAGTGCCTTTCCATCATGCATAAGACTTTCAATGGTGTAGGTTGCTGCGGCTCCTGCAAATTTTTCTTTATCAGTTTTTCTGCCTTTTACCACAGGAATAGCAAGCTCCTGTTCACAAAAGTCTGCATAAACATTAAGCATACGAAGTGTTTCAGCCTCTGCCTCTTCAGCGGTAGCATGAGCAGTATGACCCTCCTGCCACAAAAATTCCATAGTTCTGAGGAAAGGTCTTGTTGTTTTTTCCCATCTCACAACGTTGCACCACTGATTGTAAAGCTTTGGAAGGTCACGGTATGAATGAATTATATTTGCATAATGGTCACAAAAAAGTGTTTCAGATGTGGGTCTTACGCAAAGTCTTTCTTCAAGCTTTTCTGTACCGCCATGTGTAACCCAGGCAACCTCAGGAGCAAAGCCTTCAACGTGATCTTTTTCGCGCTGCAAAAGACTTTCAGGGATAAACATAGGCATATACACATTTTCGTGTCCTGTTTCTTTGAAACGTCTGTCAAGCTCTTTCTGAATATTCTCCCAGATGGCATAACCATAAGGCTGAATAACCATACATCCTCTGATGCCTGAATAATCAACCAATTTTGCCTTTTTCACAATGTCGGTATACCATTGTGCAAAATCCTCTGACATAGAGGTTATTTCTTCTACAAGTTTCTTTTCGTCTTTAGCCAAAATTTCCATTCCCTTCAAATAATTTATAGACAAAAATGCCCGTTCATTATACAGTTCAAACCGCATTTGAGCATAATTATACATTCTTCATTTTAGTATAAAGGAATTTAACTTTTGTGTCAAGGGTTTGAGAAAGTTTTTTTATCTTATTTTGCATCAAAAAACGAGGCTTAAGAGCCTCGTTTCTTCTTCTATTCAACTGAAATAACCTTGTAGCCCTTTTCCTCGACAGCATTTTTCAACGTATCGTTGGCAACATCTTCATTTAAAGTCAATTTTGCCGTTCCCGTTTTGTGACTTACCTCAGCAGATGTAACTCCATCAAGTCCCTCAAGAGTTGTTTTCACATTTGCCTCACAGTGCGGACACATCATACCCTCAATTTTCATTGTTCTTGTCATAGTTTTTTTCTCCTTTACTTTCTTTTCTCTTCCATAAACTTTAATAACATTCAGTCTAAGTGCATTAGACACCACACAAAAGCTTGAAACACTCATTGCTGCCGCCCCAAACATTGGATTAATTTCCCATCCCAAAACGCCGATAAATACCCCGGCAGCAAGGGGAATGCCGATAATGTTGTAAATAAACGCCCAAAACAAATTTTCATATATATTTTTAAGAGTAGCCCTGCTGAGTCTCACAGCCGCCGTCACATCACGAATGCTGTTTTTCATCAGAACCACATCCGCCGCATCAATAGCAATATCTGAACCGGCGCCGATTGCCACTCCTATATCCGCCGTCGCTAAGGCAGGTGCATCATTTATTCCGTCACCCACCATAGCAACCTTGCCTTTTTCTCTGAGTTTTGAAATCTCATAGCTCTTTCCATTGGGCAAAACTCCTGCGATTACATTTTCTATGCCTGTCTCACGCGCAATAGCCCGCGCCGTTCTTTCATTGTCACCGGTAATCATCACAACTTCAAGCCCCAACCGTTTCAATTCATCAATAGCACGCCTACTATCATCTTTAATCGCATCGGCAACAGCAATAACGCCAATCACCCTGTCATTTTTGCAAAACAAAAGCGGTGTTTTACCATCAAGAGAAAGCCTGGTTGCTGTTTCTTCTGTTTTCTCGTCAATTTCTGTAACAGACTTGATAAATTTAAGGCTTCCGCCAATTATTTTGTCTCCCGAAATTTCCGCAACAACACCATTTCCCAAAAGTGCTTCAAAATTTTCCGCCTCTTTGGTTTGAATTTCCATTTCCTCTGCTTTTTGAGCAATAGCTTTCGCAAGGGGGTGCTCACTTTTCTTTTCGACCGATGCAGAAAGCATCAAAACCTCAGTTTCGTCACAACCGTCAAAACAAATAATATCCGTAACCTTTGGCTCGCCTTTGGTGACAGTTCCCGTCTTGTCAAGCGCCACGGTCTTAATCTTTCCCAAAGTTTCAATAGCCGCAGCCGTCTTGAACAGAATACCATTTTTAGCCCCCACGCCGCTTCCCACCATAATGGCAACCGGTGTAGCAAGTCCAAGAGCACAAGGACAACTTATGACAAGGACCGAAATTCCTCTTGCCACGGCAAAACCGACATCCGCACCACATAAATGCCATATAACAAAAGTAACAGCCGCAATCCCCAGAACTACAGGAACAAAAACTCCAGAAACTTTGTCCGCAGCCTTTGAAACCGGTGCTTTAGTGGACGTTGCATCACTTACCGTTTTTATTATCTGAGCAAGGGTCGTATCTCCCGCAACACGCGTTGCACGGCATTTCAAAAAACCACGGCTGTTTATTGTTGCACCAGTTACATTATCACCCACCGTCTTGTCAGCAGGGATGCTCTCACCGGTAACACTGGACTCATCAACCGAAGCATCGCCCTCAACAACAACTCCGTCTGCAGGAATACTTTCTCCGGCTTTTACTATAAAAATATCCCCCACAGCCAATTCCTCTGCAGGAATTAAAATCTCCCTGCCATCACGCAAAGCCAAGGCAGTCTTTGGTGCAAGGTCCATAAGTCCGCGAAGAGCATCCGCCGTCTTTCCCTTAGAACGCGCTTCAAGAAGCTTTCCAACCGTAATAAGAGTAAGTATCATAGCCGCAGACTCAAAATAAAACTGATGCATATACTTGTGTAATAAGGCTGCATCTCCCACCGCATAAGTCATAGCAAAAAGAATATATAAACTATATCCAAATGCAGCCCCCGAACCAAGGGCAACCAGCGTATCCATATTAGGTGAACACCTTATAAACGCCCTAAATCCACTTATGAAAAAATTCCTGTTTATAATCATAACAGAGATTGTCAAAAGCAACTGAACAAGCCCCAAGGCAATATGATTTTCTGCCAAAAACTTCGGTAGTGGCAAGTCCCACATGACTGCACCCATAGAAACATACATAAGCACAATCAGGAAACCAAGCGACCAAAAAAGTCGTTTTTTAAGCATGGCGATTTCATTGTCAAATGGCATTTCTTCCTTTGTTTGCTTGTCCTTTTCGCCAAACTTTTCTGCACCATAACCCGCAGCCACCACCGCCGCTATAACAGAACCTTCTGCGACATTTCCCTCAACGACCATAGAGTTTGTGAGCAAATTTACGTTGCAACTTTCAACACCCTCAACCTCCCTGACTGCCTTTTCGACACGGGCACTGCAAGCCGCACAGCTCATACCTTTTACATTATACTTTTGCAAATTTATCATTCCTTTATGAAATCAGTTTGTCAAAACTAACTATATCTATTATATGTCCGTCTTATCTAAAAGTCAAGACACGTATTGAAAGCTTTGATTTTGTTGTGATATTAAAAATTTATTTACAGTTAGTTTTCAAATTTTTTCAAAAAACCCTTGCAGTATGCAAATTTTTATGTTATCATATACAAGTTACTTGTGGATATGGTGGAACTGGCAGACGCGTATGGTTCTGCTAGCGTCACATCGGTGATAAGTTACTGAAATCGGTTTATCCGTTTTCATATTTGAGGATTAAGCAGTTTTGCTCCTCCTCGGGTTTGCCTCTCCCGTGTAAAAATTATGAGGTTATAATTTAATATGCAGGTATGGCGGAATTGGCAGACGCGCATGGTTCAGGTCCATGTGAAAGCAATTTCATGCAGGTTCAAGTCCGTGAACCCTTTTTAAGGGAGTAACATAAAACGGCTTGTGTAAATGCTAAAACTTAAAAATTTAATATTCGCACCTGTGGCGGAATTGGCAGACGCGTATGGTTCAGGTCCATATTTCTTCACGGAAGTGCAGGTTCAAGTCCGTGAACCCTTTTTAAGGGAGTAAACAAAAACGGCTTGTGTAAATGCTAACAACTTAAAATTTAATATATGCGGACGTGGCGGAATTGGCAGACGCGCATGGTTCAGGTCCATGTGCTCGCAAGAGCATAGGAGTTCAAGTCCGTGAACCCTTTTTAAGGGAGTAATCAAAAACGGCTTGTGTAAATGCTAAAAACTTAAAATTTAATATATGCGGACGTGGCGGAATTGGCAGACGCGCATGGTTCAGGTCCATGTGCTCGCAAGAGCAT
>JAZROR010000049.1:0-9750 GCA_045648845.1 Clostridia bacterium
GAATGCCAGAATGGTCTTGATATAGTTATCACACAAAAAGTGTGTATAAAAATACCAATCAGATATCAGATTGAAACCTGCGTTGGTGAAGAAAGTATAAAATGTGATTAAAATATAAACCTAAATAATGCTGTGATAAATTTTGTCACAGCATTATTTTTTTATACATTATTATGCAATAATCATCTTGTTATTTACAGTCTAATGTGTTATAATTGTTTTTAGAAATCAAGTAAGGCTGTTGAAACTGTTTAGTTTTCAATTATGATAAAATGAAAATGGAGAAAGATTATGACAGAAGAACTTATAAAAAGAATAAATGAGCTTGCCAAAAAATCAAGGAATGAGGGGCTTGATCCTCAGGAAAAGGAGGAACAGGAAAGGCTCAGAAAAGAATATATAAAAATGTTTCGTCAAGGTGTTGAAAACACAATGGAAAGTGTTTATATCATGGACGAAAACGGAAACAAGAAAAAAGTTGAAAAGAAAAAATAAAATATATACGGGGGTATAAAAAGTGAAACTTGAAGGACTCAAAATAAACTTTTTGGGAGACAGCATAACAGAAGGTGTCGGAGCAAGTGCGCCTGACAAGATTTATCATGCTGTTTTGAAACAGGAGACAGGACTTAAAGAGGCAAGAAACTATGGCATAGGCGGTACAAGATTTGCTATTCAAAAGGGAACACCCGAAAGACCTATGGATGACTATGTTGATATAAATTCTTTCTGTGAAAGGTTTGACCAGATGGATGACGATGCAGATGTTGTGGTTGTTTTTGGCGGAACAAATGACTATGGTCACGGGGATGCGCCCATCGGCGGTTTTTCTGACAGAACTCCTGATACATTTTATGGTGCGTGCCATTATCTTTTCCGCGGCCTTATAAAAAAATATCTTGGAAAAACCATTGTGATAATGACACCACTCCACAGATTGGACGAAACAAAGAATACCGGCACAGCGAAAGTGACGGCTTATGGAACATTGAAAGAATATGTAAACATAATTCGTGAGGTTGCGGAATATTATTCATTGCCGGTTCTTGATTTGTTTGCATCAAGCGGAATACAGCCTGAGATAAAAGAAGTTCAGGAAAAATTTATGCCTGACGGACTCCATCCAAGCGATGAGGGATATAGAGTGATTGCAGAAAAATTAAAGAGCTTTTTGGAGGCGCTTTAAAAACCTTGACAAACGTCAAAATACCCAAAAAAATATTGAAAAAGATATTGACAATGCCGAAAAAGGGTGGTATACTTATTCTATTGGTTTAAAAGCTATGACGAAGAAGGTACGAAGCGTGTCGGCTTTTTAGAGAGTCGGTGGTTGGTGCGAACCGATAGAGGCAGTTTCAATGTACCCCTCACTTCCGAGCTGAAGGTCAGAAAGCCAATTTTTGGGTGAGTAGATACCTTCCGTGATTGCTGCGTTAATGGCAAAGGGCTTGTTTGAGCCTGATGAGTGGCGGATGCATTGTTTCCGCAATTTGAGTGGTACCGCGAGTGCTTTGCACCCGTCTCAAAGCATTTCTTTGAGTCGGGTGTTTTCTTTTGTAAACCCAAAATTTTACATTTATGCAGGGGGTGTGCAGATGAGTTATGATTACAAACGAATAACATTGCTTTCGGGTCATTATGGCAGCGGCAAAACCAATATAGCTGTGAATATGGCTTTTGATATGAAGACAAAATCGCCGAATGTTACTATAGCTGACCTTGATATTGTGAATCCTTATTTCAGGACAAAGGACAGCCAGAAAGAGCTGCAGAATGCCGGCATAAAGCTTATATGTTCCGAATATGCAAACACAAATGTGGATATACCGGCACTTCCTCAGGATATGTATTCTGTGATTGATGATAAAACGCAGATGGCGGTGATTGACATCGGTGGTGATGACCGTGGGGCACTTGCTCTTGGCAGGTACTCTAAGGGGATTGTTGAAGAAAATGATTATGATATGCTGCTGGTTATAAATTGCTTCCGTCCACTTACCCGTGACGCAAAAGATACCCTTGAGGTTATGAGGGAAATTGAAAATGCGGGAAAGATAAAGTTCACAGGTATTGTGAACAACTCAAACCTTGGTGAAGAAACAACAGCAGACGATGTTTTAGGTTCTCTTAAGTATGCATCAGAAATTTCTGAAATTACAGAGCTGCCCATTGTGGCAACTTGCGTAAAGGAAGAACTTTTTGATGAACTTTCTGGGAAAATAGAAAATCTGTTTGCTTTAAAATTACAAAAAAAGATTATTTAATTTGAAGGAGAGATAAATATGGCAAAGCTTACATTTAAGACAGACAACTGTAAGGGCTGCGGACTTTGTATTGATGCTTGTCCAAAACAGGTATTGGCTCTTGCAAAAGACAAAATAAACAAAAAGGGACATCACCCCGTTGAGGCAGTGAATCCTGAGAGTTGCATCGGTTGTGCATTTTGTGCTACAATGTGCCCCGATTGCATTATCACAGTAGAAAGGTAGGTACATATTATGTCAGATAAAGTTTTGATGAAAGGAAACGAAGCAATCGCTGAAGCTGCTATAATTGCAGGATGCCGTCATTATTTCGGTTATCCTATTACACCGCAGACAGAGGTTGCGGCATATATGGCAAAGAGAATGCCAAAGATTGGAGGAACATTCCTTCAGGCCGAGAGTGAAATCGCAGCAATAAATATGGTTTATGGTGTGGCATCAACAGGTAAAAGGGTTATGACATCATCTTCAAGCCCTGGTATTTCCCTGAAAGGTGAGGGCCTTTCATACCTCGCAGGTGCGGACCTTCCGTCACTTGTAATCAACGTTCAGCGTGGCGGCCCTGGTCTTGGTGGTATTCAGCCATCACAGTCTGACTATTTTCAGGCAACAAAGGGTGCGGCACACGGTGACTTCCATATGATAGTTCTTGCACCAAGCTCAGTTCAGGAAATGGCTGATCTCACTGTTAAAGGCTTTGACCTTGCGGACAAATACAGAATGACCGCTATGGTACTTGCTGATGGCACAATGGGACAGATGATGGAGCCTGTATCACTTGATTATGAAATCAGTGAGCCCGTTGAAAAGCCTTGGGCTACAACAGGTACAAAGATGGAAAGACCTCACAATATTGTGAACTCACTTTTCCTTGAACCTGACGTTCTTGAAAAGTCAAACTTTGAACGTTATGAAAGATACAGCTATATTGAAGAAAACGAATGTATGTATGAAGAATATATGATGGACGATGCAGAAATTTGTGTTACTGCATTCGGCATCGCTGCACGTGTTTCAAAGAATGCAATCAATGAAGCAAGAAAAAAAGGCATAAAGGTAGGGTTAATCAGACCGATTACACTTTGGCCATTCCCCAAAGCACCCTATAAGAAAGCGGCAGATAAGGTTAAGGAAATCATTTCTGTTGAACTTTCAATGGGACAGATGATTGAGGATGTACGTCTTGCATCAGAGTGCAAGGTTCCAGTAACACTTTGCAACCGTGTAGGTGGTATGATTCCTACACCTGAGCAGGTGCTTGAAGCAATAGAAAAAGCAGCAAAGGGAGGTAACAAATAATGGTAGTTTTTGAAAAACCAAAGGCTCTGGCTGATGTCCAGATGCATTACTGCCCCGGTTGTACTCACGGTATTGTTCACCGTCTGGTAGCTGAGGTTATAGACGAACTCGGAATTGAGGGCAAGACAATAGGTATTGCTCCTGTTGGATGCTCTGTTATGGCTTACAATTACTTCAACTGTGATATGATTGAAGCGGCACACGGTCGTGCTCCGGCTGTTGCAACAGGTGTTAAGCGTTCTGACCCTGAAAACCACATTGTTTTCACTTATCAGGGCGACGGTGACCTTGCATCGATCGGTATGGCAGAAACTGTTCACAGTGCTGCAAGAAACGAAAATATCACTGTTATCTTTATTAACAACGCAATTTATGGTATGACAGGCGGACAGATGGCGCCTACATCACTTCCCGGTCAGGTTACACAGACCTCACCCTACGGAAGAGATACCGACGCTTGTGGTTTCCCAATCAGAGTTTGTGAAATGCTTTCAACTCTTGATGGTCCTGAATACCTCGAACGTGTTACTGTAAACAATGTTAAAAACGTTAAAAATGCCAAAAAGGCAATCAAAAAAGCATTTCAGAATCAGATTGACGGCAAGGGCTTCTCGCTTGTTGAGGTTGTTTCAAGCTGTCCCACAAACTGGGGTATGACTCCTCAGGATGCTCTAAAATGGATTGATGAAAAGATGCTTCCTTATTATCCTCTCGGTGTATATAAGGACCGCAGCGCAGAAAAGGAGGAAAAGTAATGAGTACAACAAATATGCTTATTGCAGGCTTTGGCGGTCAGGGAATTCTCTTTGCAGGAAAGTTCCTTGCATACAAAGGTCTGGTTGAAGAAAAAGAAGTAAGCTGGCTTCCCTCTTACGGTCCTGAAATGCGTGGCGGTACAGCAAGCTGCAGTGTTATAATCAGTGACGAAGCGGTGGGCTCACCTATCGTTTCAAAGCCTGATGTATTGGTGGCTATGAATCTTCCGTCACTTGATAAGTATGAAGATACTGTTGTTCCCGGCGGAAAAATCTTTGTGGATTCAACACTTATCGAAAGACAGGTAAAACGCACAGATGTTGAGGTGTATTACATCCCTGCGACAAAGCTTGCATCGGATAACAATATGCCTACCCTTGCAAATATGATTATTGCAGGCAAAATTTTAAGTGTTACCGACGGATTCTCTGAGAAATCAGTTGATGCCGCACTTAAAAAGGTTATTTCAGCAAAACGTGCAGATATGCTTGAGACAAACCTCAAAGCTATGCAGATTGGTGCGGAGAACTAATTTTTAAAGGAGAATATAAAAATGGATATAAAGATTGTTAAAACAACAACACCAAAAGAACATCCTGAAAGCTCCACTTTGGGTTTCGGAAAGTTCTTTACTGACCATATGTTTATTATGGATTATTCAAGAGAAAAAGGCTGGTATGATGCGAGAATCGTTCCATTTGGAAACATCGAAATTCACCCTGCATCAACAGTTCTTCACTATGGCTCTGAAATTTTTGAGGGACTCAAAGCATATCGCCGTGAGGACGGGACAGTTCAGATGTTCAGACCAATAGAAAACATTCGCAGAATGAATCGCAGTGCTGAAAGACTTTGTCTTCCCCAGATTGATGAAGATATGGCTATGGAAATTCTCAATACTTTCGTAGCTTTCGAACAGGATTGGACACCATCTGCACCTGGAACATCGCTTTACCTTAGACCATTTATGTTTGGTAACGATGAGACTCTTGGTGTTCACGCAGTTCACAATGCAAGACTTATGATTATTGCATCACCTGTTGGAAGCTATTACAAAGAGGGTATAAACCCTGTTAAAATTATGATTGAAGCAGACGATGTACGTGCAGTTCGTGGTGGTACAGGTTATGCAAAATGCGGCGGTAACTATGCTGCAAGTAACCGCGCAGGCGAAAGAGCGGAACAGCAGGGCTATTCTCAGGTTCTCTGGCTTGACGGTGTTGAAAGAAAGTATATTGAAGAAGTTGGCGCTATGAACGTTATGTTCAAAATAAACGGTGAAATCGTTACTCCGGCGCTTACGGGCTCAATTCTCCCAGGTATCACACGTATGTCTTGTATCGAGGTTCTCAAAAAGGAAGGCTACAAGGTTTCAGAAAGACTACTCAGTATTGACGAGCTTGAAAAGGCTATGGATGATGGTAGCTTGGAAGAAGCTTGGGGCTGTGGTACAGCAGCAGTTGTTTCACCTATAGGCGAGCTTCGTTATAAGGACAAAATTTTCACAGTAAATAACGGCGAAATCGGTGAGGTTACACAGAAACTTTATGATACACTTACCGGTATTCAGTGGGGCAAAATTGAGGACAGCTTTGGCTGGACTTGTCCTATTAAATAGTATAAGAATAAAACAGGAGGAATCTGTAAAATGAAAAGCATAAATGTAGCGGATATGACTTTGTGCCGCAATGCGTCAGCACTTAGTTTTAAAGAGAAAATAGAAATCGTAAGACAGCTTGAAAAGCTGAATGTAAATGCAATAGAACTACCTGCAATCGAAAACAAAAAAAGCGATATTCTATTAATCCGCACAATTTCTTCGTTTGTACAGAAAAGCATTATTTCTGTTGCTGCAGGAATGACGGAAGAAAGTCTTGATGATGCTATTGAAGCGCTGTCAGGAACAAAAAATTCCCGCATAAGAATTGAATTGCCAGTTTCTCCTGTTGGTATGGAGTATACCTGTCACAAAAAAGCTCCCAAAATGCTTGAATTTGTTGAAAACCTGGTCGCAAAAGCCAAGAAGTCAGTAGGTGACGTTGAATTCTGTGCTGTGGATGCAACACGTGCAGAAGACGCGTTTTTGGTTGATGTAATAAAAGTTGCAATCAAGGCGGGTGCTACGCTTATAACAGTTTGTGATACTGCCGGTGAAATGCTTCCGGATGAATTTGCGGGATTTATTGATGATCTCAAAATGAGCGTAAGTGAGCTTGAAAGTGTGTCCCTTGGCGTTTCTTGTGAGGACAAAAACGGTATGGCAAATGCAGCAGCAATTATGACCGCAAGAGATAGTGTAAATACAGTTAAAACATCTGTTTCAGCGGGTGCGGTTTCCCTTGATGTGTTTGCATCAACAATAAAAAATTGTGGTAACAGCTGCGGACTTTCAAGTGATATAAAAAATACCGAGCTCAAGCGCATTGTGCGTCAGATTTCACGTATAATCGGAACTAATGAGAGTGTTGATTCGGTTGATATATCAGGTCGCATTGACAATTCTGTTATTTATCTTGACAAGAGTGACGATTGCGCAGCAGTAAGTGCGATTGTTCAAAATCTTGGTTATGACCTAAGCGAAGAAGATGGCGAAAAGGTATACAAAGAATTTAAAAAATTGGCTGAGAAAAAAGAAAGAGTGAGCGCAAAGGAACTGGATGCTATTGTTGCGGCAGTTGCGCTTCAGGTTCCTGCTACATATGAACTTCTCAGTTATGTAATAAACACAGGAAACATTATTACGGCATCTGCACAGATTAAGCTTTTCAAAAGCGGTGTAGGAGAGGTTGAAGGTGTTTCCATGGGTGATGGACCTATTGATGCGGCATTTCGTGCTATTGAACAGATTACGGGAAGTCATTATGAACTTGATGATTTCCAGATTCAATCGGTAACCGAGGGCCGTGAGGCTATGGGTAGTGCTTTGGTTCGTCTTCGCGAGGGTGGAAGACTTTATTCAGGTAGTGGTATTTCTACAGATATTGTGGGCGCCAGCCTCAGAGCTTATCTTGGCGCTGTTAATAAAATTGTATATGAGGAGGCGTAACCGATGAAACTGTCATTTTCAACAAAGGGATGGCATGGCCGTTCCTTTGAGGATTTTTGTGATATTGCGAAAGATATGAAGTTTGAGGGAATTGAGCTTCATAATATTCGCAATCCCCTTTTTACTGAAAAAGGTGGGGCATTTCATAATTATGCGGCGGCTGCAACGGTGAGACGCCTTTATGAACTGAAAATTACACTTCCTTGCATTGATACACTGTGTGATTGCGGGGATATTTCTAAAAAGGCTGAGGCTCTTAGTGAAATAAACGAATGTATTAAGATTGCTACAAATCTTCATATTCCAAATGTGAGAATTCGTGCCATTGGAAATGGTGACATTGAGGCGGCTATTGAGTCAATTAAAGAAATTCTCTTTGAAACTGTTCCCGTTGCAGAAAAAAATAGTGTTTCGTTGCTTATTGAAACATCAGGCATCTTTTGTGATACTGCAAAACTGCGTGAAGTTCTGGTTGACTTTGCCAGCGATTCACTTGGTGCAATCTGGGATATGTATTCGCCTTATTTCACTTGTGGTGAACAGCCTGAAACAACAATAACAAATCTTGGCGCATTTGTTCGCCATGTACATATCAAGGATGCAAAACATACGGAAGATGGCACAGAATTCTGCCTTATGGGTGAGGGCGAGATGCCTATTGGTGAAATGATGGCGGCGCTTCGCTCGGTGAATTATGATGGATTTATTTCTCTTGAGTGGCATCCTGAATGGTGCGAAGAACTTGACGATTTGGAAATTATCTTTGCACAGTTTGTTAATTATATGAAGCAATATAGTGACCCGTCAAAGAACGTGCCAACACTTTATTCAAACAATGCACATACAGGAAAGTATGTTTGGAAAAAGGATATGCTTATTGACTGTACTTTTCCTCAGGTGCTTGACCGTATGGTTGAGGAGTTCCCTGACCAATATGCATTTAAGTATACAACCCTTGATTATACCAGAACGTACAGCGAGTTCCGTGATGATGTTGATGAATTTGCACGGGCACTTGTTGCTATGGGTGTGAAAGCAGGAACACATGTTGCTGTGTGGGCTACAAATGTTCCTCAATGGTATATAGCTTTCTGGGCTACCACCAAAATCGGTGCAGTTTTAGTTACTGTAAATACCGCCTATAAAATTCACGAAGCGGAATATCTGTTTAAACAGTCTGATACACACACTCTCATTATGGTTGAGGGCTATCGTGATTCAAATTATTCACAGATTATGGCAGAGCTTTGCCCCGAACTTGAAAACTTAAAGCAGGGTGAACAGCTTCATGCAAAAAGGCTGCCTTTCCTGCGCAATATTATCACGGTTGGTTTTAAGCAAAAAGGCTGTCTTGAATGGGAGGATGCAGTCAGTCTTTCATCAAAGGTTCCTGTTGAAACGGTTTATCGTATGGCTGCAGCAGTTGACAAGGATGATGTCTGCAATATGCAGTATACATCAGGTACAACGGGATTCCCTAAAGGTGTCATGCTGACACATTATAACGTTGTAAACAACGGCAAGTGTATCGGTGACCGTATGGACCTTTCAACAGCTGACAGAATGATGATTCAGGTGCCTATGTTCCATTGTTTTGGTATGGTGCTTGCAATGACTGCGTCTATGACTCACGGTGCGACACTTTTGCCGCTTCCGTATTTTTCACCAAAGCCGGCGCTTGCCTGCATAAATCGTGAGCATATTACTGCATTCCACGGTGTTCCTACTATGTTTATTGCACTGCTTGAGCATCCTGACTTTGAAAAGACCGACTTTTCATATATGCGTACGGGAATTATGGCGGGAAGTCCCTGCCCCATTTCTGCTATGCAGGATGTGGTAAACAAAATGAATATGAAAGAAATCACCATTGTTTATGGTCAGACCGAGGCATCTCCGGGCTGTACAATGAGTTCTGCTGATGACCCCCTTGAAGTGAGAGTGGGAACAGTTGGCCGTGCACTTCCTGAAATTGAGTGCAAAATTGTTGACCCTGAAACCGGTGAGGATTGTCCTGATGGTGTTAATGGTGAATTTGTGGCACGTGGCTACAATATCATGAAAGGCTATTACAAGATGCCAAAAGCGACGGCGGCTGCAATCGATAAGGATGGCTGGCTTCATACAGGTGACCTTGCCTGCCGCACTGAAGATGGTAATTACAAGATTACAGGACGCTTAAAGGATATGATTATCCGTGGCGGTGAAAATATTTATCCAAAAGAAATTGAAGAATTTATTTATACCCATTCAAATGTAAGTGACGTTCAGGTTATTGGCGTTCCTGATGAACAGTATGGCGAAGAAATTATGGCTTGCATTATCTTAAAAGACGGCGTGACAATGACCGAGCAGGAAATGAAAGAGTATATCTTAGCACATATG
>JAZROR010000050.1:0-19382 GCA_045648845.1 Clostridia bacterium
GCAAGGACATTATATGGTCTCACCGAATCCACACACAAATATTCAGCGAGCTGAGGCGGAATTTCCTCAATTTCGCCTTTTGCGAACCAATCAAGAATTTCAATTTCTTCATCAGTTATCCCCTTTGGCATTTCAGTGTCAAAATACCCTTTGCCAAAAGTGAGAAGATGCGCTATTTTATGTATAATAACGGTGGTCTTCCCTGACCCCGCACCCGCAATAACCAAAAGTGGTCCCTCGGTGTTCACCACTGCCTCAAGCTGTTTTCCGTTTAAACGCTTATATTCATTTTCTATTATTCTTTTCCGTATATCAAAAAAATCCATTACTCTTCTCCTGTTATAATACCGCCGCCGACCACGCATTCACCATTGGTTTCATAAAAAACCACCGCTTGACCGGGTGTTATTGCCCTTTGCGGCTCATCAAATATAACTCTCGCCTTGTCTTCCCCAATAGGTAAAACTGTGGCAAGCGCCGGTTTTGCACTGTACCTGACCTTTGCCAGCACCCTGAAGTCCTCACTTGGTGCGTCAAACGGAATAAAATTAAGTTTCTCCGCAATCAACTCTTGCGAAAACTCTGTCCCTTTTTCGCCCAAAACCACCTGATTTTTTTCTGCATCAATTCTCAGCACAAACATAGGCTTCCCAAAGGTAACTCCGAGCCCTTTCCTCTGACCAACTGTATAATGAATTATCCCTTTGTGTTTTCCGAGAACATTTCCATTCACGTCCACAAAATCACCGGGCAAAACATCCTCTTCTGTACGTCTTTTTATAAATCCGGCATAGTCATTGTCAGGGACAAAACAAATCTCCATGCTGTCAGGCTTTTTGGCGGTTACAAGTCCACGTTCTTCAGCAATTTTTCGAGTCTCTTCCTTGCCACCAAGCTCCCCAAGAGGCATGAGTGTCTTCGAAAGCTGCTCCTGAGTCAATGAATAAAGTGCATAAGTCTGGTCTTTTCCTAAGGCCTCGGCGCATTTAAGCAGATAACGCCCCGACCTTTCGTCAAATTCTATTTTTGCATAGTGTCCTGTCGCCACAAAGTCCGCACCAAGAAGCTCCGCCTTTTTCAGCATAGCATCAAACTTCAAAAACTTATTGCAGGCAATACACGGATTTGGCGTTCTTCCATTTTTGTATTCATCCACAAAATAGTCGATTACATATTTTTCAAAATCAGCACGAAAGTCCATAACATGATGCTCAATCCCAAGCTTATAGCAAACATACCTTGCATCCTCCACAGCAGAAAGCGAACAGCAAGTCCCCTCGTTGAGACAACCATTCACCATTTCGCCGTCCCACAGTCGCATAGTAAGTCCCACAACATCATATCCCTTATCCTTAAGAAGTGCCGCAGCAACGCTTGAATCAACACCGCCCGACATTCCTATAACAACCTTTTTCCCAGCCATAATATTTTTTAAAAAGGCTGACATCCGCCAGCCTTTTCGTCCTTTCAGATTTTATTCTTCCTCTTCGCTGTGTCCATGGTGACAACAAGCACAATCGCCATTACATCCAACAATATGTGTGGGGTCAATACCCTTGCGGTTATAATAATCCGCAATAGCCGAATGAATTGCCTCCTGAGCCAGATTTGAACAGTGCATTTTCACAGGTGGAAGTCCGTCAAGTGCCTCAGCCACAGCAACGTTGGTGATTTCAAGGGCCTCGTCAATGGTCTTTCCTTTCACCATTTCTGTTGCCATACTTGATGTAGCAACAGCCGCACCACAACCAAATGTCTTGAACTTTACATCTTCAATTTGCTTGGTTTCATCATTGATTTTCATATAAATCTTCATGATGTCTCCGCACTTGGGGTTTCCTACCTGACCAACTGCGTTTGCATCTTCAATTTCTCCCACATTTCTCGGATTTGAGAAATGGTCCATAACCTTTTCGCTATACATATTTTATCCTTCTTTCAGTAAAAATCTATTTATTCTTAACCGCCTCATAAAGTGGCGACATTTCACGAAGTCTTGAAACAATAGTCTTCAGACTATCCACAATCCTGTCAACATCCTCCATACTGTTGCTTTCTCCAAAGGACACACGCAGTGAGCCATGAGCCACCTCATGTTTAAGTCCAATCGCCAAAAGCACGTGTGACGGGTCAAGGGACCCCGATGTGCAGGCACTTCCGCTGGATGCAGAAATTCCTTGCATATCCAGCATAAGAAGAAGCGATTCACCCTCAATGAATTCAAATGAGATATTCGCATTTCCCGCAAGTCTCTTTGTTCTGTGACCATTGAGCCTTGTATAAGGAATTTCCTCAAGAACTCTGTCAATAAATCTGTCACGCATTTTTTCAAGCTTAGGTACTTTTTCACCCATTTCAGCCGTCGCCAGTGAAATCGCCTTTGCAAGCCCCACAATGGATGCTACGTTTTCTGTTCCAGCACGCTTATTTTTCTCCTGAGCACCGCCGGTAATGAACGGCTTAACCTTTACTCCCTTCCTTATATAAAGAGCACCGCTGCCTTTCGGTCCATAAAACTTGTGTCCCGTCATTGACAAAAGGTCAATGCCCATCTTTTCCACATCAATTTCCATCATTCCCATTGCCTGAACAGCATCGGTATGGAAAATAATACCTTTTTCACGGGTTATCTTTCCTATTTCTTCTATTGGCATAATGGTTCCAATTTCGTTGTTCGCTGTCATAATTGTAACAAGAATTGTCTCATCACAAATTGCATTTTTAACATCCTCAGGTGAAACCATACCAAATTTATCCACGGGCAGATAGGTAACCTTAAACCCCTCTTTTTCAAGAGCTTGGCAAGTGTGAAGCACCGCATGATGCTCAACAGCCGATGTAATTATGTGGTTGCCTTTTTCTTTATTCGCATAAGCGGTACCTCTGATTGCCCAGTTGTCTGCTTCCGTACCTGAACCTGTAAAAAAGATTTCATCAGTATTTGCACCAATCGCCTTTGCAACCGCTTCTCTCGCTTCGCTGACCGCCTTTTTTGCGGTTCTACCTTCTTGATAAACAGTGGATGCGTTACCAAAGTTTTCCGTAAAATAAGGAATCATAGCATCAAGCACCTCACGTCTCATAGGCGTGGTTGCTGCGTGGTCAACATAAATCCGTTTTGTTTCCATATTGATAACTACCTTTCTTTTAAAACTGCGGAGTAAATATTACGAACACACCCTTGTCCGTAAAAATCTATGAAAAGTAGACCTCTCCGTAAATTTAATCAATTCTTATTAGCTCTCGCGGTGTTTTTCGGTTTCCATAACTGCCAGTCGGTCACAACGCTCATTCTCGGGATGCCCTGCGTGTCCCTTGACCCACACTAAATTAACCTCATGCATATCAAGAAGTCCAAGAAGCTTCTCCCACAAATCAGGATTCTGCGCCGCCTCACGCTTGTTGCGCATCCAACCGTTTTCACGCCACTTTTGGGCCCAGCCGCAATTTATTGCATCAATAAGATACTTTGAATCGCTGTAAAGGGTGACAATGCACTGTTCTTTAAGCGCACTGAGTCCAACTATCGCCGCAGTAAGCTCCATACGATTATTGGTGGTTAAAGCTTCGCCACCCGAAAGTTCCTTTTCAACGCCGTTGTACCGAAGCACCACGCCATATCCACCCGGGCCGGGATTTCCGCTGCAAGCACCGTCAGTGAAAATTTCAACCTTTTTCATTTTCGCACTGCTCCAAATTGATTATTCGGAAAATGCAAGTAAAATTTTGCATTCCGCATTTTATTGTACCATATCTTTTTCAAAAAATCTATATTATTTTTAACAAATCTTCAAAAAAATATCTAAGCTTTATTTATTTTCCTCGGTTTTCATTTTATTGCGCCATGTTTTTGCAGAAACACCAACGTTCTTTTTGAATACCCGCCTGAAATAATTGCTGTCCAAAAATCCCACCATTCCTGCAATCTCTTCTACTGACTTTTCGGTATTTGCAATCAGTTCCTTGGCTTTTTCAATTCTTCTATTCCTTATATATGCCGCAATTCCCTCTGCCATAACAGGCCTTGTTATTTCATAAAGAACGGTTCTTGAAACCAGCATTTTTTCACAAAGTACTGATATGGACAAATCCTCTCCCAAATGCTCGTCAATAAATTCAATAACTTTCTTTGTTTTTCCATCTTCTCTTAAAACCACTATGCTTTCAAGGTAAATATATGAAACAAAGGTATTCAGCAAAGCAGAAACCGCCTTTATCTGTTCGCTTCCCCTGTATTTAACAGCCTTGATTTTTTCTTCCAACTCACCAAAATCCAAGGGATATTCTCGGCAACACTCCATAACCTTTTTCCTGAATTCCTGTTTGTCCTTTATATCAGCAATCTGACCGAACATTATATATCCAATGGTGTTTCCGCCCTCCTTCAGAGGTGCAACCACCTCAGTAAGCCCTGCGTGACAGGTATACTGAACGAGAGCATCCTTTTCCTTGCAGGTCTGACACCATTTTTCTATGCTTCGATGGCACTTTGAATTTACATCCGGTGTATTTTTCATCATGGAACAAAACGCCGAATCAGTGCTTGGATAACAAATCAGCTCCCTGAACGAATCATCATAAACTACTATTTTTATTTTTGTAAGCTCATAAAAAGACTTGATAAGGTTTGAAAGTCTCTCGGTATTTATGTCCAAAATCATTTTTGTCACCTCAATTTCCGTACGTTTTTACAGTTTTTGTACAAATATCCCTTTTATTATACCACAAAATATGCTAAAATCAAGGTATATTTTAAAATTGATGGAGGCTTTAAAATGAAAATTACAAACGTTGAAGCAATTATCGTAAAACAAAAAGAAATAGAATTGATTGGTGACGGCAGTCAGGACACTGTTGTTATCAAGGTTTATACCGACGAAGGCATCGTTGGCGTAGGCGAAGTTGACTCATCACCCTACGTTGTAAAAAGCGTAATCGAAGCACCCGCATCACATATGGTTTGCATGGGCCTCAAGCACGCAGTTATCGGCGAAGACCCCTTTGATGTTGAAAAAATCTGGCACAAAATGTACGACCTTGCTTACTATCACGGAAGACGCAGCGTGGTAATTCACGCTATGAGTGGTATAGACATGGCAATCTGGGATATTATGGGCAAGGCTACCGGTCTTCCTGTTCACAAGCTTCTTGGCGGTTCATTCCGTGACAGCATCCAGGCTTACTGCAGTGTGCTCATGCCTGACAACGAGGACGAAATCAAGCGCATCGCTGATACATATTTGCCCCAGGGTTATAAGGGTATCAAATTCGGTTGGGGTGCTCTTGGTCAGTCTCCTGAAAAGGACCTCGAACTTGTAAAAGCCGCAAGACGCGCAATGGGCGACAAGCCTGAACTTATGATTGATATCGGCATGGTATGGAAAGATTTGAAAGGTGCAATAAATCTTTGTAATGCATTCAAAGACTACGGCGTTTATTGGGTTGAAGAACCTTTCAAACCTGACTATCTTGACAGCTATAAGAGACTTTGCGAAAGCACAGATATGAGAATTTCAGCCGGCGAAGAAATCGGCACACTTTTCGAATTTGATGAGCTCATCAACAACTGCAACATAGACATTATTCAGCCTGACATCAGCCGTTGCGGTGGTATCACAATCGCGAAAAAGGTTATTGATATGGCATACAAAAAGGGTATCACCCTTATTCCTCATGCATTCAAGACAGGCATTCTCATGAGTGCATCACTCCATATCATTGCAAACACACCAAACGCACTCTGGCTTGAATACGTAAATCAGGAAACAGTTTTGAGCAAAACTCTGGTAAAACGTCACTTCACCATTGACGACAAGGGTGTTGTTACCATTCCTACAGCTCCCGGTCTCGGAATTGAACTTGATGAAGAAGTTTTGAATTACTACAAGGTTGAAGTATAATGACCGAGCAGATAAAAAAAATTCTGGATTTAAACAGGCATGCCTACGATGTGGTAAGGCAAAACTATCGCAGTGGTATGACCGAACTGGATATCAAAAATCTCATTGCATCAAACTGTAAGTGCGATGAATTCACAGGTGATTTTGTTGCCGGAATTCGTTCCGGAGCCATCGAAGGCGACGCTACCGACTATGTTTTAAAAAAAGGCGACTGTCTCATTCTTGATTTACAGTTTTGCTTGGACGGAATCTGGACAGATACAACGCGCACTTTTTTCATAGGCGAGCCTTCTCAGGATCAACTCTTGGCATATAATGCCGTTTTGCTGGCAAAATCTTCTGCAGAAAAAGTGCTGAAAGCCGGCACGCCTGCCTGTGATATTCATAGCGCAATGTCATCAGGATTTGGAAAATATCAGAAATATTTCCCGCATCATGCAGGGCACAGATTCGGTGAGCAACCATTTATGCAGCCACAGTTTCTTCCTGAAAACACCGGCATTCTTGAAACCGGCATGGCAGTAACACTTGAGCCGGGCATATATTTCGAGAACAACTTTGGCATAAGGGTTGAAGACAATTATCTCATAACAGAAAACGGTTTTTTGAACCTGTTTGATTATACTACAAAAATTGAAGACTTTGTTCTTTAAAAAAAGGATGTGTTTATACTTTGAAAGCAGCAGTCTGGACAGACATAAACAAATTTGAAATAAAAGAAGTTCCCACGCCTACTCCCAAAGAGGGCGAAGTTCTTGTGAAAGTCAAGGCAGCAGGGGTATGTGCAACCGACGCACATATATCAACCGGTGCCTTTCCCCATGCAACTCCTCCTCACATTCTGGGTCACGAAATCGCAGGAGAGGTTTTCGCTCTTGGCGAAAGAGTGACAGATGCTAAGGTTGGTGACAGAGTCATTATAAACACCATTATTTCCTGTGGAAAGTGTGTATGGTGCAAGAGCGGACGAAACGAAATGTGCCCACATGGAAGTGAAATCGGCTACAATCCTCACAACGGCGGATATGCTGAATATGTGGTGGTCCCCGAAAGCTGTCTGGTAAAAATTCCTGACTCAATTTCTTTCAAAGAGGGCGCAATAATGGAAAGTGCAGTCTGCCCCTCCGGCTCAATTCTCCGTTTCGGACTTGAAATGGGCTCCACCGTGTTCGTTCAAGGTGGCGGACCTGCGGGCATTGCATATATCCAGCTTGCAAAAGCATGTGGCGCAGCCAAGGTAATCACCTCAGTCAAAGGTCAGGAAAGAATTGGTTATGCAAAAAAATTCGGTGCGGATGTTGTCATTGATGCAGCAAGGGAAGATGTCCTCGCCCGTGTTCTTGAAGAAACTGACGGCTTTGGCGCAAGATACTCAATCGACGCAGCAGGGTCACCTTCTTCCGTCCAAATGGCAATAGACGCTTGTGCCAATGGCGGTGACGTTTTCCTTTACGGAATTCCTGGCAAGGATGACGAAATCCCATTCCCTGTTACAGAAATAGTGCTTAAGCATTTGAACCTGCATGGTATTTGCGGAAACTATCTCACATGGGAGCCTTTTGTAAATCTGGTAGCAAGCGGAAAATTCAACGTGCGCGATATGGTAACCCATGAATTTGCCCTTGAAGACCTTCCAAAAGCCATAGACCTCATAAAAAATCGTACCAAAAATCTCATAAAAGCAGTTATTGTTATGGACTAACGAAAAAAGGAGGAATGAAAATGTCATCATACAGACCAAAAGGCGCCTTTGGCGTTTTACTCACACCCTTTGACGAAGCCGGAAAGGTAAATTATGAAGTATTTGAAAAGGAAGTGGAATTCCTTGCATCAAGTGATATAGACGGACTTTTCCCCAGTGCTACCACTGGAGAATTTGTACATATGTCACCTGAGGAGAATATAGAAATCCTGAAATATACAGCAAAAATTGCCCGCGGAAGAAAGCAGATGGCAGCAGGTGCCTGCAGTTCAAACTTCGACACCACTGTTTCATATATGAAAGCTGCCAAAGACGCAGGCTATGATTGTGCAGTTATCTGTGTTCCCTACTATATAACAATGCCTCAGGAAGATGTCTATGAATATTTCAGACGCCTGGCTCAGCAAAATATAATTGATATTGTTCTTTACAACATTCCTATGTTTACCGGTGAAATCAGCATAAATGTTTTCAAACGACTCCTTCAGGAAAAAAACATAATAGGAATAAAAGATTCAAGCGCACATATGAAGCGAATTGCACATCTTATTGATATTGTAAAGCACGAACGACCTGACTTTTCTGTTCTTTCAGGAACTGACGACTGTCTGGTCCCTGCCCTTACCTGTGGCTGTTGCGGAAGTATGACCGCTTTTTCAACCATTCTGCCCGAGGTAAACGCTGCAATATACAGAAAGTTTGCAAGAGGCGACATAAAGGGTGCACAGGAGCTCAACAGTTCATATCTTTCCCTCATCCGTCTTGCTGACAGCATCGCATTCCCCGCAGGCTACAAGCTGATTATGGAAATGCGCGGCTACAAAATGGGGCAGAAGCAAATCGTTCACGAGCTCGGTACCCGTGAATATCAAAAACTTATGGAAGAAATGGGAAATGAGCTTTTGAGGGTCGTAGACTTCTACGTAAAAAACAAATAACCATTTAGAAATCAAAAGACCTGTTCTTTTTCGAGAAGGTCTTTTTAATTTTGCTAAAATTTTCTTTGGATAAAATTCTCGCAATGTCAAATAATAGATTTGTAAAATCAACCAAAAGGAGCATTTATTATATGAAAGCAACAGGAATTGTTAGAAGAATAGACGACCTTGGACGCGTTGTTATTCCAAAGGAGATCCGCCGCACAATGAGGATAAGGGAGGGCGACCCCCTTGAAATCTATACAGAAAGTGACGGCACAGTTATATTCAAAAAATATTCACCAATAGGCGAACTTGGTGAGTTTGCTACGCAATATGCCGAAGCCCTCGCTCACACTGCCGGCATTCCCGCCTGCATCTCGGACAAGGACACAGTAATCGCAGTTTCAGGTGTTTCAAAGAAAGAGCTTATGAACAAGAAAATCTCTGACGATATTGAAAAGGTAATGTCACAAAAAAGCACCTTTGTTCTGAAAAACGGTGAAAAAAACATCACTGTTTCAGACAGCAACGATTCCCTTATGGCAGGAATTGCCGCACCCATCATCTATGACGGAGATGCCATTGGAACAGTTATGTTTTTATCTTCTCCTGAAAAAGAAAGCTTTGGGGAGCTTGAACAAAAACTTGCAGAATCCGCCGCCGCTTTCCTTGGAAAAACTATCGAATAACAAACGAAGCCCCGTCATATTTGGTCGGGGCTTTAATTTTACATAAAACTATTTATTCATAAGATAATCACAAGCCGCCAGTGCCGCAACACTTCCATCACCCACAGCGGTGGTAAGCTGACGAACAGTCTTGTTTCTACAGTCTCCAGCCACAAAAATGCCCTCCACATTGGTACGGCAATCTTCTCCCGATGTGATGTACCCACTCTCATCAAGGCTTATAAAACCCTTGAAAATATCGCTCTGAGGGATTTGTCCAACTGCGACAAAAGCACCATCAAGTTTAAGGAAACGTTTTTCCAAAGTCTTTACATTCACAACTTCCATACCCTTAAATCCACCATCATCAACGAATTTTTTTGGCACGCTGTCAAGGACAAGCTCTACATTCTCTTTTCCCTCAAGCTCACGCACAAGACGGCTTTCCGCTCTGAACTCTGCTCGTCTGTGAACAAGATACACTTTTTTTGCAATATTTGAAAGATAAATAGCATCTTCAACAGCTGTATTACCGCCACCGATAACAGCAACGGTTTTGTTCTTATAAAAAGAGCCGTCACACACTGCACAAAAAGAAATTCCCCTACCAATGAGCCCGTCCTCGCCCTCAATTCCAAGTCGGCGATTGGTAACACCTGTTGCAATAATCACGCTCTTTGTCTGATGCTCGCCAAAATCCGTTACCACCGTTTTGGGATTTCCGTCCTTGATTTCAAGAACTGTCTCATATTCAATCTCGCCTCCCAAAGCCTCCACCTGAGATGCAAGGTTCGAGGCGAACTCCATGCCACTCATTTTGGGCGTTCCGGGAAAGTTCTCCACGTGCTCAGAAAGGGCAATCTGTCCGCCCAAGCCCATTTTTTCAATTACCAGAACCTTCTTTTCAGCACGGAGTGCATAGAGTGCCGCAGTAAGCCCCGCAGGACCTCCGCCAATTATAACAATGTCATAAAGCATTTTTATTTTTCCTTTCACAAAAGTAGCCGAAACAATTACGTTTCGGCTACCTGAGATTTTTAGCCCTTAAGTGACTCAATATATTTTCTAATTTCACCAACTCCGGCAAATTTCTGCACTTCACCGCTGTTTACCGCAACCAGTGTGGGTGCCTGACGAACGCCAAATTTTTCAGTAAGTGCCGCATCAGCTTCTGCATCAACAATATTATACCCAACATTATTCTTTTCCAAAACAGCTTTTGCCGCATTACAGTTAGGGCAAGTCTTGGTTGTAAAAAGCATCAAGCCATTTTCACATTCACAGGTCCCTTTTTCGCCTTTTTTAAGAACAGAATTTTCAATATCATAAAGCTTTCTTTCTTTATATTCCTGAGTCTTTCCGTCATTCCAGTTGCGAACTGGACGATAATAACCGGTAATTCTGCTGTAAACCTCGGTCTGACCACCACAAATCGGGCATTTATCCTGTTCACCAATGAGGTATCCGTGTTCACGGCAAACCGAATATGTTGGTGACAATGTGTAATAGGGCAGCTTATAATTTTCAGCAATCTTTCTTACCAAATCAGCTGCTGCTTTCCATGTGGGAAGCTTTTCGCCAAGGAACGCATGGAACACTGTACCCGATGTATAAAGTGTCTGAAGCTCATCCTGAATATCAAGAGCATCAAAAATATCAGAAGTGAATCCAACAGGAAGATGCGAACTGTTTGTGTAATATGGTGTTCCACCCTCTTCTGCCGCAGTTATAATATCAGGATATCTCTTCACATCATGCTTTGCCAAACGGTATGTTGTTGACTCAGCGGGTGTTGCTTCAAGGTTATAAAGGTCACCGTATTTTTCCTGATAGTCTGAAAGTCTGTCTCTCATATGGTTGAGAACTTTCTTGGTGAATTCCTGTGTTTCGGGGCTGGTCATATCCTTTCCAAGCCATTTTGCATTAAGTCCAACCTCGTTCATACCAATAAGACCAATGGTTGAGAAGTGGTTGTTGAATGTTCCGAGGTATCTCTTTGTATAAGGATAAAGTCCCTCATCAAGAAGTCTTGTGATAATATCTCTCTTTACTTTAAGAGAACGAGCCGAAATGTCCATAAGCTTGTCAAGACGCTTGAAGAAATCTTCTTCGTCCTTTGCAAGGTAAGCAATTCTTGGCATATTGATGGTAACAACACCAACAGAACCTGTGCTTTCACCACTACCAAAGAAACCGCCTGATTTCTTTCTGAGTTCACGGAGGTCAAGTCTAAGACGACAGCACATACTGCGGACATCGCTTGGTTCCATATCACTGTTAATATAGTTTGAGAAATATGGTGTACCATATTTTGATGTCATCTCAAAGAGAAGCTTGTTATTCTCTGTCTCTGACCAGTCAAAGTTGCTGGTGATTGAATATGTAGGAATAGGATACTGGAATCCACGACCATTTGCGTCGCCCTCTATCATTGTTTCAATGAACGCACGGTTGACCATATCCATTTCTTTTTTACAATCTTTATACTTGAAGTCCATTTCCTTACCGCCAACAATCGCAGGAAGCTCAGCAAGGTCAGCAGGAACAGTCCAGTCAAGTGTTATATTCGAGAACGGAGCCTGAGTACCCCAACGTGATGGAGTGTTTACGCCATAAATAAAGGACTCAATACACTTTTTAACCTGATCATAGCTAAGGTTGTCCACCTTTACAAACGGCGCAAGGTACGTGTCAAAAGAGCTGAATGCCTGAGCGCCTGCCCATTCATTCTGCATAATTCCAAGGAAGTTTACCATCTGGTTACAGAGGGTTGCAAGGTGGCTGGCAGGGGATGATGTAATCTTACCCTCAACTCCGCCAAGGCCTTCCTGAATAAGCTGTTTCAGCGACCAACCTGCACAATAACCTGTGAGCATAGACAGGTCATGAATGTGGATATCCGCATTTCTGTGAGCATTAGCAATTTCTTCATCATAGATTTCGCTGAGCCAATAATTTGCGGTAATCGCACCCGAGTTTGAAAGAATAAGACCACCCACCGAATATGTAACGGTAGAATTTTCCTTAACACGCCAGTCATTGATTTTCACATAATTGTCAACAACCTCTTTATAGTCAAGAATGGTTGACTGCATATTACGCATCTTTTCATGCAATTTTCTGTAAAGGATATAAGCCTTTGCAACATCAGCATAACCCGCCTGAACAAGAACAGATTCCACACTGTCCTGAATATCTTCCACAGATACTGCATCGTCTTTTACTTTTGGTTCAAAATCAGCGGTAACTTTGAGCGCCAAAAAATCTATAATGTTCTGATTATATTGTCTGTTCTGGGCATCAAAAGCCTGCAGCATAGCGTCACTGATTTTGGACAAATCAAACTCAACAAGCTTGTTATCTCTCTTTTTTACCTTATACATAATTCCCCTCCGTTTTTCTATCAGCTTTTCTGCTGTAATCTTTATTTATATTCCTCTCAACTCGGCATCGGGAACATACTCCCTCACCAAATTGAGTAAATTTTCCATTTCTTCCTTTGAAAACTCTGTCAAGGTCTTGTCAGGAACACCCTCACTCATTTTGAACCCTTGAAGAAAATATTTCTTTTCACCCGCAATAAGCTTTGCTATTTCTTCAAGACTATCCGCCGAATGAAGTCCGTTCACAACAGTGGTGCGAAATTCGTGGTCAATATTTGAATTTTTCAATATTCCAATGGACTTTTCTACCTTTGATGCATCAAAACTATCAATCCCCACGAACTTGCCATACTCAAAAAGTCCGCCCTTTATGTCCATTGCCACATAGTCAAGGCTTCCACTCACCAACGCTCTTTCAAGATTTTCTGGAAAACATCCGTTGGTATCAAGCTTCACCAAAAATCCCATATCCTTTATTTTCTTAATAAATTCAAAAACTTCTTTATGCATAAGAGGCTCACCGCCGCTTACACAAACTGCATCCAATACCCCTTTTCTTTTTTCGAGAAACGAAAAAAACTCATTTTCTGATAAGAAATCCCCGTTTTCTTCAAAAGCAAGGTCAGAATTGTGACAAAAAGGACATCTGAGGTTGCATCCGCCAAGAAAAACCGTGCAAGCTACTTTCCCAGGGAAGTCAAGCAAGGTCGTCTTCATAAGTCCGCAAATTTTCATTCCAAATCCCCCTCTTCATCAAGCAATTTAAACGGCTTTGAGGGACTTGTATGTGATTTTCACAAAACACAATATCTTGAGTTTTTAAAAACCTCAAATGCACTACATATGCTATTATATAGCACCCCTGCTTTTTTGTCAACATCTATTATGCAGCTTTATTTCTTTACATTTTTTTACTTAATTCGTCAAAATCTACTGCCGCAAGGGTTTGAAAGCATATGTAAAAAACTGTAAAGTTAAACTTTGTCTATTTTGACGAATTTCCTTCCCTCTATTTGTTCAATATTTTCCATATAGTGTTATAATGAAAATGCCCAAAACACAATATCTTGTGTTTTGGGCAAATATATGCAAAACATAAACAAATAAAACAAAAGATGGCGAATAAAATTTCTCCGCTATTTCTTTACAAAAAAATGGTCATCTTTCGATGACCATTTTTATTCAGCTAAAAGCTTAAATTACTCAATGATTTCAGTAACAACGCCTGAACCAACTGTACGGCCGCCTTCACGGATAGCGAAACGGAGACCTTCTTCAACAGCGATTGTTGTTGTAAGTTCAACAGTCATAGTTACGTTATCACCAGGCATACACATTTCTGTTCCTTCAGGAAGGTTTACAACACCTGTAACGTCAGTTGTTCTGAAATAGAACTGAGGTCTGTAGTTTGTGAAGAAAGGTGTATGACGTCCGCCTTCTTCCTTAGTAAGAACGTAAACTTCGCCCTTGAACTTTGTGTGAGGATGAATTGTGCCGGGTTTCGCAAGAACCTGTCCTCTTTCGATTTCGTTTCTCTGAACACCACGGAGAAGAGCACCGATGTTATCACCAGCTTCAGCCTGATCGAGAAGCTTTCTGAACATTTCGATACCTGTAACAACAACCTTTCTTGATTCGTCTGAAAGACCAACGATTTCAACTTCATCAGAAAGGTTAAGTGTACCTCTTTCAACTCTACCAGTAGCAACTGTACCACGGCCTGTGATTGAGAATACGTCTTCAACAGGCATAAGGAAAGGAAGATCGCTCTTTCTTTCAGGTGTAGGAATGTATGCATCTACTGCATCCATGAGTTCCTTAATGCAAGCATATTCAGGAGCAGAAGGATCTGTTGAAGCAGATTCGAGAACTGCGAGACCTGAACCCTTAACGATCGGGATTTCATCACCCGGGAATTCGTATTCAGAGAGAAGGTCACGGATTTCCATTTCAACGAGTTCAAGAAGTTCAGGATCGTCAACCTGGTCAACCTTGTTCATGAAAACAACAATCTTCGGAACGCCAACCTGACGTGAAAGAAGGATGTGTTCTCTTGTCTGAGGCATAGGACCATCAGCTGAAGAAACAACGAGGATAGCACCGTCCATCTGAGCAGCACCAGTGATCATGTTCTTAACGTAGTCAGCATGTCCGGGGCAGTCAACGTGTGCATAGTGACGAGCTTCTGTTTCGTACTCAACGTGAGCAGTAGAGATTGTGATACCTCTTTCTCTTTCTTGCGGAGCTTTATCGATCATATCGTAAGCTTCGTACTGAGCCTTACCGTCCATAGCAAGCACCTTTGTGATTGCAGCAGTAAGAGTTGTTTTACCATGGTCAACGTGGCCGATTGTACCAATGTTAACATGGGGTTTGGTTCTTTCATATTTAGCTTTTGCCATTATTAGTTCCTCCTAACTTATATAAGTTAATTATTTACTGTTTATTATTTTACTACAATTTTGCACAGTTTTCAATAGCTTTTTTGAAAAAAGTTCTAAAAACCTGTACAATTATTCGCCGCTTGTTCTGGCACTGATAATCTTGTCCTGAACAGACTTAGGAACTTCACTGTAATGTGAGGGTTCCATTGAATACTGTCCACGTCCCTGAGTACCACTTCTGAGAACTGTTGCATAACCGAACATTTCTGAAAGCGGAACATCAGCTGTTACCTGAGTAACACCACCGCTACGAGATTCCTGGCACTTAATCATACCACGTCTTGAGCTAAGGTCACCGATAACAAATCCAAGATAATCATCAGGTGTGATAACGTTAACAAGCATAATAGGTTCTTTGAGCACGGGGTCTGACTTTCTCATAGCTTCCTTGAATGCCATAGAAGCAGCAATCTTAAACGCCATTTCAGAAGAGTCAACTTCGTGGTATGAACCGTCATAAAGTGTAGCCTTAAGGTCAACTACGTTGTAGCCTGCAAGAACACCATTGAGCATAGCGCTCTGGATACCTGCATCAACAGCGGGGATATATTCCTTAGGAACAGCCCCGCCGACAACCTTGTTTTCGAAGATATAACCTTCGCCTTCGCCAAGGGGCTCAAACTTAACAAGAACGTGTCCGTACTGACCTTTACCACCTGACTGACGAGCATACTTGTGGTCAACGTCAACAGCTTTTCTAAATGCTTCACGATAGGAAACCTGAGGTTCACCAACGTTTGCTTCAACCTTAAATTCACGGAGCAAACGGTCAACGATGATTTCAAGGTGAAGCTCACCCATACCGGCAATGATTGTCTGACCGGTTTCTTCATCTGTATATGTCTTGAATGTTGGGTCTTCTTCTGCAAGCTTTGCAAGAGCTATACCCATCTTTTCCTGACCAGCTTTTGTTTTTGGCTCAATAGCCACACGGATAACCGGTTCAGGGAAGTTCATTGATTCAAGAACGATAGGATGCTTTTCATCACAAAGAGTTTCACCTGTTGTTGTATTCTGGAGACCAACTGCAGCAGCAATGTCACCTGAATAAACTATATCAAGGTCTTCTCTGTGGTTTGCGTGCATCTGAAGAATTCTACCAATACGTTCACGCTTGCCCTTGCAAGAGTTGAGAACGTGTGAACCCTTCTCAAGTGTACCTGAATATACACGGAAGAAACAAATCTTTCCAACGAATGGGTCTGTTGCAATCTTGAACGCAAGAGCTGCGAAAGGTGCTTCATCTGATGAAGGTCTTTCGTCTTCCTCTTCTGTATCAGGATTTACACCCTTGATGTTAGGAACATCTGTTGGAGCAGGCATATATTCAATAACTGCATCAAGAAGCAGCTGAACGCCCTTGTTTCTATATGCTGTTCCGCAAAGAACAGGTACGATTTCGTTGTTAATTGTAGCTCTGCGGAGTGCCGCTTTGAGCTCATTAACAGTAATCTCTTCACCGCCGAAGTACTTTTCAAGAAGGTCTTCGTCAGTTTCACAAATAGCTTCCACCATCTTGTCGTGATATTCCTGAGCCTTGTCCATCATGTCAGCAGGAATAGCGTCTTTGTGATAGCTGTTACCGAGTTCATCATCATAAATCTCGGCTTCCATATTCATAAGGTCAATGATACCAACAAATGTGTCTTCAGCACCGATAGGAAGCTGAATGGGAACACCGTTAGCATTAAGACGCTCATGAATCATATTTACAACATTGTAAAAATCTGCACCCATGATATCCATCTTGTTAACAAATATCATACGGGGAACTTTGTATTCGTCAGCCTGACGCCAAACTGTTTCAGACTGAGGCTCAACACCACCCTTAGCGCACATAACAGTAACAGAACCGTCAAGAACTCTCAGCGAACGCTGAACTTCAACAGTAAAGTCAACGTGTCCGGGAGTATCAATGATGTTGATTCTGTGCTTTAAACCACCGTAAGGACCTTCTTTAGGTTCCCAGAAACATGTTGTAGCAGCAGAGGTAATTGTAATACCACGCTCCTGCTCCTGAGCCATCCAGTCCATAGTAGCGCCGCCTTCATGGGTTTCACCAAGCTTGTGGTTTATGCCTGTGTAATACAAGATTCTTTCAGTTGTAGTTGTCTTACCGGCATCAATGTGAGCCATGATACCGATATTTCTTGTTCTTTCAAGCGAATACGCTCTACCCATAGTAACTCCTTTCAACACATAAAATGTGTTAATCTAATCAAAAATTGACTTTTCCATCCGTACGGGATTTTGCGAAGAAAATTGCCTTAGATTTGGTGAATGCGAAGCTGAAAAAAGCGGAGCATATATATGATATATGTGAGCATTTTTTCATGCTGAGCACATTCGCCGAAGATGAGACGATTTTCAAAGCAAAATTACCAACGGAAGTGAGCGAATGCCTTATTCGCTTCTGCCATTTTGTGTGTGTCTTCTTTCTTTTTGAATGCACCACCTGTGCTGTTGATTGCGTCCATGAGCTCGTTTGCAAGTCTTTCAGCCATTGTTCTTTCGTTTCTCTGTCTTGCATAAAGAGTGATCCAACGAAGGCCCAAAGTCTCTCTTCTTTCAGCTCTAACTTCAATCGGAACCTGGTAGTTTGCACCACCAACACGTCTAGCCTTAACTTCGAGAACAGGCATAACGGCATTCATAGCTTCCTCAAACACTTCAACAGGGTCTTTTCCTGTCTTTTCCTTTATGATATCAAATGCATCATAAACAATAGCCTGAGCAACACCTTTCTTACCGTCAAGCATGATGTTGTTTATAAGACGTGTAACAGTCTTGCTGTTATACATAGGATCCGGCAGCACATCACGGCGTGCAATATGTCCTTTTCTTGGCACTTATCTTCCCTCCATTCTTTGTGGTAAATGCTATCCACAGGTACTCAATACCCAAATTGGATACTGCTAGTGCTGTACTACATATTATTGCCAAAGACGCACTGTCTTTTATATATAAAATAGTAATACGCACTATAAAGTAAATTTCATACTAAAATTTTTGTCTTACTTACCTTCTTTAGGTCTCTTAGCTCCGTACTTAGATCTTGACTGGTTACGTTTCTGAACGCCCTGAGTATCAAGTGTACCACGGATAATGTGATAACGAACACCAGGGAGGTCCTTAACTCTACCGCCACGGATAAGCACTACGCTATGTTCCTGGAGATTGTGACCAATACCGGGAATATAAGCAGAAACTTCGATACCATTTGTAAGACGAACTCTGGCAACCTTACGGAGCGCTGAGTTAGGCTTTTTAGGTGTCATAGTTCTAACAGAAGTACAAACACCACGCTTTTGCGGAGAATCCTGATCGGTATATCTCTTCTTGATAGTGTTGAAACCTTTGAGAAGTGCCGGTGCTGTAGATTTCTTTTCCGCAGTCTGTCTGCCTTTCTTAACAAGCTGGTTAAATGTTGGCAATTATTTTCACCTCCTGTATATAATATAGGTGGGCAAAGCCCATATAAAAACGCAAGTTATGCGTCTTTAACAATAGTAGCAACGGCAGTGGGAACTTCAACGTGACAAGCTTTTCCAAGCTCTTTCATGTTGTTGACATAAACCACCGCAACATTTTTTTCGCCGCAAAGCCTTTCGAGGGGAAAAACCACATGGCTGTCAGCATCTCTTGCAACAAACACAAGTTCTGCTCTGCCCGCCTCAATAGCTTTTTTGGTCTGTTTGAGCCCCACCACGTGAGCACTCGTTTTTATTCTTTCCATTTTAATTTCACCTTTGCATTTTTGCCTGCCGGAATAGCCAAAATACCGCACTATCCCAATATTAAAAATACATCTTATTGTACCAAGTTTAACTCCATTTGTCAAGTACTACATATATGGTTTATTTTAAAATTTTTCACAATTTATTGTGGCTTTAAACCCCTGTCTTTTAGCAATTTGTCAAACAGGCATTATTCTGCCTCTTTTGCCGCAGCAAGCGCCTTTGCCAGCTGATCGGGACAAGAAGTTCCTCTTCCCCCACAATCTATCCCCGAAAGTCTTGAGATAGCTTCATCAACCGTCATTCCCTCTACAAGCCTTGCTACGCCCTGAGTATTTCCCATACAGCCCATAACAAACCGTACATTTTTTACAATCTCGCCATCAAGGTCAAAATAAATTTCTCTTGAACAAGTTCCACGGGTTTTGTAAGAATAACTTTTCACAAAAATCCTTCCTTTCCAAAATATCACACACGCAAAAAGAACGCCCAAAGGCGTTCTTTTTAAGCTTTTTTGACTTTATTATTTGTTGATAAGGTCTTTAAGAGCTTTGCCTGCCTTGAAAGTAGGAACTTTAGCAGCAGCAATCTTCATTTCAGCACCTGTCTGGGGATTTCTGCCTGTTCT
>JAZROR010000051.1:0-2735 GCA_045648845.1 Clostridia bacterium
CTTGAAACTTCTTGCAGATATGCCGTAACAGCATCGGGTATAAGCGTTACAAAAAAAGGTGTTTTAAATTCAATTCCAAAACGTGAAGAGATTGAAAGGAAGATGACAAATGAATGATTTCGGTTATTTTGAAAACTTAATGGAAAATTTTAAAATCGTTAACGAAACACAAGGCGAAAATATTAAGAAAGCAGCATCGCTTATGGCAGATGCTATTGAAAACGATCGCCTTATAAGTGTTTATGGCGGCGGTGGTCACACTACGCTTTGTATGGGTGAAATGTTCTTCAGAGCCGGTGGCCTTTCCTGCATTAATCCAATTATGGAAACAGGCCTTTCTGTATTTAACCAAGCCCTCAAATACTTGGAGCTTGAAAGGACTGTTAATTATGGCAGTGCGATAATGAAGTATTACGACCTTAAAAAAGATGACCTTTTGATTGTGTTCCATAATATAGGAATTAATCCTGCAACAATAGATGCGGTTATGGAAGCTAAGAAGAACGGCGTTAAGATTATTGCAGTATCAAGTAGTTATTGGCAGGATGAAATGCCGGCTGATCATTTTATCCGCCATCCCAACAAAACAAATCTTTTCGATTATGCCGATGTTTGTATTGATGATTTCAACCCTGTAGGTGATGCGGTTGTAAACGTTCCGGGACTTGAAACTCCTATCGCCCCGGTTTCAAATATTATAGATTTTTATATTGCACATCTTTTGGAAATTGAATGTGTTAAGCAGTGCATAGACAGAGGTGTAACACCGCCCGTATGGTCAAGCGCCAATACCCCCGGTGGAGACGAGAAAAACGCGGCTTATTTAGAAAAATACAGACCGCGCATAAAAATGCTTTAAGGAGTTATTATTATGAAGATTTTTCAGGAAAAATTAGAGTTTTTACTTGATAAGTATTCTGTTGAAGCAAAAGCTCAGTTTAAAGACTGCAAAACTGCAGTAATCGACGGTGTCGAGGCACCCATTCTTTCTCACAGATCAGAGAGAAGATTTATCGAGCTTAAAAACATTGTTCAAGGCGGTACCTTGCAGGGTATCAGCGTTATGAGAGTGGCTCGTATCGTTGAAAAAGGAACGGATGTTTTTGCAGAGCTTTACAGAGAGTTAGATATTTGTCAGTATGTATTAGGCAAAAAAATAGTTGGTATTACCGCTATGCAAAATGATAACACCCTCAATGTTATTGCTACTGCAGAGGACTCTGTTGTCTGCACTATTGAAATTTCCGCAACACTGGCACATGGCGAAATTGCAAAGGATAAGCATGAAATTATATCTCAGCGCGGCATTGCGTGTGATGTTGTGGTTGATGCACAGTTAAAGCAAGATTCAATCTATGTTTTTGGCGCGAAAAACAAGAAGTTCACCGATGTAGACTTTGAACTCTACGGACTTTCTGCTGATGAAATTGCAATTGTTCGTTCTGCTTTTAATATTGCACAAAAAGGCACCAAGGATGAAATGGTTGCAATTGATAACGAACTTAAGGTTATGGTGGAAAAGGCAAAACTTTCTGTTGCAACAGGGGAAAGGCAGGTAATCTAATATGAAACCATTAAAAATTGCTATGATGAGTATGACCCACGGTCATACAAGAAAATATTATCAGGTTTTAAAAGAAAACCCAAAACTTGATTGGGTTGCGGTCGCTACTGCTAATGATGAAGTAAAAGAAATTTTTCTCAATAGTGTAGACGGCATACCTTGCTATGACAGTGAAATTGAAATGCTTGATGCTCATCCTGAAATTGAGGCTGTAGTACTTGCGAGTGAGAACAGTGACCATTTAAGACAAATGAAGCTCTGTGCTGAGCGCGGTATTCATATCCTTTCTATGAAGGTTCCCACTTTCGATATGGAAGAATACGATGAGATGATAAACATTGTTGAGAAAAACAATCTCGTTTGTCAGGTTGAGCTGGAAATGCACTACAATCCCGTTATCGTTCGTATGAAAGAGTTGGTTGAAAGCGGAGAAATTGGTAAAATCAAGTCGTTCAACGCAACAAATATTACACTTTCACCTGTTTGGGCGTTCCCCTGGCAGGGTGTTCCCGAAAAGAGCTATGGAAAGCGCGTTTCGATTAAAGATGGTGACCCTCGCTTCCGCGGTGGTGCTCTTTGCGACCATCCCCATATTTTTGATATGATTCGTCATATGACCGGCAGTGATTTTGAGAGTATTTATGCCGAAGTGGCACCCAATATCCGTCCTGATTTAGAAGAAGAGGATATGCTTTCCGTAATCGGCAGAATGAAGGATGGAACTATCTTCTCACTTGATCCTTCCTGGTCTAAGATGGAAGAGCGCATAAAGGTCCCCGGTCCCGGCTGGGAAGTGTTCCCGAAACGAATGGAAGTTAATATTACTTTGAACGGTGAAAACGGTACAGTTATGGCAGATTGCTTTGGCCCTAACGTATACCATAACGGCTGTCCGAATGACAGATACACTGTTCAGTATACCTATTTTGACGAGTGGGTAGGCCTTATTGACGAGTTTGTTGATAATATCCGCAACTCAAAAACACCGCTTATTAATCTTAAGTGGCACAGACGCACAATTGAAGCTATGAACGCGGTATATGAGAGTATTGCTACAGGTAAGGTTGTAAAGTTCTAATTAATTAAATTCAAAAAGGCTTAAACTTAACATATAATTTATTATAAAAAGATGAATCACCTCTTTGATTGAACAAATATTGTTCAAGGTTAA
>JAZROR010000052.1:0-13308 GCA_045648845.1 Clostridia bacterium
GATTTATACATAAAAGCCTCCGTAAAAACAAATACGACAATATATTACTTTATTCGACAAAAGTTGTCAAGGCACGGTATGCTTATCTCTTGCTTGAGAAATGGAACAAAAATATCAAAATTTTTCTTGCCTTTGGGAGGAAAATGATGTATAATGTAAACTAGGTATATTTGTACCCGTGTTTATTGTTAAAATATCATTCATTCCGCAGGTCCACAGCGGAAGTTTTCAAAATCTTGTGGACAGAAGGGCATTGTGATTGAAATGAAAAATACTGAAAAGACAATGGAGAAAGTGGTTGCTCTTTGCAAAGGGCGTGGATTTGTATATTCAGGTTCTGAAATATACGGTGGACTTGCAAACACTTGGGATTACGGTCCTTTGGGTGTTGAACTCAAGAACAACGTGAAACGCGCATGGTGGAAAAAATTTATTCAGGAAAGTCCCTACAACGTAGGTCTTGATGCAGCTATTCTTATGAACCCTGAGGTTTGGGTGGCATCAGGTCACGTTGGTGGTTTTTCAGACCCTCTCATGGATTGTAAGGAATGTAAAGCACGTTTCAGAGCTGACAAGCTTATTGAAGATGAGGCTGGCGTTTCTGCTGATGGCTGGTCCGATGCAAAAATGATGGAATTTATCACTGAAAAGCAGATAAAATGTCCAAGTTGTGGAAAGCATAACTTTACTGACATCAGAAAGTTTAATCTTATGTTCAAAACCTTCCAGGGTGTTACCGAAGACAGCAAAAACGAAATTTATTTAAGACCTGAAACTGCTCAGGGTATCTTTGTTAACTTCAAAAATGTTCAGAGAACATCAAGAAAGAAGGTTCCATTTGGTATCGGTCAGGTGGGTAAATCTTTCAGAAATGAAATTACACCCGGCAACTTCATATTCAGAACTCGTGAGTTTGAACAGATGGAGCTTGAGTTCTTCTGCAAACCTGGAACAGACCTTGAATGGTTCAAATATTGGAAAGATTTCTGCAAAAACTGGTTACTTTCTTTGGGTATCGCCGAAGAAAATATCAAGATGCGTGACCATGAGCAGGAAGAACTTTCACATTACAGCAATGCGACAACAGATATTGAATTTATGTTCCCGTTTGGTTGGGGCGAACTTTGGGGTATTGCTGACAGAACAGACTTTGACCTTACACAGCACAGCAATCATAGCGGTGAAAAGCTTGAATACAACGACCCCGAAACAAATGAGAAATATGTTCCTTATTGTGTTGAACCATCACTTGGTGCAGACCGTGTGACATTAGCATTTTTGGTTGAAGCATATGACGAAGAGATTATTGATGCTGAGAAAAATGATATCCGCACAGTTATGAGATTCCATCCGGCACTTGCGCCGATTAAGGCTGCTGTTTTGCCACTTTCGAAAAAATTGGCAGAAGGTGCAGGTGAGGTTTACAGAAAGCTTGCTGCAGAATTTATGTGTGAATATGATGAATCTGGAAGTATAGGAAAGCGTTATCGCAGACAGGACGAAATCGGTACACCTTTCTGTATCACATATGATTTTGAGTCAGAGGAAGACGCATCTGTTACTGTACGTCACCGTGATACTATGGAACAGGAACGTGTTAAAATTGACGAACTTGTTGAGTATATTAGCGAAAGAATTAAGTTTTAAGGGATGGTGCACATCAAATGCTGTCAAGCGTTGTGGGTCATGAAAAAGTAAAAAAAGTCCTGCAGAGTTCCTATCTTGACGGACGTGTGGGGCACGCATATATTTTTGAAGGCCCAAAAGGTGTGGGACGGCTTAGTGTGGCAAAGGCTTTTTCGAAGCTTTTGCTTTGCGAAAATCCCAAAAATGGTGAGGCTTGCGGAATTTGTAAAAGCTGCAGTATGTGTGAGTCGGGAAATCACCCTGATGTTGCTGTTGTTACGAATCAACTCTATGACCAAAGCAAAAAGAGTACAGATGTGTTAGTTGATACAATCCGCAATATGAAAAAAGATGTGTATATAAAACCGTATCATTCACAGCGGAAGATTTATATAATTCCAAACGCTGATACAATGAATATGTATGCACAAAATAGTCTTCTCAAGGTTCTTGAAGAACCGCCTGTATACTGCACCATTATTCTGATAGCCGAAAATTCAAATATGTTTTTGCCCACTGTTTTGTCAAGAACGGTTTCGGTAAAGTTTTTTCCGCTTTCTGATGAAGATGTTGAGGAACACCTTAAGAAAAACTACCCTGCCCTTTCGGAAAGTGCAACAGCTATTGCTGCTATGAGTGCAGGCTCTATTGGAAAAGCCAAAATGCTGTGTGAGTCACCTGAACTCGTAAAAATGAGGGATGGGCTGATAGAGAGTTTTGAGAATTTGCTTGGTGAAAAGAAACGTTCTATTTATGATTTTGCATTGTTTTTGAAACAAAACAAGGACGATTTTGAAACCTTGAGGGATATTTTGCAAGGGATTTTTTGTGACCTTTTGCATATAAAAAATACAGGGGATTTTGAGTACGTTACAAATACGGACAAGATACCAAAACTTAAAAGATTTAACGAACAGATGCATACATCTGTTCCTGAAAAATTGTTGGAAATTTTGCTTAAATACAATGAGTATTTTTTGAAAAATATAAGCTATGCCCAGATAGCACAGTGCTTGGGCGTGGAGCTATGGGAGGCAATCCATGACAGAAGTTATAGGAGTGAAATTTAATAAGGCCGGAAAAATATATTATTTCGACCCAAAGGAACACAAAGTGAATATAGGCGACGGAGTTATTGTTAAAACTTCAAGAGGATTGGAGTTCGGGGTTGTTGCCGTTAAAAATACAGAGGTTGAAGACAGTGAGATTGTCATGCCTCTAAAACCCATTGTCCGTCTTGCAACAGAGGCAGATTTTGAACGTCTTGAAAAGAATAAGGAAAAGGAAAAAGAGGCCTTTGAAATTGCGCTAAAAAAGATTCAGGAACACGGCCTTGACATGAAGCTTGTTAATACTGAATATACCTTTGATGGAAGCAAGATTCTGTTCTATTTCACAGCTGATGGAAGAATTGACTTTCGTGAACTTGTAAAAAGTCTTGCAAGTATTTTCAGAACGAGAATTGAACTTCGACAGATGGGTGTTCGCGATGAGGCAAAAACCTTGGGTGCCATTGGCATTTGCGGAAGACCTCTTTGTTGTTCAACCTTTTTGAATGATTTTCATTCGGTGTCAATAAGAATGGCTAAGGACCAAAGCCTTTCTCTAAATCCCACAAAGATTTCAGGTATATGCAGCAGGCTTATGTGTTGTCTCCAGTATGAGCAGGCGGCGTATGAGGATTTGCTGAAAAAAGTTCCAGGAAAAGGCGCTTTGGTGGAATATGAGGGTGAACGTGGTACTGTTGCTGAAACTTTTGTTCTCAAAGGTCTTATTAAAGTGAAATTCGGAACTCAGGAAGAACCAGTTTTTAAATTCCTTGATGCAAAGGACGTCAAAGTCCTGAAAAAAGGAAAGGCTGAACCGGTGGAAGAAATTCCTGAGGAACTCCGTGAAGATTAAAGTTGAAATTTTGGTTGTGCAGCTTTTGCTGCACAATCTTTTTTTGTTTTCAAGAGGAAATTTCGCTATGGACAAATGCATTAAATTGTGATATAATATTTTGGAATATATTCTGGTGAATTTTGTTCTTTTTTGAGGCATAATTTCTTTTGAAATATAGAGAATTGTAGGCTGAATACTGTCGGTATTTGAGCCTGAGGAGGTAATTTTTTTGCATCTGAAAAGTGTTGAACTTCAGGGCTTTAAGTCCTTTGCAGACAAAATATATCTTGATTTTAACCATGGAATAACTGCTATTGTCGGACCAAACGGTTCAGGTAAGAGCAATATTTCTGATGCTATACGTTGGGTTATGGGCGAACAGAGTGTCCGTTCCCTTCGTGGAAGCCGTATGGAAGACGTTATCTTTGCGGGAACTGAGGTAAGAAAGCCTCAGGGCTTTGCTGAGGTTTCGCTCACCCTTGACAATTCTGACGGTGAACTTCCTGTGGATTTTGAAGAGGTTGTTATAACAAGACGTGTGTACCGCAGCGGTGAGGGAGAATATTTCATAAATCATGCATCCTGCCGTCTTCGTGACATTCACGAACTTTTTATGGATACGGGTATCGGTCGTGAGGGTTATTCCATTGTAGGTCAGGGAAAAATTGATGAAATCCTGAGCAACAAGTCCGAGGACAGACGCCGTATCTTTGAAGAAGCAGCCGGAATTACCAAGTATAAATACAGAAAAAATGAGGCAGAAAAAAAGCTTGAAAAGACCAATGACAATCTTATTCGTGTCAATGACATAATGACTGAGCTTTCAGGACAGATTGAGCCACTACGTATTCAGTCTGAGAAAGCAAAGAAATATCTCAATCTTCGTGACGAACTGAAAGTCATTGATGTAAGCGTTTCTGTTGCAGAAATCGCAAAGCACAGAAAAAATCTGGTTGAAATTGACGGAAAGCTTGAGGCGGTTTCAAACAGCATTGACTTTATGCAAAAAGAGGTTGATGAAAAAGAACAGCTTACGGCACAGCTTTATGAAAAAATTGAAAAATTTGAGGAACAAATGGAAATTTGCCGTCAGGCACAAAGAGAGGCGGCTGACGAGACAGCAGAGGATAATAACAGAATTTCTTTGAATTTTGCAAACATTGAACATTGCAACGAAAACATAAACAGAATCAAAGAAGAAATTGCAAAGAGTCAGCGTGGAATTGCCCAGCTTGACGAGATTATAAAGGGATATAATAATACATATGACGAACTTTCTTCAAAAGGTGAAGAGCTTCTTAAAAAGGTTTCGGAAAAAGAGACGGAGTTTGAGAAAATAAGTTTTATTTTTGAGGAAAGCGGTGAGAATGTTGAAAATCTCAAAGGCGAAATTGTTGAAAAAACCTCTGAAATAAGCACACTCAGGAGCAAGGTTGCAAACTATAATATCCTCATCGAAAATTTTGAAAGAGAGCTGAAGAACAACAGCGAAGAGCTTGAAAGACATAGTATTGAGCACAAAAAGATTGAAGAAAACAATAAAGTGATAGAGGCTGCACTCAAAAAGCTTTCTTTGGAGTTTGAAAATATAAAAAAGGCTGCTGAAAGTGATGAAGAAAGCCTTAAAGATGGTGAAGCTAAGCTTCAGGAACTCAGCGACAAAAAGAACACAGTTATTGAAGAATTGAACCGCAAAAAATCAAGAAAAACTGTTCTCGAAGATATGGAAAATGATTTCGAGGGCTATAACCGCAGTGTCAAGGCTGTTATGACAGAACATAAAAGCGGTAAACTTAAGACTGCAAAAATCTATGGTCCTGTTTCAAAATTGATTTCTACACAAAAGAAATTTGTGACAGCTATTGAGGTGGCACTGCATACTGTAAATCAGAATATCGTTACCGAGAATGAGCAGGATGCCAAAATGGCAATAAATTATTTAAAGGCTGAAAAACTTGGCAGAGCCACCTTTATGCCTGTTTCCACCGTGAAAGCACGTACTACGGATTTTTGCGGTGCAGAAAAAATGGATGGATACATCGCTGTTGCAAGTAGCGTGGTGAGCTTTGATAAAAAATATGAGGGCATTGTGGGAAGTGTCCTTGGCGGAACTTTGGTTGTTGACAATATCGACAACGCTATACGTATGGCATCAAAGTGCGGACATAAGTTCAAAATAGTTACACTTGAAGGCGAAATTATGCAGCCCGGCGGTGCAATGAGTGGTGGCAGCAACGGCAAAAACTCTGGATTTTTGTCACGCAGTGCTGAAATTGAAGCTCTGGATGTTGAAATTTCCAAGCTTGAAAAGGAACTTGACTCGGTTGATAGCGAAAGAATTGAGCTTTTGGACACTTTGGAGAAAATCAGGTTCCGTGTGGCAGAAAGCAGAGATGTTATCAACGAAAAGAACGAAGAATATATACGTGCAAAAGCCGATTTTGACCACAGTAGTGCATATCTTTTGGCTGCGGAAGAAAGACGTGCACAGCTTGTTCGTGAAAAGAATACTATTGATGAGCGTACACGTGAGATAAATGACGAAATTGTTATTTGCAACAGGACTGCAGACGAGCTTGAAGAAAATGTTTTGAAACTGCGTGGTGAAACTGATGCAAAGCAGAGTGAAACAGAAGAAATCTCACGTAAGATGAAAGAAGTTCAGGATGCACTTATTGCACTTCGTATTGAGGAAAGCTCAAATCAAAAGGATATTGACCTTCAGAAAGAAAGACTTGATTCTGTTGAAAAAGAAAAAGGTGAAATAATAGCTGAAAATAATGAAAAACAGGCTGAAATTGAAGTCTTAAACGAAAAAATTGCGGCTATAACACAGGAGATTGAAACCGATAAGAAAAAACTGGAAGAGATTGGCGGAAGAAGTCAGGAACTTGAAAAAGAACTTTCTTTCTTGATAGAAAATCGAAAAGAGACTGACCAAAAAACAAGAGAACTTCAGGAAGATGTCAAAGGTGTTCGCGAAAAGCTTTTTGCTCTCGGTCAGCAAAAGGCAAAGATTGAGGCAGGAAAGATAAAATGTGAAGAAAACCTTGATGGACTATTTGAATATCTGTGGGAAGAATATGAACTCACATACAGTGATGCTGAAAAGCTCAAAGGTGATGATATAACAGATATCAAGGCAGCTACTGCTAAAATTTCCGAACTTAAGAGTAAAATAAAGGCTCTTGGAAATATTAACATTGATGCTATTGAAGAATATAAGAATGTAAAAGAGCGTTTTGATTTCTTAACCCAACAGACTCTTGATTTGGAAAAAGCTAAGGGTGAACTTGAAAAAATAATTGACGAAATGATGTCAATAATGAAAAAACAATTTTCAGAGAAATTTGAGGTAATAAGCCAGAATTTCAACAGTGTATTCCGTGAACTCTTCGGCGGCGGTCAGGCAAAGCTTTCACTCTCTGACCCTGATGATATTATGGAAACAGGTGTCGAGATTGAGGCACAGCCACCAGGTAAAAAACTCCAAAGTCTTACCTTGCTTTCGGGTGGAGAAAGGGCGTTTACTGCGATTGCTCTTCTCTTTGCCATACTCAAGGTTCGTCCTACACCGTTTTGTATTCTTGATGAAATTGAGGCGGCACTTGATGATGCAAACGTTTATCGTTATGCTGATTATCTTAAGAAATACAGCAAAAAATCACAGTTTATCGTGGTTACTCACAGACGAGGCACAATGGAGGCTGCAAACATCCTTTATGGCGTTACAATGCAGGAAAAGGGTGTGTCGAAACTATTATCACTAAACATTGACGAGGTGGCAGAATAATGGGACTTTTTTCAAAACTAAAGGACAGTCTTAACAAAACAAAAGAGGTTATCAGCGAAAGAATTGAAGATGCACTCAGTATATTTAAGTCCATTGATGACGATTTGTTTGAAGAGCTCGAAGAAATTCTTATTATGGCAGATATCGGGGCACAGACCTCGGTTGAAATAATAGAAAGACTGAAAACAGCCGCAAAAGAAAAACATATCACAGACGGCGGTGCTCTTAAAGAAGAGCTTAGGTGCATCCTTGAAACGATTTTGAGTGAGGGTGAAAACAGTCTTGTTTTAAAGGGAAAGCCTGCGGTAATTATGGTAATCGGTGTCAATGGTGTGGGAAAAACCACATCAATAGGTAAAATGGCTCATATGTATAAGGAAATGGGTAAAAAGGTTATTATAGCAGCGGCAGATACATTCAGGGCAGCGGCTATTGAACAGCTTGAAGTGTGGGCAGACAGAGCGGATGCTGAAATAATAAAACAGCACGAGGGCTCGGACCCTGCGGCTGTCATTTATGATGCAATCGGTGCTGCAAAAAACCGTGGTGCTGATATTTTGCTTTGTGATACGGCCGGAAGACTTCACAATAAGAAGAATCTTATGGAGGAACTTAAAAAGATATATAGAATTCTTGATAAAGAACTTCCGGATTCGTCAAAAGAGGTGCTTTTGGTGCTTGATGCCACAACCGGTCAGAATGCGGTGTCTCAGGCAAAACAGTTCAAAGAGGCGGCGGATATTACTGGTATTGTTCTCACCAAGCTTGACGGAACTGCAAAAGGCGGCATTGTTTTTGCCATAAAGAATGAATATGATATACCGGTTAAATTTGTTGGACTGGGCGAAGGAATAGACGACATGGAAGAATTTAATCCGGTGGAATTTGTAAATGCAATAATTGAGCCGGAGGGAGAAAAGATAGATGATTGATGCGAGAAACAGAAAACGTGATAACTTCTCACCATCAGGTTTTGGTAAGAAAACCATTCTCTTTTTGATAGCTGCAGCAGTCCTTTTTGTGCTGTGGTATGGAGCAAGAATTGTTTTTGAATATATAAAGGTGGGTGAGGTAGGAGAGCAGTATACTGCTGTTTTCCTCAAAAATTTTATTACACAGATGAGCATCAGGGCCATAAGCTTTGTTGTGATTTTTGTGGCACTTGCCTTGAGTGTGCTGTTCTTAAGACGTAACCTTAAGCTGCTTGGTATTGAACGTGGAATTTTTGAGTCTTTGAAAATTTCGCTTTTGGTAAGCTTTGTGGCAACATTATTCCTTGACGGAATGGTTAGCCACAATATAAGTGAGGAATTTCTCAAAGCCTGCAATTCACAAAGCTTCAATTTTACCGACCCTGTTTTCGGAAAGGACATCGGTTATTTTGTGTTTGTGAGACCGTTTTTTGTTTCACTTTGCGGTGCGGTGCTTAGTATCTGGTTCTTTATAACCGCGGCGGTCTTTGTGGCTTATTGGCTCTTTGGTTCTACCCACAGCAGTTACAGCGGAAAAGAATTTTTGACACTTAAGGCTGTTGCCGTTCACAATTTTGTGAATATTGGAATTTTGCTTATAGCTATTTGTTTTAATTATGTGCTAAAGGCAGAAAGTATTTTGTATGGAAGCTTCGGAGAGCTTGACGGCGCAGGCTTTACTGACAAGACTGTGTGGCTCACATATTATAGAGCAGCACCTTTGTTGCTTATTTTCATCGTGGTGCTTTCAGGGATTTTTATTTTAAAGCAAAAGAGCCGTGCGGCAATAAATACAATTCTCATTTATCCTTTGTCGTGGATACTTGCAGCGGTTGTTGCCTTTGGAACACAAGCGATTTTTGTAGCTCCCAATGAGGTAATCCGTGAAAGTGAAAATATTGCTTCAAATATTGAATATACACAAAAAGCTTATGGGCTTGACAATATTTCAGAAGTGGAGTTTGATGTGAAGAACGACCTTTCTGTCTCTGATTTAAACAGCAGTCAGGAGGTAACAGACAACATTCGAATACTTGACCTTTCTGCAAACCTCACTGTGCTCAATCAGATTCAGGGAATACGCAACTATTATCAGTTCAATGAGACGGATATTGTTCCCTATGAGATTGACGGTAAAAAAACAGCAGTTGCTATAACTCCCCGTGAAATAACAAAAGAAAACCTGAGCGATAGTGCTGACACATATATAAACCGTACACTTAGATATACTCACGGTTTTGGTCTTACTATGAATGTTATCAGCGAGGTAACCTCTCAGGGACAGCCACTATTTTTGGTGAAAGATATACCGCCAAAATCCGAAAAGGTTGTTGAAAAAATTACTCAACCCAGAATTTATTATGGTGAACTTACAAACGATTATGTTGTGGTAGGAAACGAGAAATATAAAGAGCTTGACTATTCAGAGGGGCAAGAGGATATTGAATTTTCATATGACGGAAGTGGCGGACTTAAGCTCAACTTATTCAATCGTGCCTTGTTTGCGGCAAAGTATGGAGATATACGTCTTCTCATTTCCGACTTGGTTTCAAGTAACAGCCGTATTCTCATAAATCGCAATATCGTGGAAAGACTCAAAACTGTTGCACCATTTTTTGAGTATGATGCCGACCCGTATATGGTTATTGACAGTGATGGAACGCTTAAATGGGTGGTTGATGCATATACCACAACTGAGTATTTCCCTTATTCACAAAGCTATGGCGAATTCAATTATATCAGAAATTCGGTAAAGGCAGTTATTGATGCATATAATGGTGATGTTACTTTCTATATTTCGGACAAAAATGACCCGATTGCACGTGCCTACAGCGAGATATATCCCACACTTTTCAGTAGTGAGGAAATTCCTGATGGAATAAAAGAACACATCAAATATCCTGAGTATATTTTTAATGTTCAGGCAAATGTATATGGAAAGTATCACATTTCAAACCCCACGACTTTTTATAACAAAAACGATATGTGGGTCATCGCCAAGGAAAGATATGGCACAGCCACAGAGGAAAAGGAGATTGCACCATATTACAATATGATGCGCCTCGAGGGCAAAGAAGATGCAGAGCTTCTTTTGACCATTCCGTATACTCTTACCAACAAGGATAATATGGTGGCATGGCTTGCGGCACAAAATGAGTGGGATGACTATGGAAAACTTAAGGTTTACAAGTTCCCCAAAGATATAAACGTATATGGCCCTATGCAGATTGAAAACCGTATCAATTCGGATATGGATATTTCAAAGGAGCTTAATCTTTGGAGTCAGGGTGGTTCAAAGGTAATTCGTGGCAATATGATTGTGGTTCCAATCGGGAATTCTGTCCTTTATGTTGAACCTATTTATATTGCATCAAGCAATCAGTCTACACTACCTGAGCTTAAACAAGTGACGGTTGCATATGGGGAAAAGATTGTGATGAAGAACAATCTCAAAGATGCGCTTTACGCTCTGTTTAATGAAAAAGCACCGGATGAAAGTATGCTTGAAAATGCCACAGAAAATGAAACTGCGGTTGGAGAAATCCAAGACGGTTCGCTTGACTTTAAATATGTTGCACAAAAAGTCGTTGAAGAATTTAACCGTGTAAAACAGGCAAACAAGGATGGTGACTGGAACAGCTTTGGACAGTCAATGGAGGCTCTTGAAAAATCAATAGGTGAGCTTTCGAAAAGCATTAAATAATGAAAATATCCCCGCATTTTGCGGGGATATTTTTGTGCAAAACAGCCGTCTTTTAAAATAAGACGACTTTTTTATTTTAAGAAATATTGAACAAGTGCTACCATAATCACACCAGGTATACCTAAGAAACCTGAAAGCAGGGAGGTAAGGGGGTTTATTATTACAAAAATTCCTGCAAAGCCTCCCACAAAGTTTACAATGGACAAAAAAATGCTTCCCACTATACCATTTGCGAGGCATTTAAAAAGCCACTTTATCGGTTTTATAAAAATTCTGCAGAAAATATATAAAAGCAAAAGTCCCAAAGCGTATGCTAAGATTGACATAGTATCAAAAACCATAAAAAACCCACTCCCGTAAATTGCTTACATTAAAGAATATACAGAAAGTGGAGATTTATTACTGTTATTTTGGAACAGCCGTATATTTTTCTACCATAAACACGGGATAATATGACTTTTTGGCTTTTCTAAGGCCCTCAAGGCCCATATCTTCCTCGCGGTTTATAAATTGAAAATCAGACCATTGATTCATGGCAAACTGTTGATTTATCATAGCAAAGCTTCCCTGAAAATCTGTGTTTGCGTGTTCTAAGTGGATTACTGCCATTGATTTGTTGTGATTTAAAACTTCACCAAAACTGAAAGCAATCATTTTTCCTTCAACAAAAATTCCCCCTGCTGAAATATCAAGGCTTTCCCAGTTGTCAAGGAGAGTACCTACGGCGTCAAGCTGTTCACCAATGTTATCAATTTTTCCAATTTTAGTGCTACACCAGCGGCAAAACATTTCTTTGCACTCAGCTTTGTCACTTGGCACAAGGGGTCGGTACTCGAAATCATAAAGTGATTTAAACTTGTTTATATGATTTCGCTTTGCGTGATAACGCTGTCCGGGAAGCTCTATGAGGTCAGAAGTTTTATATACATAATCGGAATTTGCCAAATCCTTTTCAAAACTGAATACATCAGGAAAGAAGTGCTTTACAAGACTTTTTTGTTCTCTGCTGAAAAGACGGAGCACAAAGGTAGTGTGATTTGATGCAAAAAAGCTTATAATTTCATCAAGGGCAATTTCAGGGTCTTTTCCCAAGGGGAAAGTCACGCTTTCCGGTGAATCTCCATACTTAAAAAAAATGCAAAGACAGTCTGCTATTTCGGCATAGCGGATATTGTAAGATTTCTTCCACATAAAAAGGTTTGTGAAAGTGAAGTCAGAGTTCATAAATGTGGAATTTTTGAAATATTTATCAAAGAGTGGTTTGTCACCTAAGGTGACAGGTTTAATATCGAATGAGCCGGAACTCATTTTATCAGCGCCTTTCGGTAAATTTGCTATATTTTTTGTGGGTTTTATTTAATATATTCACGAATTCTAAAATCGACACCGCAATCCTCTGCAATACTGCGACATATTTCAATTTCTTCTTTTGAAATATCGTGGTCAACTATTGAAAAAATAACTTTTGGGACAAAACGCTTAGCAAGCCGTGCAAATTCCTGAATACCATCAAAAGCTTCCTCACCGAAAACACTTTGGCAGATTTCGTCATAGCGTTTTGCATTTGATGCATTGAGACTGATGGAGACAGAGTCAATAAGACCCTCAAAAAGAGGCGTAATGTCACGCTTTTCAATCATATTTGCCTGACCGTTTGTGTTTATACGGATGGGGAGGGTAGGGCACTCTTCTTTGAGCCAACGTGCAATTTCGATGCAATCATCTAATCGCATAAGGGGTTCGCCATAACCGCAAAAAACAACGCTGCTGTATTTTGAAAGGTCTCGGGTTTTAAAATCCTCTTTGATTTCATCAAGTGTGGGCTCGCGGTCAAGCCAGAGATTGTCCTTTCCGTTCACGTTGTCGTGATTATTTCTTACACAAAAAATACAATCATTGCTACAACGGTTTGTAACATTGACATAAAGTGCATCACCGAGTTCATAAGTTATTGTCATAAAAAAATTCCTTCTTTCTCATAATGAAATCTGGTTTGGGTGATCAAATACTTCAAGAATCATTGCTTCAATATGCTTGTGGCAGGTAAAAAAGAAAACCTGTGAAACCGAGCCTGAATTTTCCATATAATCTTTTAAAAAGCGGAGTGCATTAAGACAGCTTTCGTCGTCATACTGGGCAAAAATGTCGTCCATAAAAAGCGGAAGAGGATTGTGCTTTTTTGCACAAATATCTGTTGCTGCAAGGCGAAGTGCAAGGTAGGTTCTGTCAATAGCTCCAGAACTCAAAAATTTCCATTCGTGATAACCATCGGATAAATTGCTACGGGTTTCTATGTTTAAATCACGGCCAACTAAAACGTCGCTGTATTT
>JAZROR010000053.1:0-3380 GCA_045648845.1 Clostridia bacterium
CCACTTTGGCTTCCATGATCTGCATCGCGGATACGGGCGCGCCGATGGTGGTCAGGAAATCCTCCATGCTCTCATGAGCCGTATCCAGAAATACATAGATGTTGATTATGTATTCCAGTCAATGGATGACCTTCCTGCAGGAAGAACAAAGCCCTGGGGTACAGCACACGCAATTCTTTGCTGTAAGGACAAGGTAACAACTCCTTTCGCAATAATCAATGCGGACGATTATTATGGAAAGGCTGCATATGTGGTTCTCAATGATGCACTCAAAGAAATCAAAAAAGGCGAAATGTTCCTTGTTGGATATGATTTGGCGCAGACTACAACCGAGAACGGCACAGTTACACGTGGCGTTTGCAAAGTTGAAGACGGATATCTCACAGGCATAAGAGAAACCAAAGGCATCAGCGGTTTCACCTATTGTGAGGACGGAGAAACAGTTCACAATCTCCCTGAAGATACCATCGTTTCAATGAATATGTGGGGATTTGGCACAGAAATTTTTGATTATCTCGAAAGAGAATTTGAAGTTTTCAAAAATGAAAAGGATGTTATGAAAGAAGAATATCTTATTCCTATCGTTGTTGACGATTTAATCAAAAATGGTGAAGCAAAGGTAAATGTATTGAGAAGTCCTGACCGCTGGTATGGTATGACATATCGCGAGGACAAAGAAACCGTAATGGCAGAAATGAAAAAGCTTTGTGAAGCAGGAAAATACAACGGTATTTCTTAAATTAAAAATTTTTAGAAAGTCTCTTCATCTGAAGAGACTTTTTGTATTGAAGGTTTTTAAGTATTGTGATATAATAATAAAAGTCATACAAAAAGTTTATATGATTTAATTGCTTTGAGATTATTTTCAGAGGTGATAAAATGAGAGAAATAAATGCGAAGCTTATTACACAGACAGTGAAAAAATTGTGTATAGAGGCAAATTGTTATCTTGGAGAGGATATAAAAGACCGTATTCAAAAATTCTATGATGAAGAGCCCTGGCCTCAGGCAAAAGAGGTGTTGGGCAGGATAATTGAAAATTATAATATTGCAAAAGATACTGACCAGCCTATATGTCAGGATACTGGTATGGCATGCGTTTTTTTGAAAATCGGTCAGGATGTTCACGTGGTAGGCGATATAAAAGACGCTGTCAATGAGGGCGTAAGACAGGGCTATGAAGAAGGCTACTTAAGAAAAAGTGTAGTTCGTGACCCCATCGACAGAGTGAATACAGGCGACAATACCCCTGCGATGATATATTTTGACATAGTAAAGGGTGACAAAATCGAAATTACCATAGCCCCCAAGGGTTTTGGCAGTGAGAATATGAGCAGGATTGGTATGCTGAGACCCTCTGATGGTTTGCAGGGTGTAAAGGATTTTATAATTCAGACGGTGAAAGAGGCTGGACCCAATCCCTGTCCGCCCGTTGTGGTTGGCGTGGGGATTGGCGGAACCTTTGACAAAGCGGCGTATATGGCAAAGGAAGCGTTGCTTAGACCTGTTGATAAGCACAACGAAACTCCGTTTTATGCACAGCTTGAGGATGAGCTTCTGGAAAGCATAAATTCTATTGGCATTGGACCTCAGGGATTCGGTGGCAAAACAACAGCCCTTGCAGTAAATATAGAGTGGTGCCCCACCCATATTGCAGGATTGCCTGTTGCGGTGAATATAAACTGTCATGTGACAAGACACAAGACGGAGGTGATATAGATGGCAATTAAAATACAAGCTCCTTTAATCCGTGAGGACGCAAAAAAGCTTAGAGCGGGTGACAGCTGTCTTATATCAGGTGTTATTTATGCCGCAAGAGACGCGGCACACAAAAGACTTTGTGGGCTTATAAAAGATGGAAAGCCACTTCCTTTTGATGTGAAGGACAGCATTATATATTTCGTGGGACCCACTCCGGCAAAACCTGGGCAGGTTATTGGCTCGGCGGGGCCTACCACATCATACCGCATGGATGCATACAGCCCTGACCTGATTGCTCAGGGGCAGACGGGAATGATAGGAAAAGGGAAGCGGGGCGCTGAAGTTATTGATGCTATGAAAGAACACGGTGCTGTTTATTTTGGGGCAATAGGAGGTTGCGGTGCTCTTCTTGGAAAGTGCATAAAAAAGTCGGAGGTTATTGCCTATGATGATTTAGGTGCTGAGGCGGTAAGAAAGCTCACCGTGGAGGATTTTCCGGTTGTGGTGATAATAGACAGCCTTGGCAATAACTTATATGAAACAGGAAGAGACAACTACCTGAAAAGCATTTCGGGAAAGTAATATGTCATAAAATGACTTAATTTTTTTGTGAGGAAATGGTATTATAAATTTACACTAAGGATTGATTTTTAATGAAAAATACATCAAAAATTATACTTTTTGCCGTAGCTCTTGTGGTGCTTTGTGCGGTGTTTGTTTTTTCGGGGAATATGACCTCGGATGATGATTTGTGGGAAAGTGCCGTCTATACAGAAGATACCGAATTTGGAAACGCTGAAAAAACTGTGATTGTCAAGGTTATTGCGAATGATAATTCAGTGGAATTTATGCTAAACACAGACAAAGAAACTCTTGGAGAGGCACTTCTTGAGCACGAACTTATTTCCGGTGAAAAAGGGCCTTATGGTCTTTATGTCAAAACGGTCAACGGCATACTTGCTGACTATGACAAAACCAAAAGTTATTGGTCGCTTTCGAAAAACGGTGAGTATATGCAGACCGGTGTAAGTGATACAAAAATCGAAGATGGCGAAATTTATGAATTGACTTACACAAAATAAAATATAATAAATATGTGAAAGGAGGTGAGAGAGATGAAAACAACAGAGCTTTTTGACCTATCAAAAACCATAGCGGCACCGCTTCTCGAATCTGTTGAATATCCTTGGCTGTGTCTTGGGAAAATAAAGGAGTTTATTATTGAAATTGGCAGAAAACTGGACAAGGAAGTGTTCCATGAGATTTCAGAAAATGTGTGGGTTGCAAAATCTGCAAAGATTTTTCCGTCGGCCTATATTGAGGGGCCTTGCATAATTGACGAAAATTCTGAGGTGAGACAGTGTGCTTTCATAAGAGGCAGTGTTATTGTTGGAAAGAACTGTGTGGTAGGAAATTCCACCGAAATGAAAAACTCCATAATTTTTGACAATGTACAAATTCCCCATTTCAATTATGTTGGCGATTCAATCCTTGGATACCGTTCACATCTTGGTGCGGGGGCAGTTACTTCAAATGTAAAGAGCGACAAAACTTTGGTTACCATAAGTGTTGATGGAGAAAGAATTGAGACAGGACTCAAAAAGTTTGGGGCTATGGTTGGCGATTTTACCGAAGTGGGATGCAACTGTGTTCTTTGTCCGGGTACAGTTATCGGCAGG
>JAZROR010000054.1:0-7487 GCA_045648845.1 Clostridia bacterium
ATTTTTGCGGTGAACCATCTTGCCAAACATTATGCAGGCGGAGGCATCGGTATCAAACACATAGCAGATATTTTTGTTCTGTCCAAAGAGAAATTGGATGAAGGTTATATAACGGCAGAACTTTCAAAGCTTGAAATCAGCGGTTTTCACGAAACCCTCAAAGCTGTTGCAAATATGTGGTTTTCAATGGAAGAAAATGTTGAATATGACCACAAGACTTTGGAGATGGCGCATTTTATATTGGAAAGTGGTCAGTTTGGGAATAATGAAAATCGTACGGCTTCCGGGGTGTTAAGGAAAGACAAGGGAAGGGTCAGCTGGTGCGCAAAAATAAGAAGGACAGTGAGGAGAATTTTCCCGCCACTAAGATCCATGAAGTTGCTTTATCCTGCTGTCAAAAGATATGCAGTCTTATATCCTGTATATATTTTTGTAAGAATTTTTGATGTATTGTTTAACAGGAAAAAAGAAATAAAAAATCTTTTGTTGTTGATAAACGCTAAACAGGAAAAAGTTGATTTATTTGCTGAGCACTGTGAAAAAATGGGGATTCCCAAGGACTTTTAAAAATAAAAAAACGGGGCTTTCTTAAAAGCCCCGTTTTAACTTTGTTATTTAAAAATGTTTTTTTGAAATCGCCATAGTGCTGTTATCAAAAGTCCGCCCAAAAGACAACAGGAAATAATTTCGCCCAAGGCTACTGTCAAGGCGAAATACCACAGCGACCCTGTTATGCCGTATCCATAAACCAGAACAAAAGGAACAATAGTGGCATTTGCAAGAACTGGGGGGAGGGTTGCTAAGTTGCGGCGTTTTCGCAATATGCGAGTAAAGATTGCACCCAAAAGAGTTGCCAGACTTCCAAACACTACGTCAAGGATAACACTGCCGCTGATGAGGTTGGCAAGGATGCATCCCACAAAAAGCCCCGGAATTGCAGCAGGGGTAAAAATCGGAAGAATGGTGAGTGCCTCTGAAAATCTCACCTGAATTACTCCGCTGGAAAGACCCAAGGAGCTTGATAAAAGGGTAAGTGCCGTATATAGCGCGGCAATTACCGAAGAGTGAATAATAAATTTTGTTTTGCTTTTCATAAAAAGCCTCCTTAGTTTTGATTTGAGTGAGGATGGTTTCGAACTCACTTTTTATTTAAACCCGCGGACTTGCGAGGTTTTTTATTTTTTGCACCTTTGGAGCATATAGGAAATTTTAAGAAGCAGCTTTGTGGGGATAAACCGCTGAAAGAAAATTCCCAGTTTGATAAAAAGACCCGGTGCAATAATAAGCTTGTTTTTAAACATCTTTTTTATTGCATATTCTGCTACGAAGGAACTTTTGTGTCCGTTTATGATAAATGAAACACCTGCCCGATTGTTAAATTCGGTATCCACAGGACCGGGGCACAAAACGCTGATATGAACGTGGCTTCCTTTTCGGCGCAATTCTTCAAAAAGGGCAGTGCTGAATTTTACCACATAGCCTTTTGTGGCATAGTATGTGGACATAAGCGGACCTGAAAGGAAGCCTGCTATGGAGGCTACATTCATAATGTATCCGCTGTTCCTTTTTTCAAATTTTTCAAGAAAAAGCTTTGTCAGAATGTGTACTGATTTTATGTTGAGGTCAATCATATTAAGCTCTGTTTCAAGGGGAACGGTGCTTGATTCACCATATGTACCAAAGCCTGCGTTGTTTATGAGAATGTCAATATCTTCATCCTTTGTCATTTCAAAAAGGGTATAACAGTTTTCGGGAGAAGAAAGATCCAGGGATATGATGCGGGGCTTCCCGCCAAGCTCGGCTTTCAGTTTCTCTAAAAGTGTGGTATTTCTGGCAACCAGAATGAGCTCTGTGCCCATATTGTGAAAGACCCTTGCCATATCACGGCCGATGCCTGTGCTGGCGCCTGTTATCAATGCTTTCATAAAATTCACCTCGCTAAATCTTTAAAAAGTATAGCACACAAAAAGCGCAGATGTCAAATTATTATCTTGCAAAAAAACGACAGATGTAATATAATAGAGACGAAGTTACAAAAGGAGAGTGCATAAAATGAAAAACTTGCTGGTTGTTCAGTCCGGAGGGCCTACTGCTGTAATAAATTCGTCACTAGCCGGGGTCATAAAGGGCGGATTTGAACGCTCAGATAGAATAGGAAAAGTTTTTGGCGGGCTTTTTGGCATTGAGGGTGTTGAACAAGAAAAAATAGTTTCCCTTGAAAAATTTAAAGAAGATGGGCTTTTAGAGCTTTTGAAACAGACTCCCTCCTCGTATCTTGGCTCATGCCGCAAAAAACTTCCTGACCCACAGGAAGACAAGGCTTTTTTTGAGAATATATTTGAAATTTTCAGAAAAAATGATATTGGATATTTCTTTTGTATAGGCGGAAATGACTCTATGGATACTGTGGACAAGATGAGCCGTTATGCAAAGGAAGTGGGTTCTGACGTGGTAGTGGTTGGTGTTCCAAAAACCATTGACAATGACTTAAACCTTACAGACCACACACCCGGTTTTGGCTCAGCGGCAAAATTTATTTCCAATTCAATGCGTCAGCTGAAAAAAGATACCGAGGTTTATCAGGTGCCGTCTGTTGTTATCTTAGAGGCAATGGGCAGAAATGCCGGCTGGCTTGCGGCATCTGCAGCACTTGCAAATGATAGTGAAACCAAGGCTTGCGACGTGGTGTGTCTTCCTGAGGTAGCATTTGATGTGGATAGATTTCTCGAAAAAGTGGAAATCACCGCAAAGGAGCAGGGCTCGGTTATGATTTGTGTTTCCGAGGGCATTCGCGACAAAGACGGAAAATACATAATGGAAAACGAGGGTATCCTCAAAAGGAAAAATGACAAGTTTGGCCATGCGGCTTTGGGCGGAGTAGGACAGGCACTTCGTGATATGGTAGCGGGAGATTTAGGCCTCAAAGCCCGGTCAATAGAACTCAGCACCCTTCAAAGATGCTGGTCAAGCGGCGCTTCACTTTGTGATGTAACAGAAGCTTTTAATGCAGGAAGAATGGCGGTGGAATTTGCGTGTCAGGGACTTGGTGGAGTTGTTCCCTGCTTCAAAAGGCTTTCCGATGCACCTTATAAAATCGAAATCGTGCCGTATAGTGTGACAGAAATTGCAAATGTTGAAAAGAAAATTCCGTCAAGCATGATATCAAAGGATGGATTTGGCTTGACAGAGGAATTCATAAAATATGCAAAACCTCTTGTATCAGGCGAGCCTGAGCTTAAATACAAAGATGGTCAAATCCAGTTTGCGCCAAAGGTTTGGTAAGTTTTAGCCATTGTGAGCAGAAAACACGTTGTGTTTTCTGCTTTTTTTGTCGTTTTTTCGGGCAAAGTTTTTTTGTCAAAACTCTTGACAATAAAGGGTTTTGGTGGTATTATAAAGGAAATTAGCACTCTTTCCTCTTGAGTGCTAACAAACAAAAACCTTTTGAAAGAGGTGAGACAAATGGCTTTGGACGACAGAAAAAGGATGATACTTCAGGCAATAGTTGAGGATTATATCAACAGTGCAGAGCCTGTTGGCTCACGAAGTATTTCCAAAAAGCCCGAGCTGAATCTCAGTGCTGCAACCATCCGAAATGAGATGGGCGACCTTGAGGAAATGGGGCTTTTAGCACAACCGCATACCTCGGCGGGCAGAGTTCCCACCACCGGCGGATATCGTATGTATGTGGATTCTTTGATGGAAAAATACGAGATGACCGCGGCGGAAATTGAGAAAATGCGTCAGGCGACATCCATGAAAAAGCGCGAGCTTGAAAAGATTGTCCGTGATGTTGCGGCGGCGTTTTCGGGGATTACAGGACTGCCTGTTATCGGGATGCTTCCGGCGGCTGAAGCGGGGGTTGTGAAAAATATCAAAGTGGTAAAGGTTGATGACTACACCGCCATGCTGATTGTTTCGGACAAATCGGGAATAATCAAAAACCGCCTGCTCAAACTCAATCAGGATATTTCCGAAAGCTTTGCTGACGAACTCAGCAAAATCCTGAACCAAAACCTTGCGGGGCTTACCATTTCTGAAATAAACATTTCAAATATGATGGAAATCCGCTCGGCAATCGGGCATAACTTTGAAATTCTTACCTCGGTAATTGAGCTTGTTCACGAAGCGGTTTCCGAAATTGACAGCAAACAGATTTTTGTTGATGGGCTTTCAAACATTTTGAGATTCCCTGAATACAGCAGCGTCGACAAGGTGAAAGAGCTTTTTGATGTTCTTGAAGACAAGGAAAACCTTTCAAAGCTGATTGTTGAGGCAAATCCCACAAATTGCACAAAAGTGCTTATCGGTGATGAGATGCCCCTTGATGAACTTAAAAACAACAGCCTTGTGATAGCTCCATATCGTGCATCAGAGAGACTTGTGGGGCTCCTCGGTGTTATCGGCCCAAAACGAATGGATTATTCAAGAGTTATTTCGGGACTTGAATTTTTCACGGCACAGCTCAGCGGTGTGCTTACCAAGGACTTTGGAACAAGACAAATACTGCTTGAAATGGGAAAAGGAGATGAGACATAATGGCAGCAGAAGAAACAAAGGATATAGAAAAAGAAACAGTTGAAACGACTGAAGAACCCGAAACTGAAAAAATGCCTGAAAAGGAAAAAACAGCGGAAGAACTTCTTCAGGAAGAGGTTGATTCTTTAAAAGACAAAATGCTTCGTCATGCAGCAGAATTTGACAACTTCAAAAAGCGTACTGCAAAGGAGAGAGAGGATGTTTTCTCTATGGCGGTGTGCGATACGGTTGTGAAAATTCTTCCCGTGAAAGACAATCTTGAACGTGCAATAATGGCAGACGACAGTGAGGGGGGCTTTAAAGACGGAGTAAAAATGATACTCAAACAGCTTGATGATGCTTTGGTTGATTTGGGCGTTGAGAAAATAAAAACCGTGGGCGAAGAATTTAACCCCGAATTCCACAATGCAGTGATGCATGAAGAAAATGAAAACTTTGGCGAAAATACTGTGTCAGAGGAATTGATGAGCGGATATCTTTGCAAAGGCAAGGTTGTTCGCTTCGCAATGGTAAAAGTAGCAAACTAAATATAGAGCATAAGAAAGTTACCCCTCGTATGGTTTTAAAAGGCTGTTTTCCTGTAATCATGCGTTAAAATGCTCGTGAATACACAAAGTATTCACTCCGCTTTTGCCTTTGCTTAAAGAAAAACATCTCTTTTAAAACTCTGTAGACCCTGCCTTGCTGGGCATACGAGTTGCAACTCCCTTAAGCTCTTTAGGAAAAAGAAAACAAAAAATAGACAAAGACAGATATTATATCTGCCTCAAATATATTTAAATGGATTAAAAAAGAAAGGTGATTTATTATGGCAAAAATTATTGGTATTGACCTTGGTACAACAAACTCTTGTGTAGCAGTTATGGAGGGTGGCGAGCCCACTGTTATCACAAATCCTGAGGGTGCAAGAACAACCCCTTCGGTTGTGGCTTTCACAAAGACAGGCGAAAGACTTGTTGGTCAGGTTGCAAAAAGACAGGCTATCACAAACCCCAACACAATTTCATCAATCAAGCGTGAAATGGGTACAGACTACAAAGTAGACGTTGAGGGCAAAAAGTATACACCACAGGAAATTTCAGCGATGGTACTCCAGAAGTTGAAATCTGATGCAGAAAGTTATCTTGGTGAAACAATCAGCCAGGCAGTTATCACTGTTCCTGCATATTTCAGCGATGCACAGCGTCAGGCAACAAAGGATGCAGGCAAAATTGCAGGTCTTGAAGTTCTCAGAATTATCAACGAGCCTACAGCTGCAGCACTTGCTTACGGCCTTGACAAGGATACCGACCAGAAAATTATGGTTTATGACCTTGGCGGCGGTACATTCGACGTATCAATCCTTGAAATCGGTGACGGCGTTTTCGAAGTCCTTGCTACAAGCGGTAACAACAAGCTCGGTGGTGACGACTTTGACCAGAAAATCATTGATTATTTAGCTGCTGAATTCCAGAAGGAAAACGGCATTGACTTGAAAGCTGACAAGATGGCACTTCAGAGACTTAAAGAGGCTGCTGAAAAGGCGAAGATTGAGCTTTCAGGTGTAATGAGCTCAAACATCAACCTCCCATTCATCACAGCTGATGCGTCAGGTCCAAAGCATCTTGACATTACACTTACAAGACAGAAATTCAATGAGCTCACAGCTGATTTGGTTGAACAGACAATGGTTCCCACAAGAAACGCAATAAGCGATGCAGGAATAAACCCTGCAGAAATTGACAAAGTATTGCTCGTAGGCGGTTCTTCAAGAATTCCTGCTGTTCAGGAGGCAGTTCAGAGATTTATCGGTAAAGAGCCACACAAGGGCATCAATCCTGACGAATGTGTTGCTATCGGCGCAGCAATTCAGGCAGGCGTGCTTTCAGGTGATGTTGAAGACTTGGTGCTCCTTGACGTTACTCCCCTTTCGCTTGGTATTGAAACTATGGGTGGCGTGTTCACAAAGATTATTGAAAGAAACACCACCATCCCAACAAAGAAGAGCCAGATTTTCTCAACAGCGGCAGACAGCCAGACAAGTGTTGAGGTTCACGTTCTTCAGGGTGAACGTGAAATGGCAGCTTACAACAAGACATTGGGACGATTCAGCCTTACAAATATTCCTCCCGCACCACGCGGTGTTCCTCAGATTGAGGTTTCCTTTGATATTGACGCAAACGGTATCGTTCACGTAACAGCAAAGGATATGGGAACAGGTAACAGTCAGGATATCACAATCACATCAAGCACAAACCTTTCAGATGAAGATATCGAAAAAGCTGTTAAGGAAGCAGAACAGTTTGCAGCTGAGGACAAGAAGAAAAAGGAAGCTGTTGACACAAGAAATATGGCTGATAGCATCGTTTACCAGACAGAAAAGACCCTTGCTGACCTTGGCGACAAGATTTCGGAAGACGAAAAGAACGGAATTCAGGCAGAGGTTGACAAACTCAAGGAAATGCTGAAAGCAGAAGAAATCGACGTTGAGGCGGTTAAGGCACAGACCGAAGCGGTTTCCAAAAAGTTCTATGACGTATCATCAAAGCTTTATGCTGATGCGGCTCAGGCTCAGGGAGCAGCAGAGGGTGCAGCAGGCGCAGAAAACGCAGGCGCTGCTGATGATAATGTTGTTGATGCGGATTACAAAGTAGTAGACGAAGACTAGTTAAAAGAGTGTCATAAAATGCACAGGTTACACAGAGGCGAGAATGCCTTGTGCTATGGGCAAACCTCACCACTCGGAGTACACGGGTACGCCGTCGGGTTCGGTTTGTCCATTCTGCGCTATTTTACTCCGCTCTTTTTGAGAAGCAAAAAAATCAAGAAGACAGTTGGTGACAGTATTGGCAGAAAAAAGAGATTATTATGAGGTGCTGGGCGTTGAAAAGAATGCATCAGCGGATGAAATAAAAAAAGCATATCGAAAACTCGCAAAAAAATATCACCCCGACCTTAATCCCGGTGAC
>JAZROR010000055.1:0-7678 GCA_045648845.1 Clostridia bacterium
AAGACAGAATTGTATCGACCTTGGTGTGTGCATCCGTGAAAAGCTTGCTATCCCCAGGGGCGAACGCTATGAGCTGTGCCGAAGTGTCCACGCTGAAGCCAACTGTATAATAAGTGCAAAGCGCGGCGATATGATTGATTCCACCCTTTATCTTGTTGGAAAGGATTACAAGACAGGCGAAATTGTTGAAAACACCTCAAGCTGTTCCATGTGCAAGCGCCTTGTTATAAACGCGGGTATCAAAAATGTTATTATCCGCAATACTCCCACGGAATATACAGTGGTAAACGTTTCAGACTGGGTAGAAAATGACGAATCGGTTGAAGGAATTTTTGGGTATTAAAAAGAAAGACGGTCGCATAAGCGACCGTTTTTTTGTTATTCTTCTTTCCCGTCAATAAGAAAATCGTAAGATACATCAAAAAGCTGTTTAAGGGCTTGCAATTCAAAGTCCGTTACATACCTTTTGTTTGTTTCTATACGCGTTATCACATTTTTGTCCATATCAATACCAACAAGCTGCAGTTCTCTAGCCAAATCCCGTTGGGAAAGGTTTGCACGTGTCCTCAATCCCTTGAGCCTTTCGCCTATAAGATTTTTACCCATGGAACCAATTCGTTGTTTCATACATATCACCTACATAAAATTTGTATCATTTTTTGCACTTTATGTGTTGATTTTATATTATTTTTGTGATATAGTTGGTTGTAAAAGTGAGACAAGATAAATTTGTCTAAACTTTTTTGTGGCCAGACAAGCGCAAAGAGGATAGCTTTTAGCTATCCTCTTTGTGTTAGATAGTTTATAGATGCTTGTTTCACCCCAACAAAACATCCGAAATAAGCATCACGCAAAAGCCCACAAGGAGAGCATAGGTTGCACCCCGCTGGCTTCCGTGAGCGTGGGTTTCAGGTATCATTTCGTCACTGATTACATAGAGCATTGTTCCTCCTGCAAAAGCAAGAGCAAAGGGCAGAATAGCTAAAGAAATACTTACCGCAAAATAGCCAAGTAACGTGCCCACCACCTCAACAAGACCTGTGAGCATAGCACAAACAAAGGTCCGATTTGGGGAAACTCCTGCAGCTATCATAGGTCCGATAATAACCATTCCCTCAGGAATATTCTGAAGAGCGATACCGCCCGCAATTAAAAGTGCCTGACTGGTGTCACCCGAGCCAAAGCCAACCCCTGCCGCAATACCCTCGGGGAGATTATGTATGGCGATTGCCGATACAAAAAGCAAAACGCGACTTAAAGAGGCGTTGTTGTGGCTTTCAGGCTCCGTGCCTACAAGTTTGTGAAGATGCGGAACAAGTTTATCAATAAGGTTAAGACAAACGGCACCTACAAAAATCCCTGCAACGGTCACAAGAAGCCCCCATCTTCCGCCGTATTCGAGAGCGGGAAGAATAAGGCCAAGAATAGCTGCTGCAAGCATTACCCCTGCTGCAAAGGACAAGACAATGTCAGAAAAACGATGGGACGCTTTCTTAAAGATAAAGCCGATAAGTGCACCAATCACTGTGGCACCACCTACGCCCAAAGCGGTTATAAGGACTAACTTCATAAAAACACCCTTTTCTTATAAAACAAGTGATGGCGCAGTATAAACTCTTGCACCAAGCTCGCTGTTGAGCATATAAAGGCTTTTTGGGTCAGAACCGAAAAGCTCCATTTTTGAAATCAAATCGTTGGCGTTTGTTTCTTCTTCGCCCTGTTCCTTTACAAACCAGTCGAGGAACTGCATTGTGCGGAAGTCCTTTACCTCGTATGCTGCCTGATAGATGTCATTGATTAAAGATGTAACATATTCTTCGTGCTCAAGACCTGCTTTCAAAACGTCCATATCACATTTTATTTCTTTGTCAGGCTTTGCTATTGCCTCAAGGCTAACCTTTTCGTTGTTATTCTGAAGATATTGATAAAAGAGCATTGCGTGGTCACGCTCTTCCTGAGCCTGAATATAGTACCAGTTTGCAAAGCCATCAAGACCGCGGTCTTCAAAATAGTTTGAAAAATCTAAGTAAAGATATGCTGAATAAAACTCTTTGTTTATCTGTTGGTTGAGAAGGTCTCTCACTTTTTCGTTCATCATTTTTTTATCCTCCAAATTTTAAAATTCAGGGGCGCAGCTTCTGCTGTGCCCCTAAGGTTTATTCCTCTGAGAACTGGTCTTTGCCCACGCCGCAAAGGGGGCAAACAAAATCTTCGGGCAAATCCTCGAACTTTGTTCCAGGGGCTATATCGTGTTCGGGCGCACCGAGTTCTTCGTCATAAACCCATCCGCATACGTCACATACATACTTTTTCATTTTTTCACCTCCGTTTTTATATTAGTATTATCTTAAAACTCTATGGTTAAACCATATACCAATTCCTGTGCAAGCAAATCAATTTCCTTGCGGCTGTTTTCGTCAAGAGCGGACAACATTTTTACGTTGTTTTTTGCAAAGTCAAGATTTTTGCACTTTGAAAGTTCTTCTTTCATGATTTTTGCAGCTAAAGGTGCCCAGCTTCCGTTTTCGATTAAAGCAACCTTTCTGTTTTGATAGTTTCTCTCGGTTAGGTGGTCAATGAACTCTCTCATAAAGGGGAAAATGTCTGCATTGTAAGTGGTAGTGGCAAGAACAAGTTTGTCATATCTGAAAGCGTCTTCAACTGCTTCTGCCATATCGCATCTTGCAAGGTCGTTGAGAACCACCTTTTTAGACCCAAGCTCTTTAAGCTTTTCAGCAAGATAAAGAACAGCACTTTTTGTGTTGCCATAAACCGAGGTGTAGGCAATCACAATACCTTCTTCTTCGGGCCTGTAGCTTGACCACTTGTCATAAAGGTCAATATAATATCCAAGATTTTCCGAAAGAATTGGTCCGTGGAGAGGACAAATCTTTTGGATATCAAGGCTTGATGCTTTTTTGAGAAGACTCTGCACCTGAGGACCATATTTTCCGACTATGCCGAAATAATAACGCCTTGCCTCACAAGCCCAGTCTTCATCGGCATCGAGTGCCCCAAACTTTCCAAAGCCGTCAGCAGAAAAGAGGACCTTGTCAAAGCTGTCATAGGTCACAATAACCTCGGGCCAGTGTACCATTGGTGCTGTCACAAAGGTGAGGGTATGCTTTCCAAGAGAAAGGGTGTCGCCCTCGCCCACCGTGATTTGCCTTTCGGGAAAGTCTGTTCCGAAAAAGTTTTTCATCATAGCAAAAGCTTTTGCGGATGAAACTATTCTTGCACTGGGGTATGCCTTGGTGAATTCAAGAATACTTGCCGAGTGGTCGGGCTCCATATGCTGAACCACCAGGAAATCAGGTTTTCTGCTGTTTAACGCACTTTCAATGTTTTTAAGCCACTCAGCACTGAACCTTATATCCACCGAGTCCATAACCGTAATTTTCTCATCATCAATGATATATGAATTATATGCCATTCCGTTTGGAACAATGTATTGTCCTTCAAAAAGGTCAATTTCGTGGTCGTTTACGCCTACATATTTGATGTCGTTTGTTATGTTCATTTTCATGATCTCCTTTCGTTGTTTTTGGCAAAGCATTCACTGAAAAACTTTGCCATGTTGGGTTCAAAAACTGAACCATGTTCAATTTTTATATCGGGATATTTCATTGTTTCGCTTATTGCGCCTCTGACAAAATCCACAGCCATCTGGGAAGCGGAAAGCATATCGCACCCTCTGAGAAGTGCACCCGTGAGCACCGCCGCAAAAATATCGCCTGTGCCGTGGAAAGGCCTTTTTACATAGCTGCAGTCAAGAAGTTTTGTCTTGTTTTTTGCTTTGTCGAGAACGCCCACACACATTTTGTTTTTCCCCGTCATAACCGAGGTCACCGCCACACATTTGGGACCAAGCACAGAAAGACGTTCCATAATATCGAAAAGCTCAGCTTCTGTAATGGGCCCGTCAGGAAACGGCATATCCAGCAAAAGACAGGCTTCGGTGAGGTTCGGAGTTATTACATCCGCAAGGGGGACGAATTCTTTCATAGCACAAAGTAAATCGTTCATTCTGTCATAATAAACAGTTTTCGCTTCTGACAATTCATTGTCTCCAAGAACAGGGTCAATTACCGTCAAAAAGTTGGACCCTTTTTGTTTTTTTATAAAGTCTGCCAAAATCTCGATTTGTTTTGCACTGCCCATATATCCTGTGCAAATTCCGTCAAAGTCTATCCCCAAAGACTGCCAGTGGTCGAGAATTTTTGGCATCTCTTCTGTCATATCACAAAAAGTGTAGTCCCTGAAATGATAGGTGTGGGTTGAAAGGATTGCTGTGGGGAGGGGACAAACCTCCACTCCCATAGCCGAAAGTATGGGAATAGATTCAGTAAGTGAAACCCTGCCAAACCCCGAAAGGTCATTGACCGCAATCACTCTGGGAATGTAACTTTTTATCATATTTATCTCCGTTCCGCCCGCATTTTCGGGCACTGCAATTTATCTGTCTGTGTTTTGGATTAGCAAAAGTTCGGCCTCTGTGAGTTCCCTCACTTCGCCAAGTTCGAGTTTTTCGTCAAGCTCAAGGTCATTCATTTTTATACGTTTGAGGTATAAAACCTTGTTTCCCACGGACTCAAACATTCGCTTCACCTGATGAAACTTCCCCTCGTTTATCACGACCTCGGCAAAATATGGGGAATTATCACTTTTTGAGGTGAGCTTTGCGGGCATTGTTTTATAACCGTCATCAAGGATAATTCCTTCCGAGAAAGCCTCAATATCTTCGGGCTTTATTGGTTTTTCGATTTCTGCGATATAAGTCTTTGGAATGTGTTTTTTGGGGGAAAGCAGGCGGTGTGCCAAGTCCCCGTCATTGGTAAGGAGCAAAAGCCCTTCGGTGTCAATATCAAGACGTCCCACGGGGAAAGGCTCAAAATGAAGATATTCCTCGGGAACGAGCTCTAAAACCGTAGGGGTCTTTCCGTCGCGGGTGGCGGAAATATATCCTGCGGGTTTATTCAGCATAAGATAAATAAATTCACGGTATATCACTTTTTCACCAAAGACAAAAACCTCGTCACTTTCGGGGGAAACCACAGCGTCGGCTTTGCTTTGAGACGCGCCATTTAGAGAAACAGCACCTTTTCGGATGAGTTTTTTAACTTCGCTTCTTGTGCCCACTCCGCACTCTGCCAAAAATCTATCAAGACGCATAAGCCTTTCTCCTTGAATAAAAAATTTTATGTGTTCATATATTAGTAAAAGAATGTTTTGAAAAAATTTCCTTTTCTTCAAAATGACTCAAAGGAGGATGTCCCTTGAAAGTAACGAAAACCCTAAGAAAGCATCGCTTTGTTTTTGCTTCAATAGCCTGTGCCACGGTTCTCATTATGATAATCGCAGGGCTTTTCAGCATCGACAATGCCACCAATGATATGATTGTGACATTTATTCAGGATTTGGGTTGGGAGATAGACACCATTCCGTCCGAAATTACCCACGTAACTCTCCCCGAAAGCTTTGATGCGGTGTATGAAACCTATAGTGCAGTTCAGTCCCACTCGGGATTTCCCTTTGCGGATTTTAAGGGTAAAAGTGTCACCCGTTACACATATAATGTCTTAAACCACAAAAAGTCGGCTTCGGACAAGGTAACAGCGGGAATTTTCGTTTATGAAAACACCATTATCGGCGCAGAAATATCTTCAGGTGGAATGAATGGCTTTATGCACGCTATAACAGAAACCTCCAACATTTTGTCCCACTAACATTTCTATTCTTTTTAAGTATACCACAAAATTATGCTTTGTCCATAGTTTTTCTTGACATTTTTATTGGTAAATAGTAAAATAATTTTATGCAAAAACTGTTAAAAATCGGGATAGGCATATTTGTGCAATATTTCGGAATGTTCAGGAGGACAAATAAATGAAAATCGAAACAAAATGTATTCAGTCGGGCTACACCCCCGAAAACGGAGAACCCAGAGTTCTTCCCATATACCAGAGCACAACCTGGAAATATTCTTCTACCGAGCAAATGGGCAAGCTCTTTGACCTTGAAGAAAGCGGATATTTTTATACCCGCCTCGCAAACCCCACAAACGATGCCGTTGCTGCAAAAATTGCTGACCTTGAGGGTGGCGTTGCGGCTATGCTTACATCTTCGGGACAAGCTGCTTGCTTTTATGCAATCTTCAACATCTGTGAAGCGGGCAGTCACTTTATCTGTTCATCTTCGGTTTATGGCGGAACGTTCAATATGTTTGGTGTTACCCTGAAAAAACTTGGCATTGACGTGACCTTTGTTGACCCCGATGCAAGCGAAGAAGACCTTGATGCTGCATTCCGTGAAAACACCAAGGCTGTTTTCGGCGAAACCATTGCAAACCCTGCACTTGTGGTTCTTGACATTGAAAAATGGGCAAAGGTTGCTCACGCTCACAAGGTTCCACTTATCATCGACAACACCTTTGCGACACCAATCAACTGTCGTCCTTTTGAATGGGGAGCAGATATTGTTGTTCATTCCACTACGAAATATATGGATGGCCATGCAACAAGCGTTGGCGGATGCGTGGTTGACAGCGGAAATTTCGACTGGGAGGCAAGCGGAAAGTTCCCAGGACTTACCACCCCTGATGAATCATATCACGGAATCACATATACCAAAAAATTCGGCAAGGCTGCGTACATAACAAAGCTCACCGCACAGGTTATGCGTGACCTTGGCTCAATCCCGTCACCGCATAATGCTTTTCTCCTCAATCTCGGTCTTGAAACTCTTGCTCTCCGCATGGAAAGACACTGCAGCAATGCACAAGCCATTGCTGAATTCCTCGAAAAAGACCCCCGCGTTTCATGGGTGAAATATTGCGGACTGAAAGCCGACAAATACCACGAGCTGGCAAACAAGTATCTGCCAAACGGCTCTTGCGGGGTTATTTCGTTTGGAGTGAAAGGCGGAAGAGAAGCGGCTGTTAAGTTTATGGACAGTCTTAAGCTTGCGGCAATCGTTACACACGTGGCTGATGCAAGAACATCCGTTCTTCACCCTGCAAGCCACACCCACAGACAGCTAAACGATGCAGAACTTGAGGCGGCAGGTGTTACACCTGACCTCATAAGATTTTCTGTTGGTATCGAAAATGTTCAGGATATAATCGACGATATTGATCAGGCTCTCACAGCTGCTTCAAAATAAGAATTTATGATTAAAGCAAAAAGCCGGGGCATTTGCCACGGCTTTTCGAATATTAAAAACTGTCGTAAAACACAACTTCGCCAAGTGGGCGCATGCTTTTGTGCATATCAAGGGGCTTGGCACTTTCGTGGGGATAACCCATTACAAGAAGTGCATGGGGAATTATGTTTTCGGGAATATTAAATTCTTTTCGCATAGCCTCGGGGTCAAAATGCATCACCCAGCACGAGCCAATGCCAAGGTTCTTTGCTTCAAGCATCATATGAGTCGCAACAATGCTTGCATCAACGGGTGCAGATTTTGCCCCGTCATATTTCCGCACCCAGCTTTCATCTTGGTTATAGCAGACGAGCATAGCACAAGGCGCATCAAAATGACACTTTGTGCAACCCTTTAATTTTGAAATTGTTTCATCATTGTTCAGCACAAGAATTCTTTGGGGCTGAAAATTACAGCCCGTGGGCGCAACGTGTCCTGCGTTTATTATTTTATCGATTATTTCTTGTTCCAAGTGGCC
>JAZROR010000056.1:0-7125 GCA_045648845.1 Clostridia bacterium
AACAACGGGCTGGTTATATCAAAGGTTTTACTTAGAATATTACCTGGGGCCTTTGCAATGAGAGTTTTGGAAAATTCCGATGTTATTCGTTCAGTAGAAATATTTTCAAGAAAATTTGTACACGCTTTCATAGCACTGAAAGTGTTTGGCTCAATTTCAAAATCAAGTTGTGCGGAAAAACGTATGGCGCGCATAATCCGAAGGGCATCTTCGCCAAAACGCGTTTTTGGGTCACCTACAGCACGTATAATGCCACACTCAAGGTCTTCCTTTCCGCCAAATGGGTCAATCATATCTGATTTAGGATTATATGCCAAAGCATTCACAGAAAAGTCTCTGCGGCTCAAATCATCTTCTAAATCTCTCGAAAAGGTCACGTTTTCGGGGTGACGATTGTCCTTGTAGTCGCCATCAATCCTGAAAGTTGTGATTTCAAGGGGTACATCCTCGATGATGACTGTGACCGTGCCGTGTTCTATACCGGTAGGGATAACCTTTTGATGCTTAAAAATTTGCTGTATATCCTGAGGCAAAGCAGATGTTGTTATATCCCAGTCGGCTGGGACTTTCCCAAGGAGTGAGTCTCTGATACAGCCACCAACCGCATATGCTGAAAATCCCATATCTTCAATTTTTGAAATTGCATATGACACATATCGGGGGATAATCATAGAGTGTCCTCCTGAAATTCGCCTGGGATAAGTGAGGAACTTTCAATAATATCTTCAAAGATTTCTTTGTAAATCCGCATGGCAGGTATATAAACAGCGGGCGAATTTGCAGCTTTTGGCAAGTCTTTTGGAAATTTGGGCAATATAATATCATAACGGTTGCCGCTTTTTAGAGCTTTGTACGAGAAGTTGCCATCCATATCAAAAATAATTTTGTCGGCTACATCAAGTGAAAATGATATAAGCGTGTCGCGAGTTGAGATGAACCCTGACAATGGAGGGTTTCCTGCACGCAAGTTTTCAGTAATCAATGGATTTACCAAATTTCCATTATCTTTTATGTGAAACTGAAGAGAGTCTTTCAGTTCCTTTACTGAAAGATTTATTCTGGTGGTTTTGTGGGAACTGTTTTCACCACTCCTTATAGAGCAGTAAAGGAGATTCAAAAAGGCAAATTCAAATTTTGCCTGATTTACTGTGACCGGAAAATCGCATATGGAATCGGCGTCACAGTCAATTTTCAGCGAAATGCTGTTTGCAACGGTATCGGTAAGGGTTTTAGCTATGCCTGAAAGAATATTTTCAGGGTTGAAACTTTGCAACCTCTCTGTCAAATAAGAACTTTCTTGGGTGAGAATGTGCTCAAAAATATTGCAAATACGGTTTGCGTGGAGAGTACAAAGATTTGCCGATGCCAGTTGTTCATAACAGAAGAGAGGAAGATTTGCGGTGGCCTGCACCTTTTCGATGGCATCGTGACAGCAAAAAGCAAACTGACTTATTGTTGCAACAAAAGATCTTTCAAGTGCTCTTTTGGGGTTTCTTTTCATGTATAAAATCTCCTTTTTGAAACTGTTTACAAAAGTATATCATAAAAAGAGAAAATGTTCAATCCAAATAAAGAAAATGAGGCAAAAATACACCCAAAATAAAAAATTTTTTGACTTGAAGTTTGAGTAAACGAGAGTAAAAGTGAGAAAAAATAAGAAAAACGGACCTTGCATATAGCTAAATCAAAATATTTCAAAAAAGGGGTTGACAAAAGAAAAAATTAGTATTATAATTGGATATGCTGTGCAAAGAGTGATACGTTGCAAAGGCAAAAAGGCCTTGTCATTTGGGACGCAGAAAAAATAAAAAATGAGTTTACGGCGGACTGTGGACAAACTCACATATATGTTTTGTGTGTGGATTTGTCCATAGTCTGAAAGAAAAACTAGGAGGTTATTTAAAATGTCAACTTATATGGCAAAAGCAAATGAGCTTGAAAAAAAGTGGTACATTATTGACGCTGCCGGCAAACCCCTTGGTCGTGTTGCTGCAAAGGCTGCTGAAATTCTCAGAGGAAAACATCGTCCAGAGTTCACACCCAACGTTAACTGTGGCGAATATGTTATCATAATTAACGCAAAAGACGCTGTTCTTACAGGCAAAAAGCTTGAACAGAAGAAATGGTACAGACATACAGGCTATATCGGTCACCTCAAGGAAGTGGCTTACAAAGATATGATGGCTAACAATCCTGAAAAAGCTATGGAGCTTGCTGTTTCTGGCATGCTTCCCCACAACACTTTGGGCAGACAGGCACTTAAGATGCTCAAGGTATACAAAGATGCAAATCACAATCATGCAGCACAGTCACCGGTTGAGTGGACTGGCGAAATATAAGGGGAGGTAGAAAGTTATGGCAAATGCAGTTCAGTATTACGGAACAGGTAGAAGAAAAGAATCTGTTGCCAGAGTTAGACTCGTACCTGGCAACGGCACAATTACTATAAACAAAAGAGACATTGATGATTACTTTGGTCTTGAAACACTCAAAACAATTCTTCGTCAGCCATTGGTTCTCACAGGAACACTTGGCAAGTTTGACGTTTTGGTAAACGTTAAAGGCGGCGGCTTCACAGGTCAGGCAGGTGCTATCCGTCACGGTATCGCACGTGCACTTCTCGAAGTTGATGAAGAAGCTTTCCGTGCAACCCTTAAGGCTGCTGGTTACCTCACACGTGACCCAAGAATGAAGGAAAGAAAGAAATACGGACTCAAGGCTGCAAGAAGAGCGCCACAGTTCTCAAAACGTTAAATCCATCAAAAAACCTTGGAACTATCACGGTTTCAAGGTTTTTATTTTGTTATGATTTGAAAAAGTACGAAAAACCAAAACAAAGCATTTTAAGGTTATTTTTGAGGTTATTTTCTGTTTTTCAGGTTACATTTGGGGTTACATTATTGTAGCCCCAATTCTTTTTTCTTTTCCTCAAGCATCTTATTTGTTTCTGGAGTTTCTTTTAACCCTTTTACAAAATCTAATGTTGCTACAGCCAAACTATCTCTCACATAATCTGGAATGAGTGATGTGTCAATTTTGATTTCATTATCATAAGTTTTGTTGCTCATGCGTTTCCTCACCTCCCTTGCTATTGTTTGTGTAATCACAGTATGTTTTTCTGCATCTGATAGCAAAAGTATTATATCACAAACAAAATCTATATGTTGCAATTAAGAATAAATAGAGCGAATAAAATTAAGCAGGAAAAAGCTAAGGTGCGTTTTGCCACGCACCAAGCCTCAAACACCCACCGGCAGTGCCGTTGGATATGGTGCGGTTTTGGGAAAATGGTGCGGTTTGGATGTGCGGTTTCTGTGTAAGACCAATAACACCGCCATTTATCGCCGCACATGTAAGAGGTGCATGTGCAAAAAGGTACTGGAAAACACAAATTAAAGTTCGCGGGCTCGTCGACCCCAAATTGCGTTTAGTTAACAATAAAATTTTCAGGTCATTTCCGTTCCGCCAAAGAATTTACAGTTATCTTTTATTGCTGATACGAAAACATACAAGTTATTACGTTTTTTTCTCAATTCGTTCCGATATTTGCTTAAATATTACGCTTTTTATCCGAATTGTTCCGTTTACCTTGTATCGTTTTCTGTATGGTATTGTCCAAAGTACCATACAAATTTTGTGTAATGCGTAACGAAATGACCGATTTTCGCCCTACTAACTGAGCTTTTTTCGGGGTCGACGAGCCCGCGGTGCTTGGGGGTGGGTCGTCACAGTACCTTTTTGACCTCGAAACAGCTCTCTTTTTGTGCTGATGGCAGGACTTGAACCTGCACTCCAAGACTCTTGCCGTTGAGCTACATCAGCATATGTGTATATAACAAGGAGCAGACACGCAAGCTTTGTTGTTCTGCCTACGCATCCGCTCCGTTATTATTGGTTATACTCTCGCAAGTATCTCGGCTTTGCTATATTCGTCTTTCTTTACCATAAGTTTTATAAACTCTTCTTTGCTAAAGTCCGACAATCTAAATATCTCTTCGGGTTTCATACCGAGTTGCTTGCTTATTTCTTTTACGCTCTTGCCCTCGTCCATGAGCTTCTTAACGATTGCTTTCATTGGCTCCAGAAGATGTGTACCACGCGCTCTATTGTGTGTGATAGTTCCGTACATATCTTCCGATTCGTCCGAGTGCGCCACGATTACCACCGGCACCTTACCGCCGAGCTTTGTTTTGAGTGGCGCTTCTCCCGACACAGTCCAACGGTGAAAGCCGTCTATGATTGTGTAGTCAGGTCGTACCACGATTGGTAATGTCCACCCGTTCGTCAGTATGGATTGAGTCAGCAGGTCAAGATTATCTCTGCTTACTTTATTTGGGTTGTAGTCGTTAGGCTTGAGCTTATTCCTATCTACCCATTGCAGTGAGCCGAGCGGTGAAAATAAATCCATTTCAGGCATTGTTCTCACCTCCATTCTGCACACGGAATTTCTTGGCATACTCTGCATATGCTCCGTACACATCCTGGTACAAGGCTCTTAATGTCCTCAGCTTCGGGTCTCCGGCTATGAGCGCATCATACATTTTCCTGTAATCACGCGGCCGAGCCATACCGTCTATTTTGGTAAAGCACCGTTTATATTGCTGTGCCACATTCCGCGTTGTAGGATTGGTAAAGTGTTTTGCCGCATCTTCAAACAAAGCTCCGACACTTGAATATTTTGGAATAGTCGGACCTTTTAACATCCTCTCCCTCTTCAAAAGCTACTAAAGTAACACTATTTGTTGTATCAAGGCTTAAGTCAAAGGGTACATCATTATGAACAAGAATTGTCTGAATAATTCATTTACAACAGCTGTTAAATACATACCGAGTTCAGCACATAAATTCTTAACTTTATCTTTTACTTCTTTGTTGGTCTTTATTGTTATGCTCATATTTTGCATATTTATTTTTCCCTCACATTTATAAAGCAAAATACATACACTTAAAAAACATAGTACAACAAGGTAATTTAGCTAAAATTTTTCTTAGGTGTTATACTTCACTTTTAATTGAGGTTTGATATAGATATTTTATACCATATACAATCTTTACCCATGTTTTATCAAAAGGAAAAGTTGCAACCTGCTATAATTTATGATATAATTTTTTATAAAATGGGAGTTGATTTTATGAAAAATATAAAAGATTATTATCATCAAAAAGAAAATATAAATTACCTCAAGACAATGTTTGGGAAAGATGTTTGGGTATTGGCATCTGGGCAAGACACGTTAAATGGAGCTTCTGCAGGTTTTTGGTGTGCACTGGGAGATATGGAATATGTTGACACTTTTAATTCAGACTGCGCTTGGGATAATCATAGAGGTGCACAGGTTCCGCAACTTGAGGAATATGAGGATGGGATTATGTACACATTTCGTGGCAATGACTATTCTCATACAGAGAATATTGTTAATTACAGGGAGTTCTATGGAATAAAGCCAGATTATGTTGAATTGGTTGACGAGTTTGTGTTACTCAACAATATGTATTATGATGTGCAATCAAAAATTTATTATGCCGTAAGTGATGACGGAGAATGTGAAGAAGTTGCGAAAATAACAGAAAACACAAACATATATATTAAATTACAATATTTGGTTAGATATGCAACAATTAAGCAAAAGGCACTTATACTGTTTTTTGATATACGAACCAAAACTACAGGAACCTTAAAAGAAAACCATTTAGAGGCCTTTAATGACGAATATAGGAGTGAGACTCTTATATTCAATCTATGGGGAGATGAAATGCGTCCTGGGAATAATGTGTATAGTGTTTTAATGGGCAAAAAAATTATATTCCCCAAGCCTATTGAAGAGTGTGGATATTATCCCTTTGAAAAAGAAAAAGAGTTTTGTGATTTTATTATTGGTATTGACGAATATGGTGATAACATTATGCATTCGTGCAATCCCGATAAATTGGCAAATAATTTTGGCGGAAATCCTGATGCTCCGCATTATCTTACTCCTGTGTATTTCAAAAAAGATGTTTTGCAAAAATATTATTCACAACCGGATATATACTCTGTAAAGGATTCGATTTTAGTATGCGGAGGTTTATGGTCCGTAAGCATAGATAATCACCATAAGGATGTTGTGGGAGTTTACCTTGGTGATTTAGGAAGAGACTTACCAGAGAAAGAACAAGACCATTGGAAAATATATAACATTGCTTCAAGCGAAAAAATAAGTGATGTTCAATTTAAACGAGATTTTTGTTGCTTATTCACATCTCCGGAAATATCGGATCTGAAATTCAAGGCAGCCTTCGAAAAATTCCAATCAGAATGGAAAGATAAGTATAAATGGTATCTCTTTATACCATTGAGGGAGGATGATGAATACAATTTTAAAAATCTGCATTTACCAATTCACAATACACAAGCCGAATTTGATTCTCTGATTCTATCTCTTGTGAAGACAATTATTGATTCAGTGAATGAAAAAGAAGTCAAAAAGATGATTACATCAACTGACAAATTCAATGGCAGCATATCTAAGTTGGAGCAATGGTTTACAGAAAGTGGACAGTCCAATTATGACTCACACATAAAATTCTTGCGTAATTTACAAGAGTTACGCTCTTGCGGTAGTGGTCATAGGAAAGGTAAAGGATATTCAAAAATATCGACTGAATTTGGATTGAATGGCAATAATTACTCGGATGTTTTTGATGATATTTTAAAACAAGCTATAGAATTTTTGAAATTTTTAGCAGTAACATTTTTATAATTGTTTTGTATATTTAAAAGGAGCGAAAATTGCTTCCGCTCCTTTTAAATATAAATTTACATGACAGTGGCTACCTTATAAATGCATAAACATAATGCTATTATAATTGCAACCAATGACCATACTCTCCCTTTTGAATGCTTATATGGTTTAATGAACCATAGCACAAAATAAAACAACACCGAGCACACAAGTATATAACTTAAATTAACCAACAATACATTTTTAAAAGATATGCTTTCTATTGTTAAAATTTTAGCATTTGTTAACACAAAGGCTAAAATAGATAATAGTGCTGAAAAAATACCGAATTGAGTTCCTAAAGACGTTTCCAGTTTATTATTTAATTTTTCAACCTTGGTATTTAGTAATGTAGTTTGTTTAT
>JAZROR010000057.1:0-7733 GCA_045648845.1 Clostridia bacterium
CCAGCATTTCTGACCATATCTTTCATACAGAATTCAGCCATAGGGCTTCTGCAAATATTTCCGTGGCAAACAAAAAGTATCTTTATCATATTAGCCTTCCTTAAACTGCTGTATTGTTCGGTTTTCCGAAGCAGGTTTTTCGAGATATGAAAACAACTCGTCAATATCCTCTGTTACAAAAAATAGTTCTCTGCAATCGTCTTTTATAAAATTCTTTTTTATCGCACTTTCCATTGCGGTGTTTATGTCATTATAAAAGCCATTTATATTGTAAAGTGCAATAGGCTTATTATGCCTGCAGAGCTGTTTCAGTGTCAGAATTTCAAAAAATTCTTCGTATGTACCAATTCCGCCTGGCGTTACAATAAAAGCATCGGAATTATCTTCCATAATCTGCTTTCTTTCACGCATCGTATCAGGCTGAACGAGTTCATCACAAAAGTCACAAATGGCTTCAACAGCTTCCTCTTCAAAAAACTTAGGGATGACACCTATAATATATCCGTTTGCACGTTTCACCCCTCTTGCTGCTGCACCCATAAGACCATTTCCGCCTCCGCCAAACACCAGGGAGTGTCCTCTCTCGACCATAATTTCGCCCATCTTTTCAACCTTTTCAATATAATCCTTATCTATCGTAGGTGACGCCGCGCCATAAACACAAAGTCTCATTTTTTCGCTCCTTTTTATTTTTTGAGTTTTCCATATCCTGCAAGTTCAACGCAGGTCTGACCTTCATCTGTGAGCATAAATTCTGCCATTTTTCTTGCAGGTGCATCAATGGGAGTATCCTTTCTCAAAACAATATATGTGTTGTTTGAAAGGGGATATCTTCCGTCTGCTATTGTTTCATCGTTTGGATATACACCATCAATTTCAAGTAGCTTCAGTTCTGATTTGGTGTTGTAGAACAAGTCCATATTATTGAAATAATAATATATGCTGTAACCAAGTCCGAAACCCTTTGGGTCATCTGTCTTTGCATTCATCACATCCGTAAGCACATTTGACATTGTAACCGAAGTGGTTTCAGCTTTGATTTTCGGATGTATGTCATTTCCGTTCAAAAAGTGTTTTTCCATTTGTGCGTGGCTTCCGCTGTCGTTGTTTCGACAATAAGGATAAAGCAGTGCATCCTCCCCTCCAAGCTCCTGCCAGTTGGCATATTGGTTATTCACATAAATATTGCTTATTTGTTCTTTGCAAAGACCTTTTATTGGATTTTCCATATTGGTAAAGAAAATCATAGCATCATAAGCAATAGGGATAAGCTCAAGTTCGACACCTTTTTCCTCTGCCATTTTGAGTATATCACTTGCCGGATAAACCGAAGCAAAAAGCATATCAACCTCACCGTTTATCAGTCTTTGATAAGACGCGTGGCTCTTGCTGTGTGAATAAACAAAGTTTTGATGGGTGCTGCCATTGGCAAAAAGTTCGGTATAAACAGCCTGAGTGAAGGGATATGTGGATGTTGAGCCGTCAATAGTGGGCATTTCCTTGTCAAAACCAAACTTTTTGGCAAGTTCTGTGGGATAAAGCTGACAAGATTCTGTAGCGTGGTCAATTATATAAGCAACATCATATCTGCTTGCCGCTTTTTGAGGTTTTAATACCCTGACGGGATTTTCGGGGTCGGTATCATCATAATCAGATATATAATTTGACCCAATAAAGTCATAGGCATCCTTTGCCCATACAGATATTTTGTCTTCATCCGCAATATTTTTCACTATGCTTTTGGGACATCTGAGTCCTGCGTATTCAACAGCTCTTGCCACCATTACTGTTATTTCTTCTCTTGTGACATCACGCTCCGGCGAAAATGTTGTATCAGAATCGCCAAGAACAATACCCGTTTTGTTTGCGGCAGCAACAACGCTATAAAACCATTCATCAGGTGACACATCATCAAATTTCACCTCAAAATCATCAGTGCCGCCAAGACCTATAAACCGCATAACCATAGCCACCGCTTCAGCTCTTGTAACATTGTCAAATGGTTTTGCCTCTCCCTTTTCATTACCCAAAATCACACCTGTTTTTGAAAGACGTTCCATTGTGTGAAATTCAGTTTGGCTTGGATCATAATCGCTAAATTCAATGCTTTCAGGGATAAAAGCCTCAATCTCTCGGTCTGCATATTCCACCGGAACAGTTGCCTGAACAAACCCGTCATAATACATAGAAAGGTTTATCGGCTCTTTTGTGTCAGCAAAACGTGCAATAGTTCTCCAACTATCATTCTCTCTAATATCATCAGGGAAAGGAATTTTTATAATTTTAAAGGTATCATCTGTTTCGGTTTCTGTAATACTTGCGGCCACAAACGAAGAACACATTAAACTCATAATCAAAACAAACAATAATACTTTTTTCATGAAATTCCCTCCTAAATTTCTATTATAATCATTTTATCACGGAACTTTGTGAAAATCAATATTTATTTAACGTTTGCATCACCGGTAGCAGGATTGTCGATGAGCTTCCCGTTTTCTTCAAAACGTGAGCCGTGGCAAGGACAATCCCATGTGTGTTCAAGCTTGTTCCATTTCAGCGCACAACCAAGGTGGGGGCAACGTCTTGTAGTTGGCGCAAGAAAATTTGCAGTGGTTTCAACTCCGTTTATCAACAGCTGTGGCTTTAAAATGCTTCTCTGGGGCAAAAAGACCTCTGCAAAATCGTTGGGTTTTTCCAAAATCATATCGCATAAGATTTTTGCAGCAATCATTGAGCTTGTCATTCCCCATTTGTTAAAGCCTGATGCAACATATAAGTTTGGTGTATTTTTTGAATATTTGCCAATATACGGAACGCCGTCGAGGCTCATACAATCCTGGGTTGCCCACTGGTATTTAAGAGTTGTATCAGGATAATATCTATCGGCAAAATTTTGTATTTCCTCCCAGGCTCCTCCTTTTTTTCCAGTGCGGTGACTTCCTCCTCCTATCACCAGCAAATCCTTATATGACCTGAATGACAAGCCTTTAAGATTTTCATCAATATACATACCTGAAAGTTCTTTTGCTCCCCTATAAGCCGAAACGTAACTGCGGTGCTGATAAAGCTTTAAAAAATAGTTACCGTGCTTATTTATGAACGGAAAATGTGTCGTAACAATTATTTTTTTTGCAATTATTTTCCCTGTATCAGACACGGCTGCGCTTGGTGTTATGTCACGGATAAAAGTGTTTTCATAAATGTTTAAATCTTTTGAAATTTCTGCGATAAATTTAAGCGGATTGAACTGTGCCTGATTTTTGAAACAGACTGCTCCTTTGGTTTCAAAGGGAAGTTCAGGGGTTTTCGAAAATTCCGCTTTGAAACCCAAAGAATTTACTGCCTTTATTTCGTTCTCAATTTTCTTTCTGTCGCTGAGTGAATATGTGTAGGCATCCTTTGTTTCAAAGTCGCAATCTATGTTTTTACATAATTCTCTATAGGTGTGCAAAGCCTCATTGTTTGCCTCAAGATACATCCTTGCTTTTTCTTTACCTGCATTTTTTATGAGTTTCTCACAAAAAAGACCATGCTGTGAAGTTATTTTTGCAGTGGTATTTTTTGTTATTCCTGATGTTATTCTATTTCCCTCTGCAAGGATATAATCCACCCCCGCTTTTTGCAAGAGATAGGCACAAAGGATTCCGCAGATACCTCCACCTATGATCAGCACATCAGTTTTTCTTTCGCCTTTCAACTTTTCAAATTCTTTAAATGCAACGCTATCCTGCCAGACAGATTTTTTCATATTTGCCTCCAAGTTTTTATTTTAGTATATGCAGGAAAAAGCACAAAAAAACAGGAAACCGTATTTTACAGTTTCCTGTCCAATTCTTCTTTTATTTTATTTGCAACAACATTGTCTCTATCAATTTCGAGCACTGATTCTGCATCTGAAAGAGCTTTCTTGTATTCCTTCAATTCTTTTAAAATAGCACTGCGAATGACAAGATTTTTTATGTTGCCATCATCAAGTTCTATTGCCTTATTTATGCTTTTAAGAGCATTTTGAAAGTCCGATTTTTTTATATAGCAAAGTGAAAGCCTTTGTAAAAGAGCAGCACTTTCACGATACCGCGTAAGATAGTCAAATATCTTTATCGCATAATCAACTTTGCCATCTTCGAAAAAACAAGTGCCCCAGCCAAACAGCAAATCGCACTGTGACATATCATCAAGGCTACAAATCGCAAAGTTGTCATCTGACCACAAAATTGTGGCAGATTTAAGGTTTTCTATTCCGCCATAAATCTCTTTTGCAAAAAACGTACCATCTTTCACTGTATATTCACTGTTTGCCACATAGCCACACTTTTTTATGCCGTCAAAAATGACAGAAATAGCAAATTTATCATATTTATTTTTGGTTTCCTTTTGAAGAAAAACTTTTGTGCCTATATTGAATGGTTCTTTGCCAAAATAGTGATTTATTCCTGTAACGGTAATCAATACATCATTATCAAGATTTTCTGTGTTTGAAAACTTTTCAAAAATATTTTTGGGCAATTCATCATAGTGGTTTTCTTGCCTGAACTCTGTGTTTTCAAGCCAAAAATCTTCAAATCTTCCTGGCATAGCTTTAACCCAAAAGTTCAGCTCTCGCCATAGCCTTGTCAATGTTTTCGCAGAAGTTTTCTTCGCCTGCAAGTTCAAAAAGTCCTGATTTTTTCATAGCTTTCAGGGGCTGAGGATTTACATGAGAGAAAATAACGGTTATATCTTTTTTGCGACAACCCTTGACAAGTGCTGAAAGATTTTTCAGGGCATCTGTATCAACTGAGGGAACAGACCTCATTCTTAAGATAATGCACTTGGTATAATCTTTTGCTTTTATTTCAGAAATCTGGTTTGCCACAGCAAAAAACATAGGTCCACAAAGCTCATATACGCTGATGAACTTGGGAACAAACCGAAGACCAAGCTCTTCGCCCTGAGCTTCTTCCTTCACATATTTCCAGCTTTCAACTTTGGTTTCATCACTCATACGCTTCATAAGGAGAATCGCAGCAAGAACAATTCCCACCTCGATAGCAACAACCAAATCAAAAACAACCGTAAGGAAAAGTGTTATAAGAATTGTAAGAATATCACTCTTAGGAGAGGTTTTCAGGAGATAACCAAGCTGTTTCCACTGTCCCATATTGTAAGCAACAGAAATAAGTATAGCCGCAATAGCAGGCATCGGGATAAGTGCCGCATATGGCATCAAAACCACAAGAACAAGCACCAATACAACAGAATGTACCATTGCTGAAACAGGAGTTCTTCCGCCGTTCTTTATGTTTGCAGCGGTTCTCGCAATAGCACCAGTTGCAGGAATTCCGCCAAACAGTGCACTGCAGACATTTCCCAAGCCCTGAGCTGTAAGCTCGGTGTTTGAACGATGTTTCTTGCCTACCATTCCGTCAGCAACAACACAAGAAAGAAGTGATTCAATTCCCGCAAGCAAAGCAATAGTAACCGCATCAGGCAAAACGTCAACAACAGCATCAAGGCTTACGTTTGGCATACTGAACTTCGGCAATGCACTGCTTACACTGTATAAATCTCCTATGGTATTTACCTCCATTTTAAGGCCCTTAACCATAAACACAGAAACAACCACTGCGATAAGTGATGCAGGGATTTTATCATAGATTTTGGGCCATCCAAAGAGTATAACAAGGCAAACCATGCCCACAATAAGCGCCTGAAAGTTTGCAGTACCTATATTTTCAAAAAACGCCATAAGCTTTTCTATAGTTTCGACAGGAGCCGCACCGCTGTATGTAACGCCAAAAAAGTCCTTTATCTGACCGATTACCAATGTTATAGCAATACCCGCCGTAAAACCTGTGGTAATGGTAAATGGTATAAACTTTATGAGATTTCCAAGTTTGAATATCCCCATAAGAACAAGAATAATACCTGCAACAACAGTAGCAAGAACCATTCCGTCAAGACCCTTTTGAGCAACAATTCCGGCAACAATGGTTGCAAAAGCCGCGGTCGGTCCTGAAATCTGGACGCTACTGCCTCCAAAAACCGCAGTAACAAATCCTGCAACAATAGCGGTATAAATACCCGCCTCAGGTCCTACGCCCGACGCAATAGCCAAAGCTATGGAAAGCGGCAAAGCAATAATCGCCACAATTATTCCGGCGATTATGTCTTTTAAGAGTTGCGATGAGCTATATCCTTTTAAATCTGAAAATAATATTGGACTGAAACTTTTCATTATGTACATCCTTTCAAAATCTTGTCATAACGTGACTTAGGCACCCTTGTCCAAACTTGTGGAGGGATGCCTAATATTTTTTAAAATAATCCGGGTATATTAAGCCCTCCGGTGAGCTTGCTCATTTCGTCTGCAGAGCTTTCGTCTACCTTGCGAAGAGCCTCATTAACTGCAGCAGTAATAAGGTCCTCAAGCATTTCGATATCATCAGGGTCAACTACCTCAGGTTTTAGTGAAATTTTCTGAATTTCTCGTTTTCCGTTTACTTTAACTGAAACTGCACCGCCGCCAGCTGTAGTTTCATACACCTTTTCTTCCATTTCTTCCTGCATCTTCATCATCTGCTCCTGCATTTTCTTTGCCTGCTTGAGCATCTGATTCATATTTGCACCACCGGGCATACCGCCTCTTGGAAATCCACCTTTTGCCATAATAATCATATCCTTCCTGATAAAAATTCTATTCTTCTACCACCGTCATTTTGTCGCCAAGCAAATCTTTTTTTGCAACCAAATCCAAAACTGATGCAGAACTATTGCTACGTTGTTTCAAGTTGCCTTTTCGTGAAATAACCACCTTGAGTTCTTGTCCCTGCACTTCGGTAAAAAGTGCAGACAAGTAAGTTTTTCCGTCAGCAGTGTTTATTTTGTCATATGCAAGCTCTCCGGAAATTACAAGTTCAATTTCATCCCCAAAATCAAGGGCCTCTGCATTAAATAAAAATGTATAAAGGCTCTTGCTTCTTTCTTTTATAAGGAGAAGCGCTTCACGCCATTTTGCCCATTTTTTCGCATCCGTTAGATGCGGTGCTGCCGGCTTTGGTGGTTCTTCACCCGCCTGTGTCACGTTCTTTGATTTTGAAGTAGGTTTTGATGCCACAACACCTTTTTCTTTTATATCTTCCAGCAACGCTTCAAGTCGTTCAACCCTCACCGAAAGTCCATCATTGGATGTATCGGCGTTTGCTGAGCAGAGCTTCACAATCGCCATTTCAACAGCGACCTTTGGCACGGAAATTTTCTTTGCCTGAAGCAAAAATTCGCTTAAAACCAAAATGACATTTATCAGCCTGTCCAGACTGAACTTTTCCGCCTGCACAATGTAACGATTTATTACATCCTCGGTTTTCTCCAAAATATCATTGGGTGAGCTTGTTGATTTACAAATCATAAGTGCCCTGAAATGCAATATAAGTTCCTGAATGAAATCTGCGGCCTCGTTTCCTTTTTTTAAGAATTTATCGACTGCATCAAGAGCTGATTTTGTGTCAAAAGCTGCAATGCTGTCCGCCACAGAAAACAACACTTTTTTGTCCGCGATGCCGACTATGTCAACCACGTCATCATATTTAAGTTCATCCTTGCTGAATGCAACGCACTGGTCAAGAATGCTGAGTCCGTCACGCATAGAACCATCAGCAAGTTCTGCCACAAGTTCAACTGCATCAGGAGTTATCTGAATGTTTTCTGCTTTTACAATTTTGTTCAGCCGTTTCTCGATGTCCAAAAGACCTATT
>JAZROR010000058.1:0-3741 GCA_045648845.1 Clostridia bacterium
TACAAGGCAGAAGAAAAGCAGTCCAAAAACAAACAAAAGGGCAAGAATTGGTGAAATAATACCACAGATAAGCCCTGATGCGATACCTAAGATTATGGCGGATATGAGTCTTGTCGTTCCCTCACATTTTGTCATATAGAAGAAATCAAAGTTAAATTTTATATCAAGGCAAGCTTCTATAAAACCAACAAATTTCGAACTTTTAAATGCAGTTGTAAGATTGAAATCAAAGATATAAAAAAGTGCACCTAAAAGTATTGCAGAAAGTGAAAGAAGAATTTTTCCACCACTCAAAAGAGATATCAAAAGGTTTGAAAGGGCACCAAAGAAAATGAAGACCCCAAGAAAACGAAGGTTAAGAGCAAGACAGTTGTGCAAAAAATATTTAAAAAATCTGACTATGTGACTTTTTTCCTTTTGGGCAACCAGTTTTTCGCCAAAACTGTCGGCAACTTTTTCGATGAGAGAAAAAGGGAAAAAACAAATTTTGCCCCATAAGCTGTTTTTGATAGAGCTTTCGGAGAAAAATTGCCGTCTGAAAAGGTTGGTGATAAAGGATTCTCTCCAAGCCTTTGAAATGCCATTATACAGGCCCAAAAGCCAGCGATAGGTGAGGCTGCTTTTAATTATAGTATTGTAAAAACAGAGCCAAGATGTTATGAAAAAGCTGTTATTTTTCATGATGAATAAACCTCCTGATTTGGTCAAATTCGTCAAGCTTCAAAACAAAACTAAGTATCAGATATAAGATAAGGGCAACGCCCGCAGATGCTCCGCAAAAGATGAAGTTTGAAATGCGACCCATTTCACTGGGTGACAAAAATTCATAGAAAGCAAAAGCAACGAAACCGCAAACGGCGGCAGCGAAAATGGTTTTCGCTGTGTTTTTGATGAACCCGAAAGTTATTGTTCCGTCTTCCTTTTTGTTTATCATATAGAGGAGAACCAAAGCCATGACAAGTGAGCTCACAGCACTTGCCAAGGCAAGACCGCCAATGCCCATTTTAAAGAGTTTTACGAAAACAAAAGCTGATACAAGGTTTATAAAAATTCCAAAAGCGGCGGTAAACATAGGCGTTTTGCCGTCACGAAGTGCATAAAAGCTTTTGTTTAAGATTTCGCAGATAGCATAACCCACCATACCGAATGAGTAGAAGAGAAGGGCTGTCGATGTGGTTTTTGTATTTTCGGCTGAAAAAGCACCATATTCAAAAATGATTCTTATTATAGGCTTTGAAAGGGCGATAAACATAGCTGAAATATACGCTATGATAAAGACAATCCAGCCCAAAGAAAGACAAGTGGTCTCTTTGAATTCATCATTTTTTGAGCCACTGCCAAGTCTTGAAAGACGGGGGAAAATGAAGTTTGTAACTGCATAGGCAAAAACGCCCACCATTATTATATAAATTTTGTTTGCCCAGTTAAGACCTGACACGGCACCATCGCCCATAGAGGATGAAAATGCCATATTGATAACCACACAAAGAGGTTGAATCCACGAGCTAATAAGAACAGGGAGCGCCAGCTTTGCGGCATCACGGATCCCCTCATCACGAAGACTGAAGCCAAAGCTCCATCGCCAGCCGCTTTTTAGGAGATGGGGGATTTGAATAATCAGCTGAGATGCCCAGGCGATTACCATTGAAATAACAACCCCCAAAAGACCAAAGCGGTTACCTGCAAAAATGAGATACAAAATCATTATCAGGTTTGAAACAACACTGATTATTGACGGGATATTGAATTCTCCAAAAGATTGGAGGATGCCAACCGCAGTATAAGCGGCAGCTGTAAAAATTATTGACGGGAACAAAATTCTAAGAAGCATTGCAGTAGCAGCGGCTTTCTCGGCAGAATATCCCGGCACCATAAGACGAACAAGGGGGTAGGCAAAAGTCATACCAATAACAGCCGCAAGGGATGAAATGATAACCACAGTTGCAAGAAAGCTGTTGGCAAATTTCATTGCACGCATCTTTCCGTCACGTTCTAAGAATGTGTTGAAAACGGGAACAAAGGTTGAAAGAATAGCAACCCCCAAAGTCATATCAAAAAACAGCAGAGGAATCTGCGAAGCAGTGTTTAAAATGTCGGACTCAAAACCCTGACCGTAAACGCTTGCAATAAGTGTTTCGCGGAGAAGACCCATAAGCTTTGCGCAGAAAATGATAACAGCCATGAAACTGATGGTGCGCACGGCTTTGGAAGAGGCACGGTTTTTCAAAAAAGATTCCCCCTTTCAGCATAGCTATAAATATAAAACAATTATACCATAAAATTCTTTAAAAGTAAAGAAGATTGACGGCAAATTATATTTGTGTTATCATATAGATATAAAATTTCAGTTAAGGAGAAATCAAATGAGAAAGTTTGTCTGGGTCTTTAGTGCGGTTCTGCTTTTGACGATTTTTGCGGGGCTTTATTTCAAGGAAAAGTTACAGAACCCGGGCGTTGAAAAAACCGAATTTTTGTTTGATACATATTGCAGCGTAAGTGCATACGGGAGTGACGCCAAAGAAGCGTTGGATGCCGTGTTTGAAGAACTTCGTGAAATTCATGAGATTACGGACTTTTTTGATAAAGAATCGGAGGTTAGCAGAATAAATTCCGCAAAAAAAGGTGAGGTCATAACCCTTTCTGACCATATGTATGAAATTATTTCTGCTGCAAAGAAGGTGGAGGAAGCGTCTGGTGGTGCATTTGACATAAGTCTTGCACCAGTATTTTCCTTGTGGGAATTTGACAAAGACGGACGTGTTCCAAGTGACGCTGAAATCAAAAAGGCACTTGAAATTTGCGAAAAAGGTGCAATAATTTTTGATGCGGAAAAAAGAACTATTATTAAAAAATATGATGAAGCCAAAATAGATTTGGGCGGAGCTGCAAAAGGTTATGCCGGAGATGTAGCCTTGGAAATCCTTAAAAGCTATGAAGTTGGAGGAGCCATAGTGGATTTGGGTGGAAATATCTGTTGCGTGGGAGAAAATCGTGATGTAAAAGATAAAAAGTGGAGAATAGGACTGCAGAAGCCCTTTGATGTTGCGGGTGAATATGACCAGGTGGTTCAAATAGATGAGGGCAGCGTTGTCACAAGCGGAACATATCAGAGATTTTTCGAGAAAGACGGAAAGAAATATCATCATATATTGGATCCAAAAACAGGCTTGCCAAAAGAAACGGATTACAGCAGTGTGACCATCGTGGGAGAAAGTAGTCTTTTAGGGGACTGTTTGGCAACAGCCTGCTTTGTGCTTGGTAGGGAAGATGGGGAGGCTCTTGCAAAAGAGTTCGGTGTAGAGATATATTTTAAGTAACAAAAGTTCAAATTTGTATTGTTGACAAGTGTTTTGAATAAAGGTATACTTATGGTATAAAGAAAATAAACGGAGAATTTCAGATGGCTTTTTTTGATACTTTTATGGGTAAGATTTTTACAACATTTTTTATTTCTATGATTCCTGTGGTTGAGCTTCGTGGAGCTATTCCAATTGCCACAGCGAGTGGACTTGATTTGTGGCTGGCGATTTGCATTTCGGTCATTGGAAATATGGTTCCGGTGCCTTTTATTATTTTGTTTATACGAAAGCTTTTTGAGTGGATGCGAAAGATTAGTAAAAAGCTTGACAAAGTGGTTTCTGCCATGGAACAAAAGGCTGAAAAAAAACGCAAGGTGGTTGACCGGTATAAGTTTTGGGGACTTTTTATTCTTGTGGCAATACCTCTTCCCGGAACAGGCGC
>JAZROR010000059.1:0-23923 GCA_045648845.1 Clostridia bacterium
ATATATGAGATTGAACCAGAGAGACTCTGGTTTTTGCTGCTTGCTGAAATTTTTGTCACTTTGCCGTAGGTCATTTTGAGAACAACTGTGTCACCAGTCATAAGCTGATTGAGATTTGATGAAAGGCTGTTTCTTGAAACGTCAACGCCGTCAGCTGAAATTTCATAGCCGTTAACTTCACCTGATGATTCTTTTACATAAAGAACTGTGAATTCGCCTGATGCATCGATTGAATCAAGTGTACCGGTTGCTGTTGTGGTTTTGTCAATAACCTCAAGGGTTTCAACAAGTCCGTCAACCAAAGTAAGCGCCACATAGTTGTTAGCTTTTACTTTGCTGAAGAGGTCGATTGCACCGTTCACCCTTATTTTTGCATTGTCGGCAAGAACGTAAGTTGCAACGTTTTTCTTGTTGTTTGCATCAGCAATGGTAATAGATTTTGTTGTAGAGTCTTTTGTTGTAGAAACAAGACCGTAAACAACAGAATCTTCGATTAAAACATTGTTTTCAATAAGGGCAACTTCACCTGCAATGTGAGTAACTTTTACACTCATGCCTTTTTTGAGGTCTGTTGATTTAACGTCTTCGCCGTTTACCTTGAATTTTGTATTTGCTTTTATGTCGTACACGATGTCGCTGCCGCCTATTGTAACAGTGATTGTTTCGTGGAAAGTATCAACAGAAACAACAGTGCCTGTCTGTGATGAAAGGTCAATTACATCAATAAGGCTGTAAAGCATTTTTGCCATCTGTGAACGAGTAACTGAGGTGTTGGGTGAGAACATCGGCTGACCCTTTTCGTTGTTTCCCATACCCTGCATAATGCCTTTTTCTTTTACGTATTCAACATAAGCACGTGCAGAATCAGGAATTTCAACTGTGTCAGCATATGAAGATGAAACAAAGGCATTGCCTAAAACTTCTTCTTCAGCACCCAAAAGTTTTGTAAGAAGAACAGCTGCTTCGTATCTTTTGAGAGCTGTGTTTTTGTTTGCGTTTGAAATATATGTGCTAAGGTCATCAGCATCAAGAATTCCAACGTAAAGGAGGAAAGAAACCTCTTTCTCGTAGTTGGTTGAAAATTTGCTGAGGGTGTCTTTGTATTCTGAAACTGCATATTCAAGGGAATCTGCAAAACTTTCATCATTGACACCTATCATTCTTGAAAGAAGAATGAGGGCTTCAGTTTTTGAAATTGTGTTGTTGGGCTTGAAAGTACCGTCTTCGTAACCCTTAATGTAGCCAAGCTCTGCCATTTCGTTTATGTATGGCTTTGCCCACTGGACTGTCGGGTCGTTTTCCACATCGGAAAAAGGCAACGCCGCAACGGACAAGGTTGAGAGCAGAAAAATCACGCATATAATACCGCTCAAAAGTTTTTTGTTAATCATTTGAATTCCCCCTTGGTATAGGTTTATGTGTTAATAATTATCAAATTTGTGTTAAAGTTATTTTTTAACAATTTTATTCTATCATATATTTTTAGATATTTCAACTATATTTATCTAAAAAATTTTTACATATTTATTACAAATTGATTAAAGTATTGGAGCATAGGAATATTTTTGTCAATAACCCAAAAAATTTGTGTTGTAAATTTTTTTTGCCGACACACAATAAAAGCGAAACATTTTCAATTTTAAAAGAGGAGGAATAAAAATGTCAAAAAAATTTATTGCCTTGTGTGTGGCAGCAGTTATGCTTTTCACATTTGGCATAAATGTTTTTGCCGCAGATGCAGGAACAATTCTTGCATCGGGTGAAACTCCCGAAATGTTAAATGGTACAAACAGTGCAAACACACAGCTGAATACCGGAAACAATGCGGCAGAAAACAATTCAAACACAAGTCAAACAGAAAGTCAATCCGGCACAGAAAACAAAGATATGAATTCAAAAATGCCGGCAGCGACTCCAAGAGTAACAAAGACAATGGACAACAGCGAAGCTCTTGTCGAACAAAACAGAACAAAAAATAATGCTATGATGAATGACCACCTTTCAGAGTCTGTGGCTCCTTCAAGATACAGCAGCCGTCGTGTTGCTCTTTCGCCAGATATTGCAGGGACAAAGTATGAAGAAGCGGCAGAGGTTCTTAATGCTCTTGGCATTATGGTAGGTGACGCAGAAGACGGTGCTTTCCGTCCTGATGACCCCATTCTTCGTTCTGAAATGGCAAAAGTTGCAGTTTATTCGGTAGGTCTTGAGGATGTGGCAAGCGGTTCAGGTTATGGTACACGTTTTCCTGACGTTCCCGCAGGACATTGGGCAACAGGTGCAATCAATGTGGCAGAACAGCAGGGACTTGTTATCGGTGATGATGTGGGCACGTTCCGTCCTGATGATAACGTTCTTCTTCAGGAAGCGGTTACCATTTTGGTAAGAGCACTTGGTTATGAGCCGGTTGCAATACAGAGAGGCGGATACCCTGCAGGCTATATGGCTGTTGCTTCAGAAAATCAGCTTCTTAAAGGTATCTCGGCAGCAGGCGGAAACCCAGCAAAAAGAGGAGATATAGCACAATTAGTATTCAATGGCCTTACTGTCAACCTTATGGAACAGACAGGCTTTGGCTCAAACATCATATATGAAGTAGTTGATAAAACACTTCTTTATGACAGACTTAATGTGGAAAAGGCATACGGACAGATTACAGGAACAAGCGAAACAACACTTTCAGGCGGAAGCACAGCATCTGAAAACCAGATTATGATAAACGACCGCGTGTTTGAAGAAGGCACAACAATGGCGCGTGAATATCTTGGATACAATGTGGTTTATTATGCAAGAATAGACACAACACGTGACCAGAAAACACTTATTCTTGTTAAACCGCAGGAAAGCAAGAACAATGTTCTCACTATAAACGCAACAGACATCGAATCAGTTACAGGTGAAAGCGGTGCCAACAAAACAGTGACCTACTGGAGAGCAGGCACCAATGACACCACAACAAGAACTGCAAGTATAGTAGCAAACCCTGTTTATATTTACAACGGAAAGTTCATCAGCACACTTACCAACGAACAGCTTATTCCTGCAACAGGAAACCTCGTTCTTCTTGATACAGATGTGAATAGTGTATATGATATTGTGTTTGTAAACCACTTTACCAATCTTGTAGTGGAAACTGTTTCATCAGCAACAGGAAGAGTTACCGATAAGTATAACAACGGCTCACTTCTTCTTGATCCTGAAAGCACAGAGGTTGACTTTGTTCTCTGGAAAGACGGTGTACAGATTCAGCCCACTGACTTAGCCGAATGGAATGTAATTTCTTATACAGTCAGCCAGGATAAACAGCTCATCAAGGGTTATGTTTCAACAGAGAGTATTCTTGGCCGCGTGACACAGACAACAGCAAAGGGCTTTAGAATAAATGATTCAGAAACTGTTTATAAGAAGGCTGCAAACTATCCAAACGAAATCAATCTTCGTGACGAGGGACGTTTCTATCTTGATGTTGAAGGAAATGTCGCAGCAGTAGACACTACAGCATCAACAGCAGGAACAGCCATTCGTGGAACTTATGGATATATGACAGGTGCAGCAATCACAGGAACAATCGACAAGACCCTTCAGTTTAAGATATTCACATCAGCAGGCGACACAACAGTGTTTGATGCAGCGACAAAAATCCGTGTAAATGACACTTATGGCCTCGCAGCAGACGCGGCACTTGCCGCACTTGGAAAAGACGGCGTGGTATCTCCTCAGCTTGTAACCTATGAGACAAACTCTCAGGGACTCCTTACAGGTATTGACCTTGCGGTTGACAAAACAGCATCAGGCACAGTAAACAAAGGTGTATTCACAAAGAATATTGCAGCAGCAGAACAGGTGTATAAGAGCGCATCAAATATGCTTGGAAATGTAAAGGTTACACCAAGTACAATCGTATTTGATATACCTGCAAGTGCAGGAACTGACACAACAAGATATGCCGTAAGAAATATGGATATGTTCTCAAACAACACACCTTATGACATTATAGTTTATGACCTTCAGGAAGACTTCTCTGCAAGAGCTATTGTGGTAACAAGCACAACAGGTGTGACTGAGGCGAAAAACCCCATTGTTCTGGTTGACGAAATAGCATCAGCACAGAACGAAGATTATGAGACAGTAGATGTTGTTTACGGTATCGAAAACGGAAAACGTGTAGAGCTTATGTCCAGCGACAAAAATATTTTTGTAAAGGGCGGAAGCAAGGCCCTCAAACAGGGTGACATCTTCCAGTACAGCACAAATGCCAAGGGCGAAGTCGACAAAATTACAGTTCTCTTTGACTCAGAGGCGAAGACCACCGAGTTCACCAATAATGTAGCAACAGACCTTGTTACTGTTTATGGTAAGGTAACAAAGAAATTCACTGATTCAGTTAACGTAAGCGTAAACGGAACAGTAAGTAACTATTCAACAAACGGCGCTTTGGTTTATGAATATAACTCACAGCGTAAGACAGGAAATGTTTCTGTTGTAACATCAGGTGATATTGAAGTGTTTGAAGAAGGCAACGAGGTAAGACTCTTCATCAAGATTTATGAAGACAGACCTACTGAAATGGTTATCGTAAGATAACAAAAAAAACAAGAACCCAAAATTTTTGGGTTCTTGTGTACATAACTTTTTAGTGAGCATCTTCGATGGGGATTGCACTTCCAAGGGTGAGAATCTGACGCCAAACGTCAAAAACTCTGTGCAGTTCAGGCTCTGCCTCTCGATAAGCCTTTACACCGGCTCTAATTGCGTCAAAACGGTCATCAGGAGATTCGCCTGAAAACTTTCTTACCTGGAGCTTCAGGATAACTTCTGCCAAATCAAGATGCTTGATGAGAAATCTCCAGAATGTTTTCTGAACTTCGTTTTCAAAATTGCCATCCTCAAAAATCTTTTCGAAAACAGGACGGTATTCTTTGATAAGATCAAGGCCCTTTTTGTTGTCTGCCTTTAATTTATCGTCCACCATTACATCGGGTTCTTCGTTTTTAACCCAGTATGCTGTGAGATTTGAAAGGGTTTCAAGATAGGTACGGACTTTTTTGGATTCCTTGCCAAAAGCATCTTTAAGATAAGTGTCAACGATAACGTTAAAATCAGCATTTTCATTCCACAAAGTGTCAGCCATAACCTGCATAGGAATGTTTGTAGGGAAACTGTAACGTTGAACCTGACAGGAAACGAGTCCGTCAATGTTCAATTTTTTATAGGTTTTTATATCTCGTGACATAACATCAGAAATTTTAAATCCGCCCACATCTGATACAAAAGTGGTTGCCCAAAAATGATAGTCAAAAACGCTTCTGTCGAGAGATTTAAAATTATCCCAACCTTTCATAAGACGAACCACCGGAGTATTTTCTCGTGGCATAACAAGTTTGTTAAGCTCAAAAGGCCATTCTTCTTCTGGCAGATTGTCCAAATCAACATCTGCATAAGACGTGTTAAAACGTCTTGTTATGGGAGCGAACATCAGTGAGAAACGCTTAGGATTTTTTAGTTCTTCAAACTGTGGTGCCCAGGAAAGGTCATTATATGAAATCATAACAATTTTTGTGTCAATATTGCGTGAAGTAAGCTCTTCGTCAACACGATTGAGCATCTTTATATAGAGGTCGCTAGGTCTTATATCGCGACAATTTTCGCATTCGCAGAAATTATTCCGCTCGTCAGCGAGCCACACGTGAATGTAGTCAATATCGGGATGCTCCGCACAATAGTCAGCAACAGCTTCAGCAATTCTTGCAGTGGCTTTTGGGTTGCTATAACAAGCCTGAGTGTTTGACGGTGCTCCGCCGAAGAGTTGGCGTTTACCATTTGTCATAGCCAACATTTCTCGGATATCATCAGGGACTGTGTTATCATCAATATAATCCCAACCGCTTGCATCAAGACCAAATGGTTTGGCTGTCCAGCCGTGTCCCACTGCGTGATGCAAAAGACTGCGGTCTGTAACATCTTCAATGAGCTTTTTGTGAATGCATAGTCCGTCTTCACGGGTGAAGGGAACAGGCTCCATAACCTTGTTGTTGCGTTCATGCAAATACCAGCGACGGAAAAAGAAATCGGGCACAAAAAACTGGAAGAGATAGCCGTTCATACCCATCTTGGTCATCCAGTCAATCAAATCATAAGTATGCTCATAGCCGATAGCACCTTCTATGCAGATTGTTCTGTGGCGCATACTTGGAACTTCATTTATATGTATATTACATTTGTCAAGAACTTTTTCGGGAATTACTTCCCCAAGCTTTCCCGGGCAAAGCCACTTTATTCCAAGTTCTCTCAAAAAACGATATGCTGCAATCAAAACAGCACGCTCATTTGCACCGGTAATAAATCCGCAGAAGTCGTCTACATCAATGCAGATTGCATCGTCGAGAGTTTTATCTTCTACGGGTTTTAGGTTTTTATCAAGTTCAGCATCAAGACCAACCCACAAAAGATTTGGGATTGATGCATCGTATTTGTCATAAATGCGGACATCTATCAAAGCGTCGGGATTCATCAAATGCAAATATTTTTTCAGTTCGTCCGCTGCCATACGGACAGTTTTGTGCGAGCCAAGGCGCGCAATACTAACGGTGTTTGGTGCTTTCATTTTTTTGCCTCCCAAAGGGTAAAAATTGTTTACATCGTCATTATAGCTTAGGGATATTTTAAAGTCAAGGGAATATATGAAAAAAACGAAAAAGTTACAAAAAAACAAAAAGTCGCACCTTTGTGCGACTTTCAAACTTGGAGCGGAAGACGAGATTCGAACTCGCGACGTTCACCTTGGCAAGGTGACGCTCTACCACTGAGCCACTCCCGCAAATGTTCACGGCGATACTCACCACGAATGATATTTTAGCATAACAAAAGATGTTTGTCAATAGCTGTTATAAAAATTTTTATATTTCTTTAAGAACTTCGTCAAGATCTTTGTAAAGATAAAGAGAACCACAGAGGATGACGGGTTTTGAAAGAGCGAGAGCGCGGGAATAGGCGTCTTTCAGTTCTTTATAGGGCACAACTTGGATGACTGTTTTTTTTGCGGCATTTACCACAAAGTCGGTTTCTGCTGCACGGAGATTGTTTTTCACCTTTACAGCAAAAATTTCTGAATGTTCCAACAAACCTTCGTTTTTCAAAATTTCAAGTTCTCCGGAAATATCCTTATCTCCCATAAAAGCCATAATAAAGGTTGCACCTTGCCATGACGGAAAATATCTTTTTAGGGATTCGGCAAGGGCGGTCATTCCGTTTTTATTGTGGGCTCCGTCGTATATCACTGTGGGATTTTGACTGATGATTTCAAACCTGCCTGGGTTTTTTGCTTTCATAATTCCGCTTTTTATGTGTTCTTCGTCAATGTCAAGTGCCAGTGCAGTTTCAATAGCAAGGGCAGCATTTTGCGGCTGATAAAAGCCTGAAATGCCACATTTTATATTTTTTATCTCTTTTCCTGAGGATGATTTATAGTCAAAAATTTCGCAAAAGTCCTCGGTAGCAACTGCTTTTGGGGCAGATGAAAAAATAAGTTTATTTTCTCTTGCAAGACAGACATCTTTCAAAACTTTTTCTGCATCAGGGCATTGAGGAGAAGAAATCACAAGACCAAAGGAGTTAGCATCCAAAGGCTTTTTTATTATCCCTGCTTTTTCGGCGGCAATTTTTTCTATGGTGTCGCCCAGATATTCAGTGTGGTCGATGTCTATGGTGGTTATCACAGAGGCAATGGGGGCTTTTATGACATTGGTTGCATCGTGGGTGCCGCCAAGACCTGTTTCGAGAATTACTATGTCACAGTTTCTTTCTTTGAAATAACAAAAAGCCGCTGCTGTCCATATTTCAAACTGGGTGGGGAAATCAGAGCTTTCTTCCTTTACCTTGTTTGCAGCTGTTTCAACATCTTTTAAAATGCGATTTATATCCTTTTCGGAAATGAGCTCTCCGTCAACTGAAATGCGCTCACAAACAGTTATAAGATTGGGGGAGGTATATTTCCCCGTGTGGTATCCGGCATCGGTGAATATATTTTGTAGAAAGCTGCAGACAGAGCCTTTTCCATTGGTTCCTGCCACGTGAATGAATTTTAAACTGTCCTGAGGGTTTCCAAGGTGTTTCAACAGACACTTTATTCCCTCAAGTTTGAGTCGTGCCACAGCTTGAAAGCTGTTTGCGAATTTGTTGAAATTTTTTTGCATTTAATTTTTCGTCCTTTGTTAAAGTTTGAATTTCCCAAAATGTGGGGAAAGGTAGTTCTTCATAAGGTTTATGACTACCAGCTGAACGGGGAACTGAACAGCGGCTGAGATTATGCGGCTTCCAAAAACAAGCCAGAAGGTTTTTGGCGTTCCTATAATAAGAAGATTGTAAAGATAAATCCAGAGAGAGCCAAGGATGAGATTTATTGTCACAAACTGAAGCAAAAGAGAAATCGTTAGTCGCAAGAAAGACGGACGTTTTTTGTAGAGGATGAGACCAAAAGTCACACCATAAAAGAATTCGCTGATTCCAAAGGGAAAGAAATAAATTCCTCCACGACTGCTGATAAGCATCCCTAAAACGTCTGCTACTATACCTACAATACCAGCGGAAAGAGGCCCCAGAAGCATACCGCAGGCAGAAAGGGGAACAAAGCCGAGCGATACCCGAATTACTGTGGTTTCAAAAGATAAAAACCTTACACAGATGATGGTGAGCCCTACAAAGAGCGACATAAATACAAGCTTTTTAAGTCCTAAACTTGAAGAATTCATAAAAAACAGAACCTTTCTGGTTTTGATTTGCACACAAAAAGCCTTTTACATCACTGCAAAAGGCTTTAGTCATTTGTTTGTTTTAAAAAGCAATCAAATTCTGTGCAGCAACGGAATGCGGACAAGGCACCGCAAGCCACTTTGGGACTTTTCGTAGAGGCAGCAACTTCCCGTCTGTCTCTCACTTAACGCGCCATATCCTACTTTGCTAAAAGTATTTTTAAAAAGTTATTTAAGCTGATTTCTGTTTTCCTTGACAATGGTGATGCACTGTTCAAGGTCGCGGATTGTCTTCTGAACAACGGTTTCAACATTTTCAAGAAGATAGTCTGCATACTGATATGAAGAATTTTTTGCAGCCTGAGCTTCCTGGTTTGCGGTTGTTGTGATTTCAGCAGCAGCAGCCATAGCTTTCTTTGTAATTTCATTTTCGTCAATCATAGCAATCAGCTTGTCGTTTGCTATCTTGATGATTTCCTCAGCTTCCTTGTTGGCGTCGTTGATAATGTTCTGGCGCTCAGCCTTTATCCATTTAGCCTGTTCAAGGTCTGTGGGGAGCTTGAGACGGATTTCCTGAATGATTTCGAGAAGCTCCTCTTTGTCGAGCATACAGCGGCCCGTGAAAGGAACAGCCACACCTTTGTCGATAATATCCTCCAATTCGCTTATTAAATCCAAAGCACCTACGTCCATATTTGTTACCTCCTTAAAATTATACGGAATTTAATATCCAAAACGGCTGGTAATCCGTGGCACCAATTCTTTTGGAACCAAGGGTGTAAGGTCGCCGTTGTATTTTGCGACTTCTTTTACTATACTGGAACTGAGAAACATAAACTCAGAACTTGACGGGATGAAAACAGTTTCGATTTTGTCAAAAAGCGTACGGTTGGTAAGAGCCATCTGGAACTCATACTCAAAGTCCGAAACCGCACGAAGACCCTTTATGATGATTGAATAATTATTCTGTCTCATAAAGTCAGCGAGTAGCCCGGAAAATGCAACTACCTCGACGTTTTCGAGATGTTTTGTCACCGTTTTCAGCATATCAACCCTTTCTTCAAGAGAAAAAAGAGGGTGTTTTTTTTCGTTAATCAAAACCGCTACAACCACTTTTTCGAAAAGACCTGATGCACGGGTAATAATGTCAAGATGCCCGTTTGTGCATGGGTCAAAGCTTCCCGGATAGACAGCTACTTTCATATGTTTTCCTCTCCCTGCAAAGTCTTTTTTTGCAAAATGAAAACCGTGGTTTTGCCGTATTTTGCATATCTTTTTATGTTAAAAAAATCGGATGGCGGCTCTTCGCCCATATATTCGCTTTCAGCAACGATTATGCCTTCGTCCGAAAGAAGATTGTTTTCATAAATTTTAACTAATGATTTGGTCAAAAGACCGGTATTATATGGCGGGTCAAGAAAAATCAAATCAAATTGACAGGCAGTTTTACCAAGAAATGCCAAGGCATCGCCAAAAACCATATTGGTTCTGTCTTTCACACGGGCAAGGTCAATGTTTTCGGTTGTGACTTTTTGAGCATCTTTGTTGTTTTCAACAAAAGTGCAATGATTTGAGCCACGGCTGAGCGCTTCAATCCCAAGGGCACCACTGCCTGAAAAGAGGTCCAAGACGTTCTCTGCAGGAAGATGCGGCATAATTATGTTGAAAATCGATTCCTTAACCCTGTCGGTAGTGGGACGGGTGTCAAGACCCTCCGGTGACACGAGCTTTCTGCCTCTTGCAGAGCCTGAAATAACCCGCACACAATCACCCCATTATCAGATAAGTATACTTATATTGTATATAAATTAAAAATTTTGTCAAGGTTTTTGAGAAATTTTTTGAAAGTTCGGTCAAAAAACCATAAAAAAACAAAGCCCCGCCTATGCCGTAGGTGGGTCAAGGTAAAAACCTGCATGGCAGGTGGGCTAAATCCCGAATACATTACAAGTCCACTGGCCGCAGAAATCTGTGGGAGGCATGTGCGCCGCATCCGGAGAGAAAATCCCTTTGAAAATGTGTTGGTTTTACATTGTGCCCAAATTACGTACATCGCAGGGTAGCGTTTGTTTTTGTAATGGTATCTTAGCATATTTTTTCGGAAATTTCAATAGGAAAAATATTGTTTTGACTAAAAATTTATTTGGAAAAAATTTAGTCTTTTCAAATGCGACAAAATGTTGTATAATTAGACAAGGTGTTGGCAAAGAAGCAAATTTTTAAATGCTTTGACATATATTTATTATGCTGTGGAGGTGAATGTAAGATGCGGATTGAAAAACTCAGCGAAGACAAAATAAAGATTGTTGTTGAGGCGGAGGATATTATTGCCTGGAATGTGGATTTGAAAAATTTTACCGACCACACTCCTGAAGCACAGAATATGTTTCATCACGCACTGAGGCTTGCAGAACGGGATTTGGATTTTCATGTTGAAAAGTCACAGCTTATGGTTGAAACGGCGACATCAGACAACAATGGATATGTGCTGGTTATAAGCAAAATCAAAAACGAAAAAGAGTTTGCAGAGGCTCTGGTCAATGCAGGAAAACGCGTGAAACAGGTGGAATTCAAAATCAGGCGAAGAACCTCAAGACAGCCTCTTAGAATTTTTAGATTCATCGACTTTGAGGCTTTGTGCTCGGGCGTCAGAGAAATTGCCTGCGAGTATATGGGTGAAAGCAGGTTGATGAAATATCAAGGAGAATTCTTTCTGGAAATTAGTCCTGCGGATACATTTGGCCTTTTCAAGCTTGAGAATACTCTTTCTGAGTTTGCCGAGAAGGTAAAAGAGCCGGTTGTGCTTCAAGGAGTTTTGGATGAACACGGACTTTTGATGATAGAGAAAAATGCGGTGGAATGCATCGCGAGATACTTCAGATAAACTTCATATGCAGAAATCTTTTGGTTTCTGCATATTTTTTTTTGCCGTTCAATACAATTAAATGAAAGAAAATGTTTAGGGTGAAAGGAGTGCATAGAAATGGAAGAAAGAAGACGAGAGGATATGATTCACAATATCACTATGGAGGAAAGACGAAAAATGATGGTTTCAGGGGTAGAGGATGTTGACAGCTTTGACGAGGATAAAATTGTTGCTTATACCACCGAAGGCGTGATGACGGTCAAGGGTGCGGGAATGAAAATAAATAGGCTCAATGTGGAAAAGGGCGAAATGGAAATTGAGGGTGAAATAGACAGCATAGAATATGCCGAGGGACACAAAAGTGAAAAAGGAAGCTTTTTTGGCAAAATTTTCAGATAAGGGGAGAAAAAATGTATTCGACAGTTTGGTCAGAAACGGTTTTTTTCTTTTTTAGTTTTGCGGCAGGGGTTTGTGCTGCATTTATTTATGATATTTTGAGGGTGAGTCGCAGAATAAAGAGACCCACCGATGCGGTGGTGAATATTGAGGATATAATATTTATGACGCTTTCAGGGGTTCTGTTATTTGCTGCGGCATACCTTAGAAACAGCGGAGAAATCAGGTGGCATGGATTTATTGGTTGGGGCTTGGGCACAATTTCCTATGCGGTTATTGTAAAAAACAAAGTTTTAAATGCAGGCACTTTTTTGGTTAAATGGACAGTTGAAATCATAAGACGAGTCTTAAAGGTTTTGCTTTTCCCCATAGCGCTTATTATGAAGGCGTTAAGACGGCCTATACATATTGTTATGTGGTACACGGGGCAAAAAATAAGACGTGCAAAACAGGCGGCAAAAAGAAGCGGTGATAAAGCAAGGCTGAGAATGAAAAAAGCAGGGATTATGCTGAGAAAAAAGTAATGTATAAGTATTGACAAAGAGAAAGGGTTGATATATAATTGCATTAGAATAGGAAGAGTGTTTTCATCTTGCTTTTGTGAGGTAACAGGACATATGGCAAAAAGAGATATTAACAAAAAAAATAACAAAATATCTGCAAAGAACCTGATAAAACTTCTGGTTGTTTGTTTTTTGTGCATTTATGTGGTGGTGACACTTGTAAAACAACAGATAAGCCTTTCTCAGTGTGACGATCTCGCCAAAGAATATGAGGAAAAAATTGCTACGGCACAGATTGAACAACAGATGCTTAAAGATGAGCTTGAGAAAGCGGGAACCGATGAATACGTTGAACGTACAGCAAGAGAAAAACTTGGGCTTGTGAAAGCAAACGAACGTGTTTTCATTGATATAAATCAGAAATAAATTGAAAAAATACGGACAGGCTATCCGTTTTATACAGAAGATGTCAGGGGTATGACATTTCGAGGAGGATTTTTTTAGTTATGCAGATTGAAGAAGGATTGGTGCTTCGGGGAAAGGTTTCAGGGCTTGCAGCGTTTGGCGCTTTTGTGGAGCTTGAAGACGGGAAAACAGGTCTTGTACATATTTCGGAGGTTTCAAACGATTATGTAGATGACATTTCAAAGCACCTGACAGTTGGGCAAAGCGTTAAGGTTAAGGTTATTTCCGTTGATGAAAAGGGGAAAATAAGCCTTTCCATAAAGAAAGCGTCTGAGGAAAAGCCGAAAAAGAAAAAAGAAGACCGCCCCAGAAGAAGCGGTGCACTTCAGGGTGCCCCTGAGGTTTTTGAGTTTTCACACAAAAAGCGAGAAATGGAAGGAATGTCCTTTGAAGACAAGCTTCTTAAATTCAAGCAAGACAGTGACGAAAAAATTCAGGACCTAAAAAGGAATACCGAGGGCAAGCGCAACGGCGGTTACAAAAGAGCGTATTAGTCGATTTAACGGAACTTTTTAAGTTCCGTTGATGTGTTTTAAAGGCATTTGGCAAATTTTGTGAGGGGGGATTTAAGTGACGTACTGGACAATTTTTTGGATAGCAACTGCTGTGGTCCTTGGAGTTATCGAAACTACAACCGTCAATCTCATCACGATATGGTTTGCAATTTCTGCACTCATCACAGCTGTTTTTTCAGCATTTGATATTGGAGTTGGCGCACAAGTAACAATTTTTGTTATACTTTCTGCCGTTCTTGTTCTTTCAACACGGCCTCTTGCCAAAAAATTTGTGGTGGGAAAAACCGTTCCCACCAATGCCGACCGTGTGATTGCGAAAGATGGTATTGTTATTCAAAAGATAGACACAATAGAAAACAGCGGACAGGTTAAGGTTATGGGTCAGGTTTGGTCCGCCAAAACCAGAAATGGTGAAGTTCTTGAAGAAGATACACCAGTAGTGGTTGAAGACCTCGAGGGTGTCCGCGTGGTAGTTTCAGCGAAAAAATAAAATACTGTTTTTTAAAATAGGAGGTTTTATTATGTTTTTGATTATACTTGCAGTTTTAATTGTGGTAGTTGTTTCAAACATCAAGGTTGTTCCTCAGGCACACGCTTATGTAATCGAACGCCTTGGGGCATACAGCGGTACATGGAGTGTTGGACTTCATATAAAGATTCCGTTTATTGACAGAGTGGCAAAACGCGTTACCCTCAAAGAACAGGTCGTTGATTTTGCGCCTCAGCCAGTTATTACCAAGGATAACGTTACTATGCAGATTGATACCGTAGTTTATTTTCAGATTACAGACCCAAAGCTTTACGCATATGGTGTTGAACTTCCTATGTCAGCGATTGAAAATTTGACAGCGACTACCCTCAGAAATATAATCGGTGATATGGAGCTTGACGAAAGCTTGACAAGTCGTGATGTTATAAATACAAAAATGCGTTCCATTCTTGACGAGGCTACAGACCCTTGGGGTATCAAGGTGAATCGTGTTGAACTTAAGAATATTATTCCGCCTGCAGGTATACGTGAGGCAATGGAAAAACAGATGAAAGCAGAACGTGAAAGACGTGAAGCAATCCTTAAAGCTGAGGGCGAAAAGAAATCTGCTATTCTTGTAGCAGAGGGTGAAAAGGCGGCGGCAATTCTTAAGGCTGAAGCAGAAAAAGAGTCTCAGATATTGAGGGCAGAAGCTGAAAAAGAATCAGCAATCCGCATTGCAGAGGGTGAAGCTCAGGCAATTCTTTCTGTTCAGGAGGCTACTGCTGCGGGTCTTCGTATGCTTAATGATGCTTCGCCGAAAGACGCGGTGCTCAAAATCAAAAGCCTCGAGGCTTTTGAAAAAGCAGCAGACGGAAAAGCGACAAAGATTATTATCCCATCGGAAATCCAGGGACTTGCAGGACTTGCTGCAGGACTCAAAGCGGTAATGGATGAGGAGAAATAGATATTTACAAAAGTTATTTAAAAGGACACAGGAGGAAACAAAATGTCAGGACATTCAAAATGGGCAACCATAAAGAGAAAAAAAGGTGCACTTGATGCAAAGAGAGGAAAGCTTTTCACCAAAATCGGTCGTGAATTGGTTGTTGCGGTGAAAGAGGGCGGTGCGGATCCGGACAGCAACTCAAAGCTTCGTGATGCTATTGCAAAGGCAAAGGCAAACAATATGCCAAATGATACAATCCAAAGAAGCATAAAGAAAGCTGCAGGGGAGGATAGCTCAAAGGAATATTTCGAGCTTGTATATGAGGGCTATGGCCCAAGTGGCGTTGCCTTTATGGTTGAAACACTCAGTGATAACAAAAACCGTACAGCTGGTGATATGCGTCATTATTTTGACAAGTACGGCGGTAACCTTGGACAGACAGGAAGCGTTGGCTTTATGTTTGACCGCAAGGGTCAGCTGGTTATTGCAAAGAATGACGCTATTGACGAGGATACACTTATGATGGATGCTCTTGATGCAGGAGCTGAAGATTTCAGCGCAGAAGAAGAATGCTTTGAGGTTACTTGTGCTCCAGAAGAATTCAGCCGTGTGCGTGAAGCTCTTGAAACAAAAGGATATGAGTTCGAACAAGCAGAAATCAGTTACATTCCACAGACGCTTACCGAGGTTACAGACCCCGAGGCTGTGAAAAACCTTGAAAAGCTCATTGACATCTTAGAGGATAATGACGACGTTCAGAACGTTTATCACACCTGGGATATGCCAGATGAGGATGAGGAATAAATTTGTTTAGCGGTCGCTTTTTGCGACCGCGTTTTATTTTCTGTTGAAAAAAGTTTATGGTTGTGATAAGATATAAAAAAGGAGGTTTTATAATGAATGAACTTTTTGCATTTTTAGTTGTATTTGGTTTTATATTAAGCTTTTTAGGAATATTTGGTGTATGTATTGCCGACTATGTGATATCATCACTTGGTCTTTATAAACTTGCAAAGATTGGACAGGTAAAGTATCCGTGGCTGTCCTGGATACCTGGGGTAAATTACTGGACGGTGGGAAGTATTGTTGATGGTTATGACAAGGAAAACGGCATAAAGAGAAAGTGGAAAATTGTTCTTCCGGTGCTTTTGGCAATTTGTCTTGTTTTCGTTGCATTTTATATCGTGGCTTTGGGCGAAATGGCAGAAGAAATGATAGATGGCCCATATCGCAACAATGCTGAATTCGGTATGAGTATTGCCGGGATGTATCTGTGGGCGATTGTGGGTGGCTTGAGTGGTTCGGCGCTTATGGGATGTCAGATGGTGTGCCTTTTCAAAGTTTTTGAGACGAATGCTCCCGAAAAGGCGGTTAAGTATTTTCTTCTAAGCCTTCTTGTACCGTTGGCAGAGGCGATTTGTGTCCTTAAATGCGCAAATAAAGCTTGCCTGGATGAAAAAGTGGAAGAGCATATGATTGTAGGTGAAGAGGCTGAGGTTGACAATGAAACTGGGAATGTTGCAGAAACCGTTGAGACAGAAGAAGTTACTTTGAAAGAAGAATAAAGCCGGAGTTGCTTTATTGTGAATAAGATGAATTGCCAGATACCCATTTGGCATTATTATGAAAAAGGGTTGTATGGGAGGAAATATGAGAACAGAAAGCTTTAAAATATGGGGGAATACTGATTTAAAAAGTGAAACTTGTCCTTGGATAACGGCTTTTTTGCCTGACAAAAAAACGAGTGATGCAGCAGTTATAATATTTCCCGGCGGGGGATATCATTGTCATGCCGAGCATGAAGGTTCTGCATATGCTGAATTTTTGGCGGGGCATGGGATTACTTCATTTGTGGTTACATATCGAATTGCCCCTGATACATTTCCAAAGCCACTAATAGATGCACGGCGAAGTGTAAAATTTGTGCGATATAATGCCAAAAAGTACGGCATAGATAAGGGGAAAATTGCGGTTATGGGCTCGTCGGCCGGAGGTCATCTTGCAGCCCTTGTCTCTACATTTACAGAGAGCATTGGCAAGGATATGGTTTTGGATGAAATAGAAAAGGAGAACTTTTTGCCTGACGCACAAATTCTGTGCTATCCGGTGATAGAACTGGTGGAGCCGTACGGGCATATTGGCTCTGGTAAGAATTTGCTTGGCGAAGATTATCCTAAGATCGTTGCAAAGATTACGCCGGATGAAATAGCCAAAGAGGGTACCCCAAAAGCATTCATATGGCACACAGCTGAGGATAGCTGTGTAAACGTGATAAACAGTCTGAATTATGCCAAAAAGCTTAAAACAATCGGCACACCTGTGGAACTGCATATTTTCCCTGAGGGCCGGCACGGACTTGGTCTTGGCGAGGGTGAACATTGTGCTGATGAAAATAAAAAAATGCTTTGTCATATGGCACAGTGGCAGAACCTTTTGCTTAACTGGATTAAGTATATTGGATTTTAGATGAACAAAACGAACACCCTTTTCTCGTGGACAGAGAAAAGGGTGTTTGCTTAAATTATAATATCCGCAGAAGATGAGGTAGGCTGAGCTTTTTGTTCGGCCTCATCTTTATTTTCATCCGACTTCTGGGGGGTAGGATTTTGAGGAGTTGCCTCTTTTTTATCCGGAATTTGCATACCGGTAGAATCGATGGTGAAGTTTTCTTTTAATATTATTTCAGAAACGGGAACAATTTTGTAGCCGTCTTTTTGAAGGTTTTCTATTATAATGGGCAGTGCTTCAGGAGTGTGAAGAGCTGCATTGTGAAACAAAACGATGGAGCCGGGCTTTACTTTCTTAAGTACTCTGTCTGAAATTTCGTTTGCTGTAAGGTTTTTCCAGTCGAGACTGTCCACATCCCATTGGATTGTAAAATGGCCTGTTTCACGCATTGCTCCAACGACATCGTTATTATAATCGCCGTAGGGGGCTCGGAATAGAGTGGGCTTGACACCTGTTATGGTTTTTATTTTTTCGTCACACTTTGTGACTTCTTCTTTCATTTTTTCAACCGAAATCTGTGTCATGTGTGGGTGACTGTTTGAGTGATTCATTATTTCGTGTCCTGCGTCGTGAAGCTCTTTTACAGACTCGGGATATTTATCTACCCAACTTCCTACTACAAAAAAGGTGGTTTTTACTTTATATTTATTCATAATATCAATGAGCTGGCCGGTGTCTTCGTTTCCCCAAGCGGCGTCAAAACTCAGGGCAACAATTTTTTCATTTTCGGGCTTTTGAACACAGTAAATAGGCAGATCCCGTTTTGCACTTGAAACGGTCATAGCCTCGTTTCTTCCTATGCAAAAAAGAGACGTCATAAGCAGAGTGCAAAGTATAAGCAAAATGCCGGTTCTTTTGGTAATAACAAAAATTTTCATTTCCAAAATCCTTTCTGTTTTGATGGTTTAAATATATTCATATTTGACAAAAAATAGAATATGAAACCATTTCTTTGGAAAGGATATTTTAAGGGGATATTTGACTGTTCTAAAAACTGAACGGGCGAATATACTTTAATGTAACCAATGGATAAAAAAGAGATGGAAAGAATTCTTCTTTTTTGGGTTATACATAAAACAGCGCAGAATTTAGGGAGTGAATTATTTTGAATACCGAGAACTATGCAGAAAACAATAAGGTGATTATTGCCGGAACTGTTGCCGGTGAACTTTCTTTTTCCCACGAGGTTTACGAAGAGGTGTTTTATACCTTTATGCTTGACACACCAAGACTAAGCGAAACTCAGGATACGGTGAAGGTAACAATATCTGAAAAGTTTCTGGCGGGAGGAAGCATTGACATTGGAGACAAAGTTATAATAAACGGACAGTTCAGGTCATATAATAACTTTACTAATGTAGGAAACAAACTTATCCTGACGGTGTTTGTAAAGGATATAAGGCGGATACTTGAGGAAGAGGAAGAAGAAAGCCTGAATTCTATATCGCTGACTGGCTACATATGCAAAAAGCCGGTTTACAGAACGACGCCTTTTGGTCGTGAAATTGCGGATATTTTGCTTGCGGTGAACAGGTCTTACAACAAGTCGGATTATATACCATGTATTGCATGGGGCAGAAATGCAAAATTTGCTGAGAGTCTTAATGTAGGTGACAAGGTTTCAATCAAGGGGCGAATTCAAAGCCGTGAATATCAGAAGCGCCTGAGTGAAACAGAGGTTGAGAGCAAGGTAGCATATGAAGTATCGGTATCAAGACTCGAAACAGTTGATGCCTTTGATTTTGAGGAAGAATAGATGAAAAAGCATAGGCAGTAATATCAAACGATATTGCTGCCTCTTTTGCAATCATTTTGCAGAAAAAGTATTGTTATCCGCTAAAAAATATGATAAAATGACCTTAAACAAAGTGCAAAGGAGAATTTTTATGAAAAAGAGATTATATAAATCAGCGGTTAACAAAAAGCTTTGCGGTGTATGTGGCGGCATTGCGGAATATTTTGATATTGACCCGACAATAGTTCGTCTTGCGTGGGTTGTGTTTACCCTTCTTGGTGGTTCTGGGATTATTGCGTATATAATTGCGGCGATTGTTATGCCGAATGAAAACATTTAAATGGTTGATATGAAATTGATTATACCTTTTCTTTTTTGGAATGTTTTTGTTATGCTTGCGTTTGGGCTGGACAAGCTTCTTGCGAGGATGAAAAAGTGGCGGATAAGTGAGCAGGTTCTGTTGCTTCTGGCCTTTCTTTTTGGTGGAATGGGAGCATTGTTTGGAATGGTTTTGTTTAACCACAAGACCCGAAAGGGAAAGTTCCGATTTGGGGTTCCTTTGATTGTTATGCTTAACGCTTTGACAGTTTTTCTGCTTTTTAAATATTTTGGATAAGGGGCGAGAAAATTGAAAATTGCATATATTGGCATTGATTTGTTTTTTGAGGCTCTTTGTTCACTTGAAAGATGTGGATGCGAAATTGTTGAGCTTTTTTCCTGTGAAACCGACAACAAGACCGAATTCAATGTGAAAATCTGTGATTTTGCAAAGAAAAAAAATATCCCTTGCCAGTTAACTCGCATAACAAGGGATGATATAAAAAGGCTTAAAGAAAAAGGCTGCACCATGGCGGTTTGCGGTGGCTATTATTTCAAAATTCCCTGGGATACGGATTTGCCCATTGTGAACATCCACCCGACGCTTTTGCCTGTTGGAAGAGGCCCGTGGCCTATGCCACAGATTATTCTCAAAGGGATGAAAAAAAGCGGCGTTACTGTCCACAAAATCGCGGAAAGTTTTGACAGCGGTGACATCCTTTTGCAAAGGGAATTTGAGGTTTCACCTGATGAAACCCTTGAAACATATATGAAGAAAACGGAAGAGCTTTTGCCTGAAATGATTGAAACTTTGTTGAAAAGCTTTGATGCTCTTTGGGAAAATGCAAAGCCACAGGCAGATTCGCCTTATTGGTCAGCACCTTTGACCGAAGATTTTACTGTGAGATATGATATGAAAGCAGAAGATGCCGACAAGATTTTGCGTGCATTTTTGGGGTATGAATGTATATACCAAGGTGAAAACAAAAAATTTGAAATCATCGGCGGACGTGCTCAAGTGGGTGGAATTCAAGACAATCAGTGCTTACCCCTTAAAGATGGATATATAAGGGTGAAAACAAAAAAACGCATTTTTTAATGCGTTTTTTATTTTTTAGAGAATATCTATATACTGTGCGATGGTTTGCATTTCGTTGTCGGTTGCGGAGATTACGTCAGCACATTTTTTCAGGTGTGCTTGAATTTCCTCGGCGTTTGGGACATCTTTTTTGTATTTAACCTGATGCTCAAGGCTTGCCCAGAAGTCCATTGCGATGGTACGTATCTGCACCTCGACCTTTACATATTGCTTCTTGTCTGAAAAGAAGACGGGGATTTCAATAATCATATGATAACTGCGGTAGCCGTTTTCTTTTGGGTTTTTTATGTAGTCCTTTACCGCAAGAAGCTTTATATCGTCCTGACTTGTGAGCATATTTGCCACTGTATAAATATCATCAATAAATGAACATATTACCCTGACCCCTGCCACGTCATTGAGCTTGGTCGAAACTGCTTCAAGGGTTATGGGAAGACCGTTTCTGTGAAGCTTTTCGGCTATGCTCTTAGGCTTTTTGATGCGGTATTTCACCGTTTCTATTGGGTTTCGGTTTCGTCTCACTGACATTTCGTGACTCAAAACGTCAAGCTTTGTTGTAACCTCCTGAATGGCACACTGATAAATCATCATAAGTTCTTCGAACTGGTGAGCAAATTCGGCAAAGATTTTGCCGGTATCCTCGGGGATGTTTACCTGTGCCAGAAAGGCTTGTCTCAGTTCTCGTTCCATAAAAAGTTCCTTTCGTGCTTAACGGATTTGTCCGTTTCCGTATATTTTATATTTTGTGGTGGTAAGAGCCGTAAGCCCCATAGGCCCACGGGCGTGTAATTTTTGTGTGCTGATGCCGATTTCCGCACCAAACCCAAACTCGAAGCCATCGGTGAAGCGGGTTGATGCATTCACATAGACAGCTGAGGCGTCAATGGTATCAAGAAATCTTTGAGCGTTTTCAGCGTTTTCGGTGATGATTGCCTCTGAATGAAGACTTCCGTATTTGTTTATATGGCAAATGGCATCGTCAACATTTTCAACTACCTTTACGCCGATTTTCATATCAAGGTATTCCGTGCCCCAGTCGTCTACTGTGGCAGGCTTTGCCTCTGAAAAAATGCGGCAAACAGTTTCATCCCCCATGATTTCAACACCTTTTTTTGAAAGAGCATCAAGGATGAGGGGAAGAAAGCTTTCGGCAATGTTTTTGTGAACAAGAAGCTTTTCCTCTGCGTTGCACACAGACGGACGGCTCGTTTTCGCGTTTATTATAATTTTTTCCGCCATATCAAAATCGGCACTTTCGTCCACGAAAATATGGCAGTTTCCCGTGCCTGTTTCAATGGCAGGAACGGTGGCGTTTTCAACCACACTGCGAATAAGCCCTGCACCACCACGGGGGATTATTACGTCAAGGTAATCACGAAGCCGCATAAGAGCAAAAGCACTTTCCCGCGAGGTGTCCTCCACAAGATTTACACAGTTTTCGGGAAGACCTGTGGCTTTCAGAGCGTCACGGATAACCTTTGTGATTGCCATGCTGGATTTGTGCGCCTCTTTCCCGCATCTTAAGATGCAGGCGTTGCCTGATTTGATACAAAGCGCGGCGGCATCGGCTGTCACATTGGGACGTGCTTCGTAAATTATGCCGCAAACCCCAAGGGGAACACGGACCGTTTTGATTTCAAGACCGTTTGGACGGGTGTTTGAGGCAAGAACCTCACCCACAGGGTCAGGCAGGGAAACGATTTGACGGATACCCTCTGCCATTTGTAAAATCCGGTCATTGGTGAGAGTGAGGCGGTCAATAAGCCCCTCGTTTATGTTGTTTTTCCGTGCTTCATCAATGTCCTTTTGGTTTTCCTCCAAAATATACGAAGCATTGTCGAGAAAAGCCTCGGCTATTTTTGAAAGTGCCAGATTTTTCGTATCGGTTGTGGCTGTTGACAAAATTACGGATGCATCTTTTGCCAAAGTACCTTTTTTGATAAGTTCTTCCATAAAAATTACCTCGGTAAGTTATTTTTCAATATATTTCATATTCCTTATATCAATGTCGGGACAGGTGTAGGTTTCAATATAGTCAAGCAAAGCAGCACAATCCTCAAAAAGTGAATAGAGAGTGAGAGACTCGGGTTGCATAAAGTGTTCATCGGCTGTGCGCTGCATAAGGTCAGAGAATGCGTCATAATAGCCGCCGGTATTGAGGACGGCGATAGCTTTTTTCAGCCTGCCAAGCTGTTTCAATGTGAAGATTTCAAAAAATTCCTCAAAAGTGCCGATTCCGCCGGGGGTCATAATGAAAGCGTCAGACTTATCCTCCATAAGCTGTTTTCTTTCGCGCATGGTTTCGGTATAGATAAATTCATCGCACTTGTCATAAAGGACGCCGTCCACATTGAAGAAAGAGGGGGCAATGCCGATTATTTTGCCATTTCCACGACTCATTCCACGGGCAACAGCACCCATGAGCCCGCATGCACCTCCGCCGAATATAAGAGTGTGACCACGTCTTGCCATTTCTTCGCCCAAAAGTTCGCCAGCCTTGATATATTTTTTGTCAATAGCATCACTTGATGCACCGTAAACACAAATGTTCATAAACCCTGCCTCCTGATTTTTTTATAGAGTATTAGTTTATTTGAAAGTTTATTAAATTATACCATAAAGGGACAAAAAAAGCCAGTACTTTTTTTGAAAAGTCGGATATTGACGGCAAGGGAAAAACGTTGTATAATAAAGGGGTCTGGAGGTCTTTGGAAAATGTTTACAGAAAATTCATATAGAGAAATGGGAATTTCAAATGAGGTTTTTGGGTTTGGAGAAAAAATCTTGAAAGAGCTTGAATCCCGTTTTGAAGAAATTGATAAGACAGCAGAGTTCAATCAGCTGAAAGTAATCCGTGCAATGCAGAAGGAAAAAGTTTCTGCGGCGTGCTTTTATGAGTCTACCGGATATGGCTATGACGATTTGGGCAGAGATACACTTGAAAGGGTGTATGCTGCGTGCTTTAATACAGAGGACGCGCTTGTAAGACCCCAAATAACCTGCGGAACTCACGCTTTGGCGCTGGCTCTGTCTGCAAATCTTCTTCCCGGAGATGAGCTTTTGTCACCGGTGGGATGTCCCTATGACACGCTTCAGAGGGTTATCGGAATCAGGTCAAGTCCCGGCTCGTTGGCGGAATATGGGGTGACCTACAGACAGGTTGATTTGCGCCCTGACGGCGGTTTTGACTGGGATGGCATAAAAAATGCCATAAACGAAAAAACAAAAATGGTGACAATACAGCGGTCAAAAGGCTATCAGACAAGAGAAAGCTTTTCTGTAGAAAAGATTTCCCAAATAATAAAATTTGTAAAAGAAATAAAGCCCGACGTTATTTGTATGGTGGACAACTGTTA
>JAZROR010000060.1:0-4969 GCA_045648845.1 Clostridia bacterium
ACCTGCATAAATCCCCGGCTTTATCATAGGGATTATTACCTTCCGTAGAGCCTGCCAGGGTGTTGCGCCAAGGTCCATAGCGGCATTTGCTATATTGTTGTCAAGACTTCGGACTTTTGGATAAACACTTGTTATCACATATGGTGTACAAAAGGAAATATGTGCAAGAAGCATTGTCACATATCCCTTATCAATCCTCATAGCCGTGAAAAGCAGCATAAGACCGATAGCCGTAACAATTTCAGGATTCATAATGGGGATATTGTTTACATTGAGAATCCATTCCTTGACCAGCTTTCTGTGTCTTGTAAGTCCGATTGCCGTTATTGTCCCAAGAATTGTGGAAATAGCCGTAGCAAGAATCGCTATACTCACCGAAACCCACACCGCTGACATAATTTCCTGATTGTTTATGAGTTCCTGATACCATTTAAACGAGAACCCCGTAAACTTTGTAAGCGACTTTGATGAGTTGAACGAAAATATCATTGTGATAAAAATAGGAAGATAGAAAAACGCAAAGCAAAGAACAACATAAAATCCCATTGAAATTTTTGCCAATCGTTTCATCGCAAAACCCCCTTTTAACCGTTAGTTTTAATTGTCTGCCGCATCCACCTTTTTCATCCAGCGAATTGCAAAAAGGATGATTGCCGCAAGAATAATAGAAATGGCACTGCCGAAATTCCAGTCGCCCACAGATACAAACTGACTTTCAATCAAATTGCCCATAAGCACATACTGTCCGCCTCCCAAGAGCTTCGGGATAACGAATGTGGATATAGACAAAAGGAATACCATAATAACTCCATTAAGCACACCAGGGATTGATAACTTGAACACCACCTTGAAAAAGGTCTGCACAGGATTTGCCCCAAGGTCGTATGACGCCTCAATGAATGATTTATCCATTTTACTGAGGGAGGTATGAATTGGGATTATCATAAAGGGCAAAAAGTCACACACCTGACCAATCATAACCGCAAAATCCGTATACATCAGTGAAACAGGCGTAAGTCCCAATTTCTGAAGCAATGCATTCATAAGCCCATTATCCGACAAAATGCTTATCCAGGCATATGTGCGAAGAAGCATATTTATCCACATAGGCACCGTTACCAGAAGTATCAAAATATTTTGTGTGCTTTCTTTGAACTGTGCAATTATATATGCAAGAGTGTACCCAAGCACAAGGCATATTGCCACCGTAAGAATGCCAAGCTTTAAAGACTTCAAGAATACATTGAGATATACCGGTTCTGCAAATCTCTTGAAGTTCTCAAATGTGAACTGAATATTTATAAGTGAATTTCCGCTGTTTGTAAATGCATAAAGAAGCATCATAAGAAGCGGTATTATGATAACAACGGCAGACCACACAATATAGGGTCTAACCAGTTTTTTGAAATATCTCACTTTTCTTTCCTCCGCTACTATACCATCTTCCACATTACGTGAATGTCTTCTGGTCCAAATGAAAGTCCTACCGTCTTGCCCTCTTCACAAAAATCGGTGGTATGAATCATATAGCTTCTGTAAGTCGATTTCACCATAATTTCATAATGAACGCCCTTAAAGACAACACTTTCAACTACGCCCGTAAGTTTTGCTCCCTCAGGGCTAACTATATCAATGTCCTCAGGTCTTAAAACAACCTCAACCTCTTCGTTATCTTTAAAACCTTTATCAACACATTCAAACTCAAAATCATCAAAGCTCACAAGACAGTCGCGAATCATTGTTCCCTCGATTATGTTTGACTCCCCAATAAAACTTGCAACAAATCTGTTTTCAGGCTCGTTGTATACGTCTGTGGGAGTTCCAATCTGCTGAATATATCCGTCGTTCATAACAACCACAGTATCAGACATCGAAAGGGCTTCCTCCTGGTCATGAGTTACATAAATAAATGTGATACCCACTTCCTTTTGGATTTTCTTAAGTTCAAACTGCATTTCCTTGCGAAGCTTCGCATCAAGTGCTCCAAGCGGTTCGTCAAGAAGAAGTACCTTTGGCTCATTGATAAGAGCTCTTGCGATTGCCACACGCTGTTGCTGTCCGCCTGAAAGGGATGTAACATCACGTTTTTCAAAACCTGAAAGCCCCACAAGTTCGAGCATACGTTCAACTTTTTGCTTAACAACCGACTTTTCGGTCTTTTTTATGTTAAGACCAAATGCAATATTTTCAAAAACATCAAGATGGGGGAAAAGTGCATACTTCTGGAATACGGTATTTACCTCCCTCTTATACGGCGGAAGCTTTGATATTTCAATCCCGCCAAACAAAAGCTCGCCGCAATCAGGCTCATCAAAGCCCGCAATAATCCTGAGAGTTGTGGTCTTTCCGCAACCTGACGGGCCAAGGAGCGTCAAAAATTCATTTTCGTAAATTTTCAGGTTTATCCCTTTCAGCACCTGCTGGTCATCAAAGGTTTTTGCTATATTATTGAGTTCTATCAGAGTATTCATTTTCATCCTCCAATCAGATTTTTTATTTTCTCTTTAAAAAAACGGCGGTGTTGATATCCAAATTATCTCACAATCTTTTTTGCCGTTGTTTTCGATATGATAATTTTCGTTGCAATAAACATAGAAAGTGTCGCCGGTCTTCAGGTGATGTTTTTCGCTTCCATAAATAAGGTCAGCGTTTCCCGAAATCACATATCCAAAATCCTCACCATCGTGGGGAATAATTGTCTGGGATTTTCCATTAGGATAAAGAGTTATCCTTATCGGCTCTACTGAGTTTTTTTGGGCATTTGGAACAAGATAGTCTATCTTGTATTCCTCCTGCAAATTCTCAAAATAATCTTTCTTTGTGAAAACAATAGCGTCTTCCTTGTTTTCAGTAAAGAACTCCTGCAAAGACGAGCCCAGAACTTCCAGAATATCCTCAAGTGTAGAAATCGACGGCGAGCAGTTATTGTTTTCAAGCTGGGACAAAAATCCCTTTGAAAGTTCGCTTCGGTTTGCCACATCCGAGAGGGTAAGCTGATTCTTGATTCTAAGCCTTTTCAGCTTCTTTCCTATGTCCATTTTGTTTCACCCCGGAATTTAGTAATACAAAACTTTTCTTTTAACACCATAAAACAAGTGTTATTATACATAATAATGAAGAAATAATCAAGTACTTTTTGAAAAAACATTGACATTTTTTATGTTTTTTTGCATTTTCTTACAAATCTAAAAGGTTTTATGCAATTTCCCAAATTTGTGTTGCAAAAAAAAGTCAAAAGTGTTAAAATATAAAAGATTGTAATTATTAAATCAAAAGGATGTGACCAAGTTATGATTTCAAAAGAAAATCTTGAGCTTTTGTGTGAGCTTTCAAAGCTTCATCTCACCGAAGAAGAGTTTGCAGAATACAGCAAAGAAATGTCCGATATTATCTCGCTTATGGACACCATCGGCGAATCGGATTTTGAGTATAACCCAATAGATACAACGAATGCTGTTCCCTTTTCAGAGCTTCGTGCTGACGAAATTGAAACCTTCCAGAATATGAAAGGCATCGTGGACAATGGACCTCAGACTGTTGCAAATCAGTTTGTTGTGCCAAAGATTGTTGACTGATATAAGGAGAAATTTAAATGATTACTGTTTCAACTCTTAGAAAAAAGCTTAACCAGAAAGAAATTTCTTCGGTGGAGCTTACAAAAGAATACCTGAAAAAAATTCACGAAAACGAACACCTTGGTGCTTTCAACACCGTTTGTGAAGAGGAAGCCCTGATGAGCGCATCAAAAGCAGACGAAAGAATTGCATCAGGCGAAGCCTTGCCCCTTACAGGCATCCCTATGGCAATCAAGGATAACATCTGCACCAAAGGCATAAAAACCACCTGTTCGTCAAAAATGCTCGCAGATTATGCTCCTCCCTATGACGCAACTGTTATGGAAAAGCTTAATTCTCAAAACATTGTTGTTCTGGGAAAGACCTCAATGGACGAATTCGCTATGGGCGGTTCATCACAGACATCGGCGCTTCAGAAGCCAAAAAACCCATTCAACACAGAATGTGTTCCCGGCGGTTCATCCGGTGGAAGTGCCACAGCGGTTTCTGCAGGTCTTTGCAGTGCGGCTCTTGGCAGTGACACCGGCGGTTCAATCCGTCAGCCGGCAAGCTTTTGCGGAATAACCGGTATAAAGCCTACCTATGGCACTGTTTCACGTTTTGGTCTTGTTGCATTCGGAAGCTCACTTGACCAGATAGGTCCTATGGCAAATTCTGCTGAAGACTGCGGAATTATACTAAATGCCATCGCAGGTCAGGACAAGCACGACCGCACTACAAGAAAGCACGAAATCGACTTCCTTTCATGCATAGGAAACAGCATAAAGGGTATGAAAATCGGCATTCCTAAAGAATTTTTCGGTGACGGCATCGACGAAGAAGTGAAAGTTGCTGTTTTGAACGTTGCAAAATTCTATGAAAATATGGGGGCAGAGCTTGTTGAAGTTTCAATGCCCACCCTCAAATATGCAGTTTCAGCTTATTACCTTTTGGCTTGTGCCGAGGCAAGTTCAAACCTCTCACGATATGACGGAGTTAAATACGGCTACCGCACAAACTCTCCCGAAAGCTATGACGAGCTTATAAAGAAAACCCGAAGCGAAGGCTTTGGCACCGAAGTTAAACGTAGAATTCTCCTTGGTACTTATGCTCTTTCAAGCGGATACTATGATGCATATTACAAGAAAGCTCTTGCCGTGCGTCAGCAGTGCAGAATGGAGCACGACGAAATTTTTTCAAAGTGTGACCTTATGCTGACTCCTACCGCACCAACAGTTGCATACAAAGCGGGAACAAACATTGATGACCCGGTAAAGATGTATCTTGCTGATATCTGCACCGTTACTGCAAACATTGCGGGGATTCCTGCTATTTCTGTTCCTTGCGGATGCGACAAATCCGGTATGCCAATGGGCTTCTCCCTTTCTGCAAAGCGTTTTGACGATGCAAAGCTC
>JAZROR010000061.1:0-9894 GCA_045648845.1 Clostridia bacterium
GTTTGCGGGCCCACTGCATCGGGAAAGACGGCACTGGCTATTGAAATTGCCAAGAAATTTGATGGCGAAATCGTTTCCTGTGACTCCATGCAGATTTATAAATATATGGATATAGGTACAGCAAAGGCTACTGAGGAAGAACAAAAGGCAGTAAAGCACCATATGATTGATTTCCTTGAGCCAGCGGTGAAATACAGCGTAGCTGATTTTGTAGTCAGAGCAAGGGAATGCATTGATGATATAATAAGTCGTGGCAAAACTCCCGTTTTGGCAGGGGGAACAGGCCTTTATTTTGATAGCATTTTAAGTAACATAGCCTTCGATGATTTTGGCAGCGACCCAGAGTTCAGAAAGGAAATGGAACTTTTGGCTGAAAAAGAGGGAAATGATGCGGTGCACAGGCTTCTCTTTGAAAAGGACAGCGAAGCAGCTAAAAGAATTCATCCCAATAATCTAAGGCGAGTTATACGTGCTCTTGAGGTGTGCCATCTTACCAATAAGACCTTTACAGAGGTAAATGAAGAGTCAAGGCGAGAGGCGGTTTATGATGCAATTATTTTCGCTATTGACACAGACAGAGAGGTTCTTTACAGCCGCATAAATGACAGGGTAGACCGTATGATGAGGGAGGGCCTTGTGGATGAAGTTAAAAGGCTTTGTGAAATGGGGATTGGTCGCGACACCACAGCTATGCAGGCCATAGGATATAAGGAAGTTCTTGAATATCTTGAGGGGAATTTGAACATTGATGAAACTGTGGAGCTTATAAAACAGGAAAGCAGGCGTTACGCAAAAAGACAACTGACGTGGTTTCGGCGAAATGAAAAAATCAACTGGATGAGACTCAGCGAGAATGACGGAATGAAAATTATTTTTGAAAAGTGCAGTGAGTTTCTATATTAAAAGTCAAAACAGAGGTTTTTAAAATGAGAGAAACAAGAGAAGAAAAAAGAAAAAAGAAAAAAGGCAAAAGAAGCTTTGTGGCTTTTTTGATATTTGCCTTTGCTTTGAGCATAGTTGTAAATGTTGCGATGAGTTATGGCGGAAGAATTGAGACTATGCTGGTGAGAACGGGGACGGAAGAAGAAGTTATCAAATCCCGAGGATATATTTTCAAGGACCAGACAGTGATTTTTTCTCCCGCAGCGGGCTATGTTTATTGTGAAGTGGGCGAAGAACAGCGCGTAAAAATAGGCGAAATAGTTATGCACATACACAAAAATCAGATGGATGCATCAGCGGGCAGCGAACTTAAGACGATTGAAGAAAAAATACACAAGCTGTCATCAAATAAAATAAAGGATGATGTGTTCAGTAATGACGCGGCAAAAATTGAACAGGAAATTTTGCTTGCACTTAAAGATGTTCCCTTTCTTGGTTTTAAAAATAATATAAGGGAAGTTTCTCAAATAAAGGAAAATGTGAATTCCCTGATTGAAGGAAGAAGAATAATTAAAGGGGAAACTGGGCCGAAGGACAGTGTAAAAGAGCTTGAAGAGTTGCTGGCAAGAAAGGCAGAACTTGAAAAGGCTTATAACATTGAAAGAACGGCGGTTTATGCACCAAAAGCAGGGGCGTTTACATCAAGAACAGATGGAATGGAAGAATTCCTGAGCACAAAAAAGCTTGGCGAAATTTCTGTTGATTATATCAAGGAGCTGGACAAAAAATTCGAAAAACCGGTAACGCTCACAAAAGTGAAAGAAAGTGATGCGGTGGGGAAAATAGTGGACAATTTCAGCTGGAGCGTGGCGGCAACTGTTCCCTTTGAACAAGTTGAAGACGTAAGAGTGGGCGACAGAATTGAATTCAGGCTGCTTGATATTGGGCGGGACATCATTTCAGGAACTGTATCACAAATAAAGCAGGAAGAAAAGGGAAAGGCGGTCTTGGTGGTAAAATCAAACCGTTATGTGAGCAATATATATTCCACATCAAGATCTGAGGTTGAATTCATAAAGCATCATTATGAAGGATTCAAAATACCCTCAGAAAGTATAAGAATAATTGACGGAAAAACCGGAGTTTATATCATAAAAAATGATAAGGCGAGATTTGTTCCTGTCAATATTTTGTATAACAGTAAGGAATGGGTGGTTGTGGCAGAAACCTTGAATTCAGGAGATACCACGTTAAAGCTCTATGATGAATTGATTGTAAGCGGGAAAGAACTTTATAATAACAAGGTCGTGAGATAATGTCATATATTGGGGAAAATCTTTTGAAAGTAAACAAAAAAATTGATGAGACCGCAAAGGGTGCAGGCAGAAATGTGGACGATATAAAACTGATTGCGGTGACGAAGACCTATGGAGCTGACCTCATAAATGAGGCGATTAGCTTTGGGGTTACTGACATAGGTGAAAACCGTGTTCAGGAAATAATGGAAAAATACGAAAGCGTGAAGCCGGTGAGGTGGCACCTCATCGGACATTTGCAAAAAAATAAGGTAAAATATATAATAGACAAGGTGGAACTTATTCACTCGGTTGACAGTGTAGAGCTTGCCGCTGAAATTGACAAAAAGGCGAGGAAAATTGACAAGGTTCAAAAAATTCTTCTTGAGGTCAATGTCTCGGGTGAAGAATCAAAATTTGGAATAGAGCCGAATAAATGTATTGATATTTGCCGTGAAATCAGCGGTTTTGAAAATGTGAAGATTATGGGGCTTATGACGGTTGCACCATTTACCGATGATGAAGTGCTTCTTGGGGATGTGTTTTCAGGGCTTAAAAATTTGGCTGAAAAAATCAGACGGGAAAATATTAAAAATGTGTCTATGGAGGAGCTTTCTATGGGTATGACCAACGATTTTCCCCTTGCGATTGAAAAGGGTGCAACAATGGTCAGGGTTGGAACAGGAATTTTCGGAAAAAGAGACTATACAAAATAAAAAAAGTGTGATATAATATATTAGTAAAAAAATGTGACGGACAAGTTGGGCATAGAATTATATGAAAACTTTATAAATATCCAGGAGGAAATATTATGAGTATTGTAAACAAAATGCTAAATCTTATTGGATTTGAGACACAGGATGAGTATGAAGAAGAGCTTATCGGAAATAGCGAATTTTCAAACAGTCAGCTCCTTGAGGAGGAAGAAACCGAAACTTTTGATGGCGGAAAGCGCAACAAGGTTGTAAAAATACATACAACTGCACAGCTTAAGCTTGTGGTTATGAGCCCCGAAAGCTTTGAAGATGCAAGGGATATTGCGAATCACCTCAAGAACAAAAAGCCGGTTGTTATCAACCTTGAATCTGTTGATCGCAGTATCTCACAGAAAATCGTGGATTTCTTAAGCGGGGCAGTTTATGCTCTTGACGGAAACATCCAGAAAGTTTCAAACGGAATCTTTTTGATTGCTCCTTATAATGTAGGAATTATGGGAGATTTCAAGGATGAGCTCAGAAGCAAAGGTATCTTTCCTTGGAACAATAACTAATGGATAATAAGCTTGAAGAAAAGCTGTTGATTGCAAAGACTCAGGACATTGCCTTTTTGTGTGAAAAGCAAAACTGCATCAAAGCTACGGGCTTTCTTACCCCTGCTCAAAGAGAAATTGTCAGGAAAAATATTCCTAAAACTGCTGTGAAAACGTGCTTTTGTGGTGGCTATGAAGATGCAGAAAGAACAATGCTTGTGGCTCTTCCTGATTACCTTGAGGAAACAGATGCATTGGACATGATTTCCGCTGTAGAAATTTCGGGAAGAGATGTGGGAAGCCTCAGGCACCCTGACTTTTTAGGGAGTCTTTTGGGACTTGGTATTAAGCGTGAAAAGATTGGTGACATAATTGTTCTGGATGATAAATGCATTGTTTTTGTTGCTGAAAATATAGGTGCGTATATTGTAGAAAATCTTACTAAAGTCGGGCGCCATGGCGTGACGGTGAGGGTAGTTCCCAATGAAATGGTTGAAATCCCGCCTCGAAAGGTTGAAACGATGTGCAATACAGTTTCGGCACTGCGGCTTGACAGTGTGGTGGCGGCTGCGACGAAAACCTCAAGGTCGGTTGCTGCAGGATATATTGCTGAAGGACGTGTGTTTGTGAATTGGACACAAACGGAAAACGTCTCACTGAAGATGAAACCCGGAGATGTTTTTTCGGTGAGGGGACAAGGTCGCTTCAGGCTTCTTGAAGAGGTCAGAGAAACAAAAAAAGGCAGAATCGGAATTCAAATAGAAAAATTTATATAAAAGAAATTTGGGGTTATGCCCATGGTTTTTAAAGAATGTCAGTTTGTGGCAGAACGGAGGAAAAGTTTATGTTGACACCACTCGAAATTGAAAACAGGAAATTTAAGAGAGAATTCAGGGGCTACAGCATGGAAGAAGTTGAGGAGTTCATGAATGTAATTGCTGAAAACTATGAGCTCGTTTATAAGGAAAACCTCTCAAATAAGGACAAAATAAATATGCTGTCCAATGCTATTGCTCAGTATAAGTCTATGGAGGAAACACTCCAGAGTGCAATTTTGGTTGCTCAGAGTGCAGGCGATGAGGTTGTTCAGAATGCAAGAAAGAGTGCTGAGAACATTATAAAGGATGCTGAAAACAAGGCGGCACAGCTTTTAGCTGATGCAAGCCGTGAGGTTACTCGCATAAGCTATGAATATGAAGAGATGCGTCGCAATGTGGAAATTTTCAGAACAAGAGTTATTTCGCTTCTCACATCGCAGATGGATATTGTTAAAGAATTCAGTATGCCAAAAAAAGAAGCAAGGGCTGTTGAAACTAAAGAGATTCCACATATTGAACTTGATACTCAGGTTGAAACTAAAACTGATGGTGTTATGTCTGCTATACAGAAGCTTGAGCAGGTTACAATGGAGCTTCCCAAAATAGTTGTGAACGAAAAGGGAGAATATGTCACAGCGGAAGAGGCTAAGGCAGAAGTAGATGCCAAAAACGAAAATGAAGAATAATATTATTGAGCTTTAAATTTCAGTTACATAAATTTTAAAGGTGAGAGATATGGTATATTTTTTAATAGGGTTTGCAATTTTGGTTGTGGATTTCCTGACGAAAATATTGGCAAAAACGCATCTTTCAGGACCTGGGTCAATTCCTTTGATTGAGGGCGTGTTCCATCTCACTTATGTTGAAAACAAAGGAGCAGCCTTCGGAATTATGCAGGGAAGAGGGCTGTTTTTTGTTGCAGTTGCGGTGGCTTTTGTGTTTATTATACTTTGGATTTCTGTCAGGATTAAAAACAAACCGCCTCTTCTGAATTTGGGGATTTCCTTTATGACTGCCGGGGCGATTGGGAATGTGATAGACCGAATTGTGTATGGATATGTGGTGGACTTTTTTGACTTTTGTCTTATAAACTTCCCTGTTTTTAATGTGGCGGATATTTTCGTTTGCCTTGGCGCAGGTGCTTTGGCGGTATTTTTTGTGTTTTTTGAAGAAAAGTGGCGGGAGGAAAATAAAAGTGTATGAGATATTGATTGACGCCTTTGCTGTCGGAAAAAGGCTGGATTCGTTTTTGGCTGACAGCGATTTGGGGCTTACCCGTTCACGAATACAAAAGCTGGTTGAAGACGGGTTTATATTGGTTGGACAAAAGACGGTAAAGTCAAATTACAAGCTTAAAGAAAGGGATATTGTTACTGTAGAAATTCCCGAGCCGAAAGAGACACGGATTGAGGCGGAAAAAATCCCACTTGATGTGGTATATGAAGACTCGTGTATGCTTGTGGTGAACAAGCCTCAGGGAATGGTTGTACACCCTGCTGCAGGAAACTATAACGGAACCCTTGTGAATGCGCTTATGGCTCATTGCGGAGACAATCTCTCGGGGATAAATGGCGAAATTCGTCCGGGGATACTGCATCGCATTGACAAGGACACCAGCGGACTTTTGATGGTGGCGAAAAATGATGCAGCACACCTTGGACTCTCAATGCAGATAAAGGAGCATAGCCTGACTCGTGAATATCTGGCGTTGGTGCACGGCAGAATAAAAGAGGATGAGGGGACTATTGATGCACCCATAGGGAGAGATGAGAAAGACCGTAAAAAAATGACTATTACACAGAAAAATTCGAAGAATGCGGTTACGCATTTTTTTGTGTTGGAAAGATTCGAAAAATATACTTTTGTAAGGTGTAGGCTTGAAACAGGAAGAACGCATCAGATAAGAGTTCATATGTCAAAACGGGGAAATCCTATTGTAGGAGACAGTGTTTATGGCAGGAAAAAAGAGGAGTTTAAGCTAAATGGACAGCTTTTGCATGCGCATTTGATTGGATTTTTGCATCCTGAAACAAATGAATATATGGAGTTTTCAAAGGAAATTCCGGAATATTTTGAAGAGGTTTTGGTGAAACTGAGGGGGAGAATAAATTGAGTTTACATGCGATGCATCGTAAGAGACTTGACAAAAAAGTGAGTGAATACGGACTTGAATCTCTTGAACCCCATGAACAGTTGGAGTATCTTTTGTATGCGGTGATACCAATGGGTGATACCAACGAATTGGCACATCGCATTTTGGGTAGATTTAAAACGATAAGCGGAGCTATGAACGCAAGTATGGACGAACTTATGACCATTGAGGGCGTTGGGCGTAGCACGGCGAGGTTTTTGACCGCACTGCCGGCATTTTTGGGGATTGTTGAACGGAGCATCTTGACTGATAAGCCGCTAAAGCTTGATGGATATGAAAAATTGGCAGATTTTGTGAAAACATTTTTTTATGGAAAGCTTACGGAATCGGCATATATGCTGAGTATGAATTCGTCATTCCGGCTGCTTTCAATCACCCGAATATCCGAGGGAGTTCAGGGGGAAACTGCTGTTTATGTTCCGAAAGTTGTGAGGCAGGCGCTTAATGACAGGGCAAGTATTGTAGTTATTGTTCATAATCACCCATGTGGGCTGGTAAATCCGTCGATAGCGGATATGGAATTGTCTGACAAACTTAAGAAATGCTTTGAAATGGTGGAGATTGAGTTTTTTGACAGTCTAATTGTGTCCGGAAATGATGTTTACAGTATAGTTCTTGAAGGTATTATTGGCAAAAATGGAAAAATGGAGCCAAAGAGGAGAAACAAACATGGAGTTTAAAATTGTCTCAAAGTATAAACCTTCGGGTGACCAGCCACAGGCGATTTCTGCCCTTGCCCAAGGAATTATAAATGGAGATAAATTCCAGACACTGATGGGCGTAACTGGTTCAGGAAAAACTTTTACTATGGCAAATGTCATTGAAAAGGTGCAAAAACCCACACTGGTGCTTGCACATAACAAAACCCTTGCTGCTCAGTTGTGCAGTGAGTTTAAGGAACTTTTTCCAGATAATGCGGTAGAATATTTTGTATCCTATTATGATTATTATCAGCCGGAGGCGTACATCCCAAGCTCTGATACATATATCGAGAAGGATGCTCAGACAAATGAAGATATAGACAAACTCAGGCACTCGGCAACAGCAGCACTGTTTGAACGTCGTGATGTGATTATCGTTGCCAGTGTTTCGTGTATATACGGACTTGGAGACCCTATTGACTACAACAGCATGGTGGTGTCTCTCAGGGTTGGTAATTGTGCAGACAGAGATGCAGTTATACAAAAGCTCATTGAAATTCAGTATGAAAGAAATGACATAGCCTTTGCCCGAAACAAATTCAGGGTGAGAGGCGATGTAATTGATGTATTCCCGTCATATTCATCGGGGAATGCCATAAGGATTGAATTTTTTGGTGATGAGGTTGAACGGATTGCGGAAATAAGCTCGGTTACCGGAGAGGTGATTTCAAATCTCAAACACTGTGCGATTTATCCGGCGTCGCATTATGTTGTTGGGCGCGAAAAACTTGAGAAAGCAATATTGAACATTGATGAAGAGTTGGAGCGGAGAGTAGAGGAGTTTAAGGCAAAGGAATGTCTTATTGAAGCACAAAGAATAAAGGAACGCACCAAGTATGATATTGAAATGATGCGGGAAACTGGTTTTTGTCAGGGAATTGAAAATTATTCCAGACACATAAGCGGAAGAGAGCCGGGAAGTCCGCCCTTTACACTTCTTGACTATTTGCCGGAGGATTTTCTGCTGATTGTTGATGAATCCCATGTGACCATTCCCCAGGTTCGTGCTATGTATGCGGGTGACCGTGCAAGAAAAAACAATTTGGTGGAGTTTGGGTTCAGGCTTCCGTCGGCGTATGACAACAGACCGCTGAACTTTGATGAATTTTATGATCATATAAATCAGGCGATATTTGTAAGTGCTACTCCTGCGGAGTTTGAAAAAGAAAGGTCAAGTAGAGTCGTTGAACAGGTAATAAGGCCAACTGGACTTTTGGACCCGAAAATTTCTGTCAGACCAGTAGATGGGCAGATTGATGATTTGTATGGTGAAATCAAGTCCCGTGTGGAGAAAAATGAAAGAGTGCTGGTCACCACACTTACAAAGAAGATGGCTGAGCGCCTTACGGAATATTTTGAAGATATGGGTGTGAGGGTGAGATACCTTCACTCTGAGGTTGAAACCATTGAGAGAATGGAGATAATTCGTGACCTGAGACTTGGTGAATTTGATGTTTTAGTGGGAATAAATCTTCTTCGTGAGGGTCTTGATATTCCTGAGGTTTCATTGGTGGCAATTCTTGATGCAGACAAGGAGGGCTTTTTGAGGTCGGATACGTCTCTTATACAGACGATAGGGCGTGCGGCACGAAATGCTAACGGAACAGTTATTATGTATGCTGATACCATTACCGGTTCGATGCAAAGAGCTATTTCTGAAACCGAGCGCAGACGTAAAATTCAAGCACGTTATAATGAAGAAAATGGAATTGTTCCAAAAACTATTCAAAAGAATATTCACGAAATTATTGAGGCTACTGTGGATGATGAAAAGCTTACCAGCAAAAAGTCTGGTCATAATGCAGAATATATAAGAGAAAAGACCATTGCTGAGCTTACTGTGGAAATGAAAAAAGCTGCAGAGCTCTTGCAGTTTGAGCTTGCGGCAAAGCTTCGTGATGAAATAAAAAGACTTGAGGGAGAAGAATAATGCACAAGGAAATTTATATCAAGGGTGCAAAAGAGAATAATCTAAAAAATATTGACGTCAAGATACCTCGTGACAAAATGGTGGTCCTGACGGGTCTCAGCGGCTCAGGAAAGTCTTCCCTTGCCTTTGAAACCATTTATGCCGAGGGACAAAGACGTTATGTGGAGTCCCTTTCTGCCTATGCAAGACAGTTTTTGGGGCAGATGGAAAAACCCAATGTTGAGTCAATAGACGGACTTTCTCCCGCCATATCCATTGACCAGAAAACCACAAGCAAAAATCCACGTTCAACGGTAGGAACGGTGACGGAAATCTATGACTATATTCGTCTTTTGTATGCTCGTATAGGTGTTCCTCATTGTCCAAAATGCGGAAAAGAAATAAAGTCGCAGTCGATAGACCAGATTGTTGATGCAGTACGGGAACTGCCTGAAAAGACCAGATTTCAAATTCTGGCTCCGGTAGTCAGAGGCAGAAAAGGCGAATACACAAAAGTGTTTGAAAAGGCGGCAAAGGATGGATTTGTGCGTATAAGGGTTGACGGCGAGATTTTTGACCCGTCATCAGATGAGATTGTTCTTGACAAACAGAAAAAGCATAATATAGAAATTGTTGTGGACAGGCTTATTCAAAGAGAGGGCATAGAAAAACGCCTTACTGATTCCCTTGAAACAGCTCTCAAAATGGCAAAGGGGTTGGTTGTGATTCAGCTTATTGATGAAGATAAAGAGTTGATGTTCAGCCAGAACTATGCCTGTGATGATTGTGGAATAAGCATTGAGGAGCTTACACCAAGAATGTTTTCGTTCAATACCCCCTATGGTGCGTGTCCGCACTGTATGGGTCTTGGTCAGGTTGAAATAATTG
>JAZROR010000062.1:0-2536 GCA_045648845.1 Clostridia bacterium
CGGGGCGATTCAAAGGAAACAGATAGGCAGATGAAAGCGCTTATGCCTGTTCTTTGTGAAAGGATAAGTCTCACCTTGGAAGAAGTATTTATTTATGAGTTGGGAGGGCTTGGTTATGATTTCAAGAACATCATTATTTAATAAAGGTATATTTTATTCCACTCTCAAACGCTATATGTGGGGATCGGTACTTTATAGTATTATTCTGTTTGCTCTTACCTCGCTTATTATTCTTCTTGGAGTTGATGTTGAAAATTCGTGGTACAGAATGAGCGACAGCCGTGTGGCACTGATACTAGGTGATCACTATTTGATTTTACCGGTGATTATCGGTTTTTTTGTACCTACTGTTGTAGCGCTTTTGACCTTTAGGTTTTTGCACTCAAAGAAGACGGCGATATTTGTGCACAGCCTGCCCGTGACAAGAACGGCGAATTATATTTCTACAATTCTTGCGGCATTTGTACTTATGGGTGTGCCGGTTGTACTCAACGGTATAATTCTCGCACTTCTCAGTGTTTTTAAATATGGGGAATTTTTTACCGTAACTTCGTGCCTTATATGGACCGGACTAAATCTTTTGACGCTGCTTTCAATGTTTTCAATCGCGGCGTTTGCGGCGGGGCTTACGGGAAACAGCTTTGCAATGGTTGGACTCAATGCTCTTATCCATGGAATTGTGCTTATCTTTGCAGCGGCTTTCTCGGCTATTGCAAAGTGCTTCCTTTATGGCTATCACGATTTGAACAGATTGCTTTATGGGGCTATGAGATGGAACTTTGTATCTTATCTTACGGAAACAGCAAGTGCTATGAACATCAAAAATGTTCCCAATATTGATTTTTTAAAGTGTGCAATAATCGTTCTTATTTCCTGTGCGTTCTATATTTTTGGATGGCTTCTTTATAAAAAGCGCAGAATGGAAACAGCGGAGGATGTTGCAGCATTCCGTTGCCTGAATCCCATATACAAATATCTGATTACATTTCTTGCAGCACTTTCGACCTTTGGAATTCTGAGTGGTACTATTGCAGAAAAACCGCTTGTTCCGGTGATTTTCACGATTATTGTGAGTCTCGTGGTATATTTCGCTGCAGAAATGATACTCAAAAAGAGCTTCAAGGTGTGGAAGGCGTATAAGGGTTATCTTGTATTTGCGGTAGCTTTTTCGGCGATGATATGCATATTTGCTTTCACAAGCTTTTTCGGGTTTGAAACACGTATTCCTGAGCGTGATGAATTTGAGGAGGTTGCTATATACGAATACTATTATCAGGATGATATGCCGTGGATTTCGGATGAGGAGATTATAGACTATACCACAGCGGTCCACAAGATGCTGACGCAAAAGGAAAATATCTACACGGTGAAAAAAGATGATGATAAATATACCACAGCCATCAATATCAGATATAAGCTTAAAAACGGAAAAACAATGATAAGACGTTATCCTGTGACCGAGGTTATGGCTTGCGAAATTCTTGAAAATCTCTATAAGCACGAAAGTTACAAGAAAAAGATATTTGAGGTATTTGGCGAGGAAGTTGACGAGGTTTATCGCATAACGGTGAATGACGGAAATATCGAAATCACCGATAAGGAAAAGATAGAAGAGTTCTTTGATTGCCTCAGCCGTGACATGTTGGAGCTTGATTACACCCAGATGTGCGACAGCAGTGCATGGCATACCAGTGTTACGATTGAATATGTAAAAACAGAAAATTTGAAAGAGGGAGAGGATAGTAGCCATATCCGAAACATTTATCAAAGCATAAATGCGAATTTCAGGCACACTCTAGGCTGGCTGATAGCGAATGGTTATCAAAAACCCCTCTTCAATGCAGGGGACTGGGACCTTTGCATACTTGACAAAGCCCAATGGGAAAAGTACAGAGAAATTGAAGAAGTGACAATGGCGTCATACAAGGGACCTACAGTGGAGGTGGCAAGACTTCCTCAAATTCAGGAGCTTTCGGATATTGGAATAATTTCGGACAGCCTCAGGAAAAACAAAATTGATGATTTTGTGATTTTCAGAGGTGTGAGGTTTGTGCCCGAAAAGGACTATTCATATTATGTCTGCGGAATAGACAACGGAGGATATATCAATATCTTAGCGGCATTTTATGAAGACGGAGAGGATTTGTTAAATCTTATTGATTAAAATTCAAATAGGCATCCAAAGTGTTGGATGCCTATATTTTTTTGAAAAGCGTGCAAAATAATAAATATTTACAAATTTTAAGAATTGTGATATTCTAAATTTTATAAACAGCAAAGCAGGACGGAGAATTTTTATGATTATTGATTTTCACGCACACGCTTTCCCAGAAAGAATTGCAAAAATGGCTATGGAAAGGCTGGCATATGCATCGGGAGGGCTTATTCCTCAGCATAATGGAACTCTTGGAAGTCTCAAAACGGAAATGGACAAGGATGGCGTCGACATTTCGGTGGTACTTGGAATTGCCACAAACCCAACCCAACAGCAAAATGTGAACAATTTCGCGGCGGAAATAAACGCGGATGCACGTTT
>JAZROR010000063.1:0-5006 GCA_045648845.1 Clostridia bacterium
GCACTTGAGGAGCTGAGTATGTCCATAAGACACTATGGGCTTATGCAGCCTGTGGTGGTGAGAAGAATAAACGGATATGATTATGAGCTTGTTGCAGGGGAAAGACGACTTCGTGCCTGCCGGATGGCGGGGATGAAACAGATTCCTGCTGTTGTGGTAAGGGCAGGTGGTACCGACAGTGCGGTTATGGCACTAATTGAAAACATTCAAAGGGAAAATTTGGGGTACATAGAAGAGGCAGAGGCTTTTTGCACTCTTGTTGCGGAGCACGGCATAACTCAGGAGGAGCTTGCGGCGCGTCTGGGGAAAAGTCAGTCCGCTATTGCTAATAAAATAAGGATACTACGCCTTTCGCCGGAGGTGAGGGGAATTCTTTTGGAAAACGGTTTGAGTGAGCGACACGCAAGGGCACTTCTTCGCCTTAATGATGAAAAACTCAGACTTCGGGCTTTGGGCATAATTGTGGACAGGGGCTTAAACGTCAAGAAAACCGATGAACTTGTGGAGTCAATGCTTTCAAAACCCGAGAAAACAGAGGAAAATGTGAAAGTTCCACCTATAAGAGTTTTCAAGGATATGCGGATATTTTCAAATACCATTCGTCAAGCAGTGGATATGATGAAAAAGTCGGGGATTGATGCTCAGTCGGTGAAGACTGAAAACGAGGAATATATAGAATACACAATAAAAATCCCTAAAAATTTGAAAAACGCTGTATAAAATGGAATGATTTGTCAACACTTTAGTTATGGAGGTGTTGATAGATGAAAGATAAAAAAACAAAGAAAAGCTTTATGAGACGTTTTGCAGAAAACAAAGGGGTTTACATAGCCCTGTTTGCAGCGGCTTTGATGGTCGGGTTTTATGTTTATGCAAGACAGATGAAACTTTCAAGTGAGAGAGACGTTGTATCATTTGATGAAAGTGCGTGGCAGGAAGCGGTAAGAGAAAGCGGAATAAAGGTTGTCGACGTTGACGAGGTTGATAAAAAGAAAACCGTCAAAAGTAACAGCCAGACAGAAAAGACGGAGAAAAGTGAAAGTGCGACAAAACCAAGTTCTTCAGCCACGGAGGAAGAAGCCGTTGAGACCATGGCAGAGGCGGAGGTATTCCAAATGGAAAGACCCTGCAGCGGTGAGATTATGGCGGAGTGCTCCATTGAAGAGTTGGTTTTTTGCAGTACCATGGAGGACTGGCGGACTCACAACGGCATAGACATCGGTGCGGCTGTGGGTGATGCGGTGAAAGCGGCAGAGGCTGGCGTAATTTCCAAGGTGTATGAGGATGAATTTTTGGGAGTTGTTGTGGAAATTCAGCACGAAAATGAGATAGCATCCCTTTATGGAAATTTGCAAAATGCTGATTTTATCGCCGTTGGAACAAAGGTGAATAAGGGAGATATAATCGGCGGCGTGGGAAACCCCGGAAGCCTTGAAGCGAATATGAAGCCTCACCTGCATTTTGAGGTAATGGCGGCGGGGGAACTATGTGACCCGAAAGAATATATTTCCTTTTAAAATATTGCCCCCTAAAAATTTTATATAAATTAAGGAAGAAACTCCTCTGATGATTTATCAGGGGTTTCTTCCTTTTTTGCCGTTTTGGTGGTTAAAGAGGCGGTGTTTTGGGGGAATTTTATTAAAAACTCTTGTAACAGAAAAAAAATTATGTTAAAATATGATGTGGTATGGAGTTTTGTAATATACATATATTGATTTATACTCTTTTTTGGAGGATTTGTTATGGAAATGATTAAGTCGATTATCTTAGGCATCGTTGAGGGAATCACTGAATGGCTTCCTATCAGCTCTACCGGACATATGATTCTGGTGAATGAATTCCTCAGGAACTATGACGGATTTACGGCGTCAGACCTTTATCTTTATGTAATTCAGCTTGGGGCAATTCTTGCGGTGGTTACACTTTATTTTAAAACACTCAACCCCTTTTCGCCGTCAAAGTCTAAGACCGAAAAGGCTGATACATGGAGTATGTGGTTTAAGGTTGTGGTGGCGTGTCTTCCGGCTGCTGTTATCGGACTTTTGCTTGACAGCTTTATGGAACATTTTGAAAACTGGCAGGTTGTGTCTGCTATGCTGATTTTGTATGGTGTGGCGTTTATTTTCATCGAAACACTTGACAAAAAGACGGCTGTGCACAGTGTCAAGGAAATGTCTTATAAGACGGCATTTTTGATTGGTGCCTTTCAGGTGCTTTCTATTATCCCCGGAACTTCACGGTCAGGATCAACCATTCTTGGTGCGATGCTTCTTGGTTGCAGCAGAAGTATGGCGGCGGAGTTTTCGTTCTTTATGGCAATTCCCGTTATGTTTGGGGTTAGTCTTCTCAAGATTCTCAAATACGGACTTATGATGAGTGCCTCGGATGCAATGGTTCTTATTGTGGGAATGGTTGTGGCATATGTGGTTTCACTTGTGTCAATTAAATTTTTGGTGAATTATGTGAGAAGTCATGACTTTAAATTCTTTGGGATTTACAGAATTATTCTTGGTATTTTGGTTATTTTGTATTTTGTTTTGGTTTAAAGTTTATGAGGGTTGATGCCCCTTGACTTAACCTTTTCAAAAGAAAAAATGGTGGTGTTATTAAATTATGGCTGAAAGAAAAAAGACGGCAACAACAAAGAAAACCGCGGCTGAAAGAAAGAAAGCAGCAAGCCAGGCGCGGGCAAAAACTATAGCAAAAAAGACTCGTGGCGTTGAAATCAAGGGCATTATTTTGATTGCTCTTGGACTTTTCCTTGCTACGACTTTCTTTACTGATGCGACTGGTGCTTTTGGACACTATTTCAAGGAAATCCTTATGGGACTTTTTGGTGGACCTGCGGTGATTTTCTTTGTGTTTCTTATCTGGACAGGCATTACGCTGTTTCTTGAAAAGAAAAGCGGAAAGGCGCAATACAAGGTGTGGCTGCTTTTTGGATTTATGGTGGTTGCGTCTGTTATGTGGGCGATTTTCTGTGAAAACACCGAGTGGGCGTATGACAGCTTTATTTCCGGAATAAAGGAAATGTATTCACGCGGAATTGATGGTGACAGCGGTGTGATCGGCACACTTCTTTGTATAGGAATTGTAAAGTGTATCGGCACTGTGGGAACAACCATTTTGTCTGTGGCACTTCTTCTTATTTTGTTTGTACTTCTTACCGAGGTGTCAATCGAAAAGCTGTTTAAACGCATAGCCCTTTGGCTCAAGAAAAATAAAGAGAATATCGCAAAGAGCCTTGACGAAGAGATTGATATGGAAATTGAGGAAAAGGCGGACGGCGAAAAGAAGAGCCTTTTTGGACGGAAGAAAAAGGACAAGGCTGAAAAAACAGCAGGGGGCGAAACTGCTCAAGAAGATGCTATGCCCCACAAAAGTCCAAATAGTGATTATTTTGATGTTTATTTCAGCGGACAAGCTATTGAAGAGGTAGCGAAATCTGCATCTGTTCCAAAGAGACGCTTTAAGTTTGAGGATGAGGCTGATGAAACTCAGGAAGCTATCCGTGAGGTCCTTGAAAAGCATAATGCTGAGGACAAGGGAACTGTTATTTCGGCGGACACTGGAGGCGGTGTGCTTACAAATCTTCCCGGAGCGGATGGCACATTCAAGGAAGAAAACGGCGAATTTGAGCCGCCAAGTCTTGTGCAGATGGAGGAAAGGGTTGACCCGCTTACTCAGGCAGCACTTGACAGCGGTGTGCCCATGGACCGAGCAGTAGAGGCAGGAAAGCGCCTTAGTCAACAGGAGGTTCAGCAGGCGGCAAACAGAGTGGACGCGGCGGCGAAAGAAAATATTGAGGCGACAAAGCTTATAAATTATAAGCTCCCGTCGGTTTCGCTTCTTGAAAAACCAAAGCCCAAAACAAAGAGCCGTGCCGAGATAAAGCATGAGCTTGAGGATAAAGCAAACAGGCTTCTTGAGACTTTGGCAAGCTTCAAGGTTGATGCGAAAATTATAAATATTACTCAGGGTCCGTCTGTTACAAGATTTGAGCTTCAACCGGGGTTTGGCATAAAGGTTTCAAAAATTACAAACCTTGCGGACGATATTGCGTTGAGCCTTGCGGCATCCGGTGTGCGTATTGAAGCGCCTATCCCCGGGAAATCTGCCATAGGCATTGAAATCCCAAATGAAACGCCGAGCCCTGTGCCTATTCGTGAGGTTATTGACAGCGAAAAGTTCCGTGAGTTTAAGTCGAAGACGGCTTTTGCTCTGGGTAAGGACATTGCAGGAAATTGTGTTGTGGCGGACATTGCGAACTTCCCTCACATCTTGATTGCAGGTGCTACCGGTTCGGGTAAGAGTGTTTGCATAAATTCGCTTATTACAAGTATTTTGTATAAGGCAAAGCCCAATGAGGTCAAAATGATAATGATTGACCCCAAAATGGTTGAGCTTGGAGTTTATAACGGAATTCCACATCTTCTTATTCCTGTTGTTACTGACCCCAAGCACGCTGCGGGTGCGCTTAACTGGGCGGTTGCTGAAATGAAAAACCGTTATCAGCTGATGAAAGATAGCAAAGTGAGAAACCTCATGGGTTATAATGAACTTATGGAGGAAATGGGTACGCCCGAGAATACGCTTCCTGAGATTGTTATAATAATTGATGAACTTGCTGACCTTATGCTTGCTGCTAAAAACGAGGTGGAGGATGCCATAAATAGCTTAGCTGCCCTTGCAAGAGCTGCCGGAATGTATCTGGTTATTGCAACCCAGAGACCATCGGTTGATGTTATCACCGGTGTAATCAAAGCCAATGTTCCGTCAAGAATTTCTTTTGCAGTATCCTCTCAGGTGGACAGCCGTACCATTCTCGATAGCATGGGCGCTGAAAAGCTTCTTGGAAAGGGTGACATGCTCTATGCTCCAAGAGGCGCTGTAAAGCCCATAAGAATTCAGGGCAACTTCTTGTCAGACGAAGAGATTGAGGGAATTATTTCATATATAAAGAAGCAATATGAAGCTGTATATGATGAAAGTATTCTTGAACACAT
>JAZROR010000064.1:0-10163 GCA_045648845.1 Clostridia bacterium
AAGTTATAACTGTTCCTGTTGAAAGAGAATACGTTGCTGAAGATGGTACAGTATATCAGAACGTTGCTTATGCTAAGGTTACAATGCCTACAGACGGCATGCTCGTTAAGTGTGGTATCAGCTTCATAAGTAATGCAGAAGGCGCTACAGCTATTGAGGTTGAAAAAACTTTCGAAGCTATAGAAATTAGTGGTGAGTTTGTGTTTGAAGCATTGGGATTGGGAGTACCTTACGACACAATGGTTGGCGATACAATCATTGCTACTCCTTACTTCGAATACGAACAGTAATTAACGGTTGAATTAACCAGAAAGGTGGATTTTTAGAATGAAAAAGTTTTATGAAAGCCCGATAGTTGAATTAACCGTGTTTGATGTTGAAGACGTAATTACAGCAAGTGCTGTAATTTATGTTAACACATTGGATCCAGACGCAAATCTCGATGCTTTGACAGGCGAGATTGAAGGTAAAAAATATGCTGCAATGCGCAGTTATGCTACTGATGGACCATACAACTGGTAATTCAAATTATCAATTTAAAAATGAAAAGCAGAGCTTCGGCTCTGCTTTTTCTTTTGCTTTTTTTATTAAATTGCTAAATGTCTATTGATTTTTCGGGGAAAATTTGATATGATATGTATGTTAGTTTTAAAGTCGTGGATTATGGCTTTTTGATTGGCTGACAATATGACGGGTTTGATTTTGAAAAATCAAACCACCGGAATTTGATATAAGCAGTTTTGTGCTTTTAGGAGGTTTTTTAAAATGTCAACAAAGATAGTAGTAGGCACACAATGGGGCGATGAAGGAAAGGGCAAGACCATTGACATTCTTGCAAGCGAGGCAAACGTTGTTGTCAGAACTCAGGGAGGCAACAATGCAGGTCACACCATTGAGGCAAATGGTCAGGTATACAAGCTCAGGCTTATGCCTTCGGGAATTTTAAACCCTGATACTCTTTGTATAATAGCAAACGGTGTTGTTGTTGACCCCAAGGTTTTGCTTGGCGAAATTGATGACCTTAACAGCCGCGGCATCAGCACTGACAATCTCAAAATTGATGCAAGAGCGCATATCATTATGCCTTATCACCGTGAGCTTGACGGACTTTCAGAGGCGGCTCGCGGCAAGGCAGGTATCGGCACCACCAAAAACGGAATTGGTCCTTGCTATATGGACAAAGCTGAACGCAGCGGCATTCGTATCTGTGATATGATTGACAAAGAAAAGTTTGCAGGCAAGGTTCGTGAAAACCTTGAAATCAAAAACAAGATAATGACACTTGTTTATGGCGGAGAACCTCTTGATGCTGAAAAAGTGATTGCTGAATACAGCGAATATGCTGAAAGACTTAAGAAATATGTGGTTGACACCACCCCGATTCTTTATAAGGCAATAAAGGATGGCAAGAATGTATTGTTTGAGGGCGCTCAGGGAACACTCCTTGATATAGATTTGGGAACATATCCCTATGTTACATCATCGCACCCCATTTCAGGCGGTGTTTGTGTGGGCAGCGGAATTGGACCCACTATGATTGATGAATGTATCGGTATTGCCAAGGGATATACCACCCGTGTGGGCAACGGTCCTTTCCCAACCGAGCTTGAGGATGAAATTGGCGAAACAATTCGTGAAAAGGGCCACGAATTCGGTACTGTTACCGGTCGTTCAAGACGTTGTGGCTGGTTTGATGCGGTGATTGTGCGTTATGCAGTTCGTGTAAATGGCCTTACCTCACTTGTTCTTAACAAAATTGACCCCCTCGGCGGTCTTGGAAAGCTTAAAATCTGTACAGCCTACAAAAAGGATGGAGAAATCACATATGATTTTCCGCCTACCCTCGAGGAACTTGCAAAATGCGAGCCGATTTATGAGGAGATGGATGGCTGGGATGAAGATATTTCAAACATCCGTGAATTTGAGAAATTGCCAAAGGCTTGTCAGAATTATATAAGACGCATAGAGGAGCTTTGTGATGTAAAGATTTCTTCTATTGGTGTTGGTCCTGACAGAGAGGAAAATATATATAAGTAATTGAAAGGAGGGCTTTTGATGCCTTCAAAAAAGAAAGAAGAGGTTTTGACCTATAAAGGAAAAATGCTCCTTAGACGAGGAAACGAAATATATTATGGAAATCCCGGTGAAAAATATATGGTGGTTTTCCGTGTAGCTGATTCTGAAAAGCTTGGAGATTTGGATATTTCCAAGAAGGTAGTTATTGAGCTTCGCACCAACAAGGAAGAAAACTCAATGCTTATAAAGCAAGCGGAACGTGACGGACTTTATAAGGCTTTTGATATTGGATTTTTCTGGCTTGAGGATGCTTTGGAAAATTTTTAAAACAACTGCGGGGCAGATTATCTGCCCCGCAAATTCAATATGTGCCCGTAGCTCAGCTGGATAGAGTGTCAGACTCCGACTCTGAAGGTCGTGCGTTCGAATCGCATCGGGCATACCAAAAAGGCAATCCTTTCGCGAGGATTGCTTATTTTATGACTAATTTCAAACGCACTCCATGGTGTAAAACGCTCTGCGTTTTTCTTTCATCTGGCATTTGCTCTCGCAAATACCAATCCTACGCTACCGATATGCCACCGGCATATCGCCTTAACGCTACGGCGTGCGTTCGAATCGCATCGGGCATACCAAAAAGAAACGACAATTTATCGAATGATAGGTTGTCGTTTCTTTTTGTACTCTTATCTTTTCACTTTTCTCTCCTCACTCTTCACTAAAAATTGTCGTTTCCAGAGAATAGATAAGAGAGAATAGAGAAGAGAAAAGGTAGTTTTGCTACGCAAAACATTGAATTATATGTAAAGTTATGATATACTTAACTTGAGGCGAAAACATATGGAAAGTCCACTGTTAAATAAATCATTAGAATTTGCAACGCAAAGTGTTTTATTTTATGAGGAATATGTGAAATCTAAAAAGATACAACCATTGCTAAGCAACTTCTGAGAAGCGCAACAAGTGTCGGTGCGAATATCAACGAGGCTATTTATGGTAATAGCAAACCTGACTTTATCGCAAAATTACATATTTCTCTAAAAGAGGTAAGCGAAAGCATATATTGGCTTACACTTTTAAGAAATACTAAACTGTTTGAATATGATTATGATAATATGGTTAATCTTGCAGAAGAAATAAAACGTATGCTTATTTCATCAATAAATACAGCAAAGAAAAACAAAAATTAGAGTGCATCTGAACCATTCGGCTCTTCCACATCGGAACAAGCGCAACTTGTTCCGACTTTTTTGTGCCAATTTTCTCACGCACTCCATGGTGTAAAACGCTCTGCGTCTTTCATAGGGCAATTTTTTTTGTAAAACTTAGAAAATGGTAGACAGAATTCCCTTTTCGAGAGAGGATATTTTTGTAAAATTTTCATATTTAGCTTGATTTATTTTCAAAATTAACGTATAATAGATTTTGTATGGGTTAAGCAATGACGAAAAACAAAATAATTGAATTTTTGTGGGGGAACAGCGGATGATACCAAATATTTTAACCACATTCCGACTTATAATTATTCCTTTTTTTGCATATTCAATATTGCATGAAAAAAGTGTATTTCTTTCGGTATCACTTTTTTTGCTTTCCGGAGCAACAGATATTGTGGATGGATGGATTGCTCGGAAATACAATATGATTACCGATGTGGGAAGCGTATATGACCCATTGGTAGACAAGCTTATGCAAATTACGGCGGTGGTATGCCTTGCTGTCATCGGTGTAGTGCCCTGGTGGCTCATTGTCTTCGTTCTTCTCAAGGAACTTACAATGATTATCACGGGAAGCATTCTTTACATAAAAAAAATTGTTGTACATTCCAACTGGTACGGCAAAGCGGCTACGGTTTTCTTTTACACAATAATTTTTATTTTGATTATATTCCCTGACATAGACGGCGGATTGAAAGACACTCTTATCGGGATGTTGGTAGGTGTTTTGGTCCTTGCAGGGGTAGGATACCTGCTGAAAATAATTGGAAAAAACAAAAGCGATGTTTGTCAAAAAAAAGCATAATTTTACAAAACTACCCTTTTTAAACAGCCACGCTTTTGTTGACAAAAAAATAATGTTTTGATATAATTATTACAAATCCAAATATCAGGTAAGGAGCAGTTATGGAACAATTTGAAGAGCTAAGTTTAAAACGGTTGGCCGAGACCTTATTTAAGCATATCGGTACAATTATTGCGGTAACTTTGATTGCGGGTATACTTGCGTTCGTATACAGCGAAACAATGGTTGTTCCCATTTATGAGTCATCAGTATCTATTTATGTTAACAATGAAAAAGCAGACAATAATGACAAAATTTTGAGCAGTGATATTACAGCGTCACAGATGCTTGTTAATACATATGTTGTAATTGTGAAAACCGATACTGTACTTAACCGTGTTTGTGCAAGATTGGTTGAGGAGGGATTGACGGAGTATTCTTCGGATGCACTCAGAGGAAAAATCACTGCAAACTCGGTTGACAATACTGAAATTTTTGAAGTAAGTGTAAGGGATACAGACCCTGAACATACCTTTATAATTGCAAACATAATTGCTGAGGTGGCACCTGAAGTTATTAAAGACTTTGTTGAAGCCAGCTCTGTTAAAGTTGTTGATTATGCAGTAATCGGCGAAAGAGTTTCTCCGAATATTCAGAAAAATATGATTTTGGGCTTGCTTATAGGACTCTTCCTCAGCTGTTTGTTTGTCGTGCTTAGGGAAGTTTTTGATATGAGAATCAAAAACGAAGAGACTTTGGAACAGTGGTTCAAGTACCCTATTTTGGGCGTTATTCCCGATATAACAAATTCTCAGCAAACAAAACGTTCGGGATATTATTCATACAGACGATATACCAAAGAGTACGAATATACCAGAAAGGCGGGTAGGGAAAATGGAGGAAAATAAAAAACAAGAAATCGTTCAGACACAACCCGAAATGAACTGGTTTCAAAAATTCAGACAACTTCCAAGCGTCCGTCTCAGAAAAAAACAGACCAAACGTATGGCTCGGAACTATGAAGATATAAGAGAAAAGATTTTGAACAACAAATCTACCTTCCACGTGCGGGAGGCTTATAAGGCTCTCAGAACAAACCTTATTTTCTCTTTGCCGTCTGCTGATTGTAAAAAAATCATCATCACCAGTGCTCTTGCATCAGAAGGTAAGAGTACGAACTGCTTGAATCTGGCAATCACTTTTGCTGAAATGGATGCCAAGGTTTTGATTATTGACTGTGACCTTCGCCGTCCAAATCTTGCCAGACTTCTTGATGTGAAAAATGCGCCTGGTCTTAGTAACTATTTGGTTGGCCTTAATTCCAGCGAAGATATCGTTCATAAATCGATATATAATAATCTCAGTTACATCACGGCAGGAAACATTCCTCCCAATCCAGTAGAGCTTTTGAGCTCTGACAACATGGGCAAGCTTTTGGAAAAACTGGAAAAAGAATTTGATTATATTTTCTTTGATACGCCACCCATAAATCTTGTTATTGATACCATTGTGGTTTCCAAATATGTGCATGGTATTGTTATGATTGCTCTTCAGAATTCTACGGACAAAGAAGCCATTCGTTATGCCCTTAACCAGATTAAATTTGCAGGGGCAAAGGTTCTGGGATTCGTGCTCAATGGTGTTGTCTTTGGTCCTAACGGTGAATACAAAAATCAAAGTAAGAGAAAATATCAAAATACCTATGCAGCTAACGGCCGCAAAAAATCAAGACGCAGTCGTGGCGGGACATATGGTTCATATACTTATGGTGGATATAGTGGTTTTGGCCAACTATAACAGCCGAAAAAGCGACAAGGATGAATAAAAACAAAGGCTGTGGCTTTATTGAGCGCACAGCCTTTTTGCCAATTTGAAAAAGAAAGGGGTCGGAATATGATAGACATACACAGCCATATTCTTCCTGAAATGGATGACGGTAGCAGGAGTGTCCAGGAAAGCAAAAAAATGCTGGATAGTTTTTGGGAACAGGGCGTTGAAGCTATTGTTGCAACTCCCCACTTTTATATTGGCGAAACCAGTGTGGAAGAGTTCCTTGAAAAAAGAGAGCTATGTAAAGAAAAACTTATATCAGGCCTTGGGGATACAAAGCGTCCAGGAATTGCCTTGGGAGCAGAAGTGCAGTTTTTTCCTGAACTTTATTCTATGGGAAGTGTAGAGAACTTGTGTATAAGCGGCACAAATTATATGCTTGTTGAAATGCCGTTTGATGAATGGAACAAATATACATATGTAACCCTTGAAAAGCTCTATACAGCAAAAGGAATTACTCCTATAATTGCCCATGTGGAAAGATATCTGGACTTTCAAAAACAATCAGACGTGGAAACGGTTAACAGGCTTAAAGATGCCCATGCTTTGATACAAATGAATACAAGCTTTTTAATTTCTGTAAAGACACGGAGAAAAGCACTTAATCTGGTGAAAAAAGGCCTTGTGAATTTTTTGGGAACCGATGCCCACAATACCGAGTCAAGACCTCCTCAGCTGAGAGTAGGATTTGATGAGATTTACAAGAAGTTGGGCGACGCAGGAATTGATGCCTTTGCCTATTGGGGCGAAAAGCTTATAAACAAAATGACAACATTTTAGAAAGATAGCTTGGTGCTGAAAAATGAAAATATTTAAAAAGATTGCACTTTTAATTGTTATAATCCTGTTTGTTGCGATAGTAGTTTTAGGGATATGGCAACATGAAAACATAATGGTTCTTTTAAAAACCTCAAGATCCTCCAGCGAAAGCATTGCTATGGAAATAGACAGCAGCAAAAAGGCCTTTGAAGAAGAGGTCCAAAAGCAATATCCCTCTGTGATAAGTGACCTCACTGCAGAAGAAGAAAAGAAGCTTATTAAGGGTGAATTATCTGTTGAGGAAGCGGTGTCGATACTCGCTAAAAAATATGAGGCAGTGCCAAAAGATGTGGCGTCTCAGGCGTCTCAGACGGAAATTGACAAGTTGGTAGGAAAGCGTGCCATTGAATTATATAGCTTAAAAGCATACTATCTTGGGCAGCTTGGTCAGCTTGAAGGTAAAGTGAAAAAGGACTATCTTGGTTTGCCGAAAGAAAAGAGAAATCTCATAGGAAAAAAAGAACTCGTAACGAAGTATATGAGTACGGCTATGGGTCTTCTTAATCAGTGTGATGCTAAAGTAGAGAAGATTCTTTCAGAGCTGAAAGCTGATATTGAAAAGCTTAATGGCGATACCTCAATAATCAATACAATCCGCGAAGCTTATAAAAATGAGAAGAACCTCAAGAAAGCCTATTATATAAAACTTTTGGAGGAATAGTCAAAAGGGGAGAACGATGTGAAAAACCGATATATGCGTATTTTTATCAGCTTTTTGCTGGTGGTCTTTATTGTGTCAGTTTCTGTGGGAGCTTTTTCCGATGTTGACAGCACAACGGATACAGGAAAGGCTATTTCCAAAATGAGACAAAGTGGTTATATTCAGGGCTTTGAAGATGGAACGTTTAGGCCAGAGGCGACTCTTACCCGAGCAGAATTTGTTACAATTATTAACAGAATGTATGGATATTCTGTTGTGGCGGAGAATATATTTAATGATGTATCAGAATCCGATTGGTTCTTTAAAGAGGTTATGGCAGCGGTGAATGCAGGGTATATCAAGGGTATGGGAGACGGCAGATTTGCGCCCAATGAAACGGTGAGCCGAGAACAGGTGTGTGTGATGCTTGACGCAATTTTGAAACCATCTGAAACCTACTATAAGCCTACGATAACCGATGCGGTTTCGGATTGGGCAAGGGATAGCGTGGAAAAGCTCGTTTCTAATTATTTGTTTGTTCTTGAAGATGGCGGGAAATTTCGTGGAACAGAGCCCATTACTCGGGAAGAGGTTTGCGTAGCTCTTGAAAAATGCATAGTTGAAGTGGATTTTGAAATGGTTTTTGAGCCCATTGACCTTGAAAATATGGCGCAAGAAGAACTCGCAAAACGTCTCAAGGCCATTATTGAATGTATGGAAAAGACGATTATTCCGATGTATCAGGATAAAGACGTAATAAAAGTCGGCACAATGGTGGTTGACAGCATGAAAGAATATCTCAAAGACAGCAGTTTTGATTATGTTGCGGAAGCTCAGAACACATATGATGTTTATAGGAGATTTAATGGAGCAAAGGCTCGGGAGTTTAAAAATCCTATATATGAATATATGGAAACTGACGATTTGGTAATTCTTTTTGATTTCTTTTATAGACCTGAGATGACTCTTATTGAGTAGTAATGTTTGTTTTCTGCAAAGCTGCCTGTTTAAATAATAAAATACAAATTTTATCTTGACAAACAGGTGGTTTTGCTGTATAATAACTTTTGTTGCAAAACTGAATAAGGATCTTTAGCTCAGTTGGTTAGAGCAACCGGCTCATAACCGGTTGGTCCGGGGTTCGAGTCCCTGAAGATCCACCAACCACGATACCACCTGCGAGGGTGGTATTTGTCATTGGTGAAACTTTTTTGTGTTGTTCAGTGATTTTCAGAAAATTTGTTGATTTTTATTAAGATTGATGATATAATGCTGTTGGCATAAATAATATGAATTATATTAAATGAATAGATTTGTAAAATAGATATAATCCCAAATGGCATAAGGGGCAAAAGACTGGGAGCATACGAAGAAAAGGAGTATAAATATGTTATCATCACAAGAAATTATGCAGTTAGTACAGAGTTTGATTTGGTTGTTGGCAGGTGTAGGTGTTTTCATTGTCGGAATGAATTTTATGGGAGATGCTCTTGAAAAAAGTGCCGGCATAGGAATGAAACGTTTGCTTGAAAGAATAAGCAATAATAGATTTTCAGGTGTTGGTATCGGTGCAGGTGTGACAGCGATTATTCAGAGTTCGTCAGCAACTTCGGTAATGGTTATAGGTCTTGTTAATGCAGGAGTTATGACGCTTATGCAGGCCACACCTATTATTATGGGTGCAAATATCGGAACAACTATCACAGGTGTTCTTGTTGCTCTTAAAAATGACTATTTTGATATGGCAATGTACATTCTTGCTTTTGCAGGCGTAATGATGGGATTTGCTCAAAAGGAAAAAATTAAGATTGCTGGCAGCCTTTGCTCAGGATTGGGATTGATATTTGTAGGTCTCAATATTATGAGCAGTGAACAGGCGTTTGGAAATCCTCTCGTTGAAAGCATGTTCACCGAAATATTCAAAATGATAGATTTTCCCCTTCTTTTGATTTTGGTTGGTGTTATCTTTACTGCACTCATACAGAGTTCTTCCGCTGCTACTGGTGTTGTTATTACAATGGTTGGCGCAGGAGTGCTTCCACTTGATCTTGCACTGTTTATTGTTCTTGGCGCAAACATCGGTACATGTGTAACAGCGCTTCTTGCATCTGTTGGTGCAAATGCTAACTCTAAAAGAGTTGCCCTGATTCACTTTACATTTAACGTGGCAGGAACAATATTGTTTTCTGCAATTATCTGGTTGTTCAGAGAACCGGTGGTGAAATTTTTGGTATCAGTATTTCCTGGTAATGACCCAATGTCTCTCCAAATGAGAGTTTCCCTGTTCCATGTTATCTTTAATACAACCACCACTTGTATGCTGCTTCCATTTGTAAAACAGCTTGTTGATTATTCATGTGCAATAATCAAAGAGAAGAAAGAAACAAAAGAGGAGCTATCTCTTAAATATGTGGATGAAAGACTTATTTCTACGCCACCTATTGCACTTATGCAAGTTAAAAAAGAAATTGGTTATATGATTTCTCTGGCAGAGGAGAATACCCGTCTGAGCTTTACAGCGATGAAAACAGGGTCTGCGGATTATAATGATTTAATTTGTGAAAATGAAAGAATCATTGACTTTACAAATAGTGCGTTAACGGGATTTTTAATTAAGCTATCCGCCGCAGTTGAGGGAAGCGATGAAAAAATTATTGGTTCGTATTTCCATGTTTTGAATGACCTTGAACGTATTGGTGACCATGCTGAGAATTTCAACGAAATTGGTGTTGAAATGATAAACAGAAAAATTTCATTCTCAGAGCATGCGCTTAGCGGAATTACAAAAATGCGTGATACTGTTATGCAGATGTTTACAATAGCTGTAAATACATTTGAGACACTGCATACAGAAAAA
>JAZROR010000065.1:0-4374 GCA_045648845.1 Clostridia bacterium
TGAGGGATTGTCTTTTTCTGTTTATACTTTTGAAAATATTTTTACTTTCATATTTACAATCCCTCCGAGTTTGCTACGCAAACCCACCTCCCTTTACACAAGGGAGGCTTTCCTCATTAAAACTTTCTGCTAAATTGCTCATTTGAACTGTATAACGCTCTTTCTCTGATTTTATATGATTTCATTTTTGTTCATCGGTTAACCTCTATAGAACCACGCAGGGCTTAGCGTGGTTTTCGTTATACAAAAAAAGAGCCGCTGCACGCGGGTCTTTTCTTAAATTGCAGTTACAATTATTTGAGTTCAACAGTTGCGCCAACTTCTTCGAGCTGAGCCTTGAACTTTTCAGCGTCTTCCTTAGAAACAGCTTCCTTAAGTGTTGTGGGAGCTCCATCAACAGCAGCTTTTGCTTCAGCAAGGCCAAGACCTGTGATTTCACGAACAGCCTTGATAACCTTAATCTTTTCAGCACCAGCAGATGCGAGAACTACGTCAAATTCTGACTTCTCAGCGCCTGCAGCAGCACCGTCAGCAGCAGCGCCGCCAGCAACCATAACAGGAGCAGCAGCACTAACGCCGAACTCTTCTTCAAGAGCCTTTACCAAATCGTTAATTTCTACAAGTGTAAGTGTTTTGATATCTTCAATCATTTTTGCTATATCAGCCATTTTTTTATCCTCCATAAATTATATTTGGGAATTAACTTTCCCGATTTTAAATGTTTCTAAAATAATTACTCTGCTGATTCCATCTGTTTTGCGATAGCATCCAGAGTTCTTACGAGGCTTCCGATAGGTGCCTGCAAGCTTCCCATCATCTTTGAAATGAGAACTTCCTTGCTTGGAATACTTGCATAAATCTTAACCTCATTTGCGTCGATAACCTTGCCGTCAACAAAACCCGCTTTGATTTCAAGCTGTTCGTTTGCCTTTGCAAACTCAACCAAAACCTTTGCAGGAGCAACAACATCAGTGCTGCTTGTAGCAAGAGCAGTAGGACCGTGAAGAACAGGGTCAAGTGCATCAAGACCAACTTCGTTTGCTGCAAAACGTGTGAGGGTGTTCTTTACGATTGTGTATTCAACACCTGCTTCTCTGAGTTTTGCACGAAGCTCTGTATCCTGAGCAACAGTGAGACCGCGGTAGTCAGCGATAACACCTGCCTGAGCGTCTTTCAGTCTTTCAATCAATGCCGCAACAACGGCTTTTTTGCTCTCTAAAACTTTTTCACTTGGCATTTTGTTTCCTCCTTTCGAAATGTAACTGCTTGAAAGAAATGCATCAGGGACTCCCCAACCACTTCTTTGATTTTGAAACAAAACAAAAACCCTCACAGACAGTGAGGGTTATGCAAACAACAAACCAAAATTTGTAATTTGATAAAATCCTCGGCAGGACTTACGGCACGGTGCCACCTGCTGTCTGCGGAATTCATTTCATTAACACAGGTATTTTATCACAAAAAATACCTTTTGTCAATAACTTTTTTAAAAATTAAGCATCAATTTTGCTGGAATTGATTTTGATACCAGGGCCCATTGTTGATGCAACGGTAACAGACTTAAGGTACTGACCTTTTGCTGCTGCCGGTTTAGCCTTAACAATAGCACTCATAAGAGCGTTGAAGTTTTCAACGAGCTTATCTTTTCCGAAAGATGCTTTGCCCAAGGGGCAGTGAATGATGTTTGTTTTGTCAAGTCTGTATTCAATCTTACCTGACTTGATATCAGCAACAGCACGTGTTACATCAGGTGTAACTGTACCTGCTTTTGGGCTTGGCATAAGACCTTTAGGACCAAGAACCTTACCTATTCTGCCGACAACACCCATCATATCAGGGGTTGCAACAACAACATCAAAGTCGAACCAGTTTTCAGACTGGATTTTCTGAACAAGGTCCTCAGCACCAACAAAGTCTGCACCTGCAGCCTTTGCTTCGTCAGCTTTGCCTTCACGGGCAAAAACAAGAACCTTAACATCTTTACCTGTACCGTTGGGAAGAACAACCGCACCTCTAACCTGCTGGTCAGCGTGACGAGAGTCAACACCAAGTTTTACGTGTATCTCAACAGTTTCGTCAAACTTAGCTTTTGCTGTCTGGCAAACAAGTTCCAAAGCTTCAGCTGTGTCATAGAGCTTGCCTTTTTCAATAAGCTTAACGCTGTCTTGATATTTCTTACCTTTCTTCATTTTAAAATTTCCTCCTATTGTGGTTCCGCAGAATATGCCTTTAACATATTCCTCCCACGTGATTTCGATTGACTAATCCCGAAAGAATTAGTCTTCTACAGTAACACCCATAGAACGTGCTGTACCTGCAATCATTGACATAGCAGCTTCAACTGATGCTGCGTTAAGGTCAGGCATTTTCTGTTCAGCGATAGCCTGAAGGTCTGCCTTTGAAAGCTGAGCAACCTTTGTCTTGTTGGGCACACCGCTTCCGCTCTGAATTTTGCAAGCCTTTTTGATAAGAACTGCAGCAGGCGGAGTTTTGGTGATGAACGAGAATGATCTGTCCTGATAAACAGTGATAACAACAGGGATAACGAGACCTGCATCCTTAGCTGTTTTTTCGTTGAACTGTTTACAGAAGTCCATGATGTTCACACCGTGCTGACCAAGTGCGGGACCAACCGGAGGAGCCGGTGTAGCCTTTCCTGCCTCAATCTGTAATTTGATGTAACCTGTAATTTTTTGCGCCATTTCTATGACACCTCCCTTTCACAAACGTGGTAATATCGGGTGCGGAAACTTTTTTCCGTCCCTCCCACTATCCGAAGAACTTTCGGATATATAAATACGGCATAAGCCGTGTGGGTAACTAACTTAATGCTTCTACCTGATTGAACTCAAGCTCAACGTCGGTATCTCTGCCAAACATTGAAATTGTGGCTTTTATTTTCTGTTTGTCCATAACGATTGCGGTAATAACTCCAACAAAGCCTTCAAGGGGACCGTATTTAACACGGATATTGTCACCGACATTGAATCCGATATTAACAGTCTTCTTTTCAAGCCCGATGTTTGCAATTTCCTCATCGGTAAGGGGAACAGGTTTTGAGCCGGGGCCGACAAAACCAGTAACACCGCGGCAGTTTCTGACAATATACCAGCTTTCGTCGGTCATAATCATTTTCACAATGACATAACCGGGGAAAATTTTGCGCATAACGGTTTTCTTTTTGTCGTCCTTGATTTCAACAACCTCTTCCATCGGAACGCAGACTTCTTGAATTATATCCTGCATATTTCGATTTTCGATGGTTTTTTCAATATCGGCTTTTACCTTGTTTTCATAACCTGAGTAGGTGTGAGCAACATACCATTTTGCCTCATTAGACATAACTGAGCGACGCTCCCTTCTCTTTGGTTATCTGTTGATTAACAAAGCCATTCCCAAGCCGAACAGCCAGTCCAAAAGCCAGATAACAATGCCGACAGCCAGAACAAAAAGAATAACTGTCAGAGTGTTCTTTTTAACTTTTGAAAATGATGGCCACACAACTCTTTTGAATTCAGCCTTCATATCAATAAACCAATCTTTTATTCTTACGAATAAATTAGGCTTCTTATCCATTTCAATTTACCTCTTACTTTCGAAAATTTACTTTGTTTCCTTATGAAGTGTGTGCTTCTTGCAGAATCTGCAGTACTTGTTCATTTCAAGTCTGTCAGGATCGTTCTTCTTGTTCTTCATAGTGTCATAGTTTCTCTGTTTGCACTCTGTGCAAGCCAATGTGATTTTTACTCTCATTTTTTTCACCCTTTCCGTATAATACAAAACCTCGAAGCCAAAAACAGCTTTTCGAATTTAATTTCGTGCTGTCTTGACTTACGTTTTTTCACAACACAAATAAAGCCCCTTTTCAGAGGTAGAACTATAATATCACAAATAGGATGCCTTGTCAATGATTTTTTTCACATTTTTTTCTTAAAGTAATTTTATGTCCTCATCCCCACTATATATAGTAGAAAACAGAGTTTTTCACCACAAACGGAGGCTTTATGAAAAAAAATTTTGCCATTTCATTTGTTTTTATCGGTCTTGTAATCGGGGCAGGCTTTGCTTCGGGAAGAGAAATTTTTGAATATTTCTGCATTCCCACTCAAAATGATTATACGGGAATTGCCATTGCAACCATAAGCTTTGGCGCGGTTGCATATATGATTCTTGACTTTTCTGCCCGAAAATCCATTCCTGATTTCAAAGGGCTTGTTTCCCAGCTTTCAGGGTGCTTTTCTCCTCTCGTAAATTTCTTTATGCTCGCCTTTATGTTCTGCGGTTTTTTTGTTATGATGTCCGCCTGCGGAGCTTTGGCAAAAGAAACCCTCTCTCTTCCTCCCTTATATGGATACATTTTTCTTGCCCTTTGTT
>JAZROR010000066.1:0-4812 GCA_045648845.1 Clostridia bacterium
TTGTTATTTTCTCATTTTTCGGTACATTATACCTTGAAATTTCCAATTCCGCCATTTTTCTTCCTCCTTTGTAACTCCATCGTGCCTCTGTTTTCCCTCATTATACAAAGCCCACCCTGAGATAATTGTCGAAATGCCATATAAATGGAAATTTTTGTAAATTTGTTCGAAGTCAAAGAAAATCCCCAAAGCAAACGCTTTGGGGGTTAATTTCTTATTTCAGGTTGAAATATGCATCCTTTCCCAAGTAGATTGCACTTTCGCCCAGTTCTTCTTCTATTCGGAGGAGTCTGTTATACTTTGCCGTTCTGTCGGTACGTGAGGGAGCACCCGTTTTTATCTGTCCCGAATTCATTGCAACGGCAATGTCTGCAATGGTGGTGTCCTCGGTTTCGCCGCTTCTGTGTGATGTGACCGCCGTATACCCCGACCGATTTGCAAGCTCGATTGCTTCGATGGTTTCGGTGAGAGTTCCTATCTGGTTCACCTTTATGAGAATTGAGTTCGCAACAGAAAGGCTGATACCTTTTTTGAGACGCTCGCTGTTGGTAACAAAAAGGTCATCACCCACAAGCTGCACCTTGTCGCTAAGCCTGCGGGTGAGCATATCCCAGCCCTCCCAGTCTTCTTCTGCCATACCGTCTTCGATTGAAATTATGGGATATTTCACCGACCAGTCAGCCCACATCTCCACCATTTCTTCACGAGTGAGAAGTCGGTCTGTCTTCCACAGATAATACTTTCCGTCTTCATTCCTCTTTTTCGCCTCCTCATACATCTCGGTGGAAGCAGGATCAAGGGCAATCATAAAATCATCATAGGTTTTAAATCCCGCACGTTCAACAGCCTCCACAATTATCTTCACTGCTTCTTCGTCATTTTCAAGGTTTGGTGCAAAACCGCCCTCGTCACCCACCGCTGTGGAATAACCTTTTTCTTTCAGAATTTTTTTTAAGGTATGAAAGACCTCTGCGCACCACCTGAGTGCCTCACGGAATGACTTTGCCCCGACTGGCATAATCATAAATTCCTGACAGCTGATGGAGTTGTCCGCGTGCTTTCCGCCGTTTATTATATTCATCATAGGAACAGGAAGTACCCTTGCATTCACACCGCCTATATAGTTATAAAGACTTTGTCCAAGAGCTGACGCCGCCGCTTTTGCACAGGCAAGTGACACCGCAAGGCAGGCATTTGCACCAAGCCGAGATTTGTTCTTTGTTCCGTCAAGAGCAATCAATGTTTTGTCAATATGAATCTGGTCAAGAACATTGTATCCGAGAAGTGCATCCGAGATTTCCTCGTTCACATTTTTGACAGCTTTAAGGACTCCCTGACCCATATACCTTTCACTGTCGCCGTCACGAAGCTCATACGCTTCAAAAGCTCCCGTGGATGCACCCGATGGAACAGCGGCACGTCCCACAAATCCGCCCTCGGTGTAAACCTCAGCCTCAAGCGTTGGGTTTCCTCTTGAATCAAGTATTTCTCTGGCACAAATTCCCTCAATAGAAATGTAGTCTTTCATAAAAAATTTCCTCCTGAAAAAAGTTGTTTTTCACAGTATGTCCTAAAAGACAAAAAAATATATATTTTTTTAGATTTTGGGTAAAATACCATTAACAAAAACACAGAAAGGAAGAAAAATATGATAAATCACGACACAATAGAGCTTTTGAAGCAATGTAACGCTGGACTCAAAATGGGCGTATGCTCAATAGATGAGGTCTTAGACAAGGTTTCGGACGAAAAATTCAAACAAATCCTCATTGAATCAAAGGAAGAGCATCAGGCACTTGGCAGCGAAACCCACAAATATCTTGACAAATGCGGTGAGGAGGGGAAAGAGCCAAACATCGTCGCAAAAGGTATGTCCTGGATGAAAATAAATATGGTTATTGCCATGGAAGACTCGGACAAAAAAATTGCAAGCGTTATAACCGATGGCTGTGATATGGGCATAAAGTCCCTGAGCCGATACCTCAACCAGTATGAATCAGCATCGGAAGAAGCACAGGACTTGGCAAAGAGAATTATAAACCTCGAAGAAAGACTGAGACAGCACGTTCAGGACTATCTGTAAAAATTTACAAATTTTTACAGATAGTATATTGACATTTTTTCAAAAATGTGATATATTAAGTAGGCTAACAAATCCACAACTTAATAACAAAGCACATGGTTGCCCATGTTTTTTCCCCAAGGGAAAAAATGCAGGCTCGTCCAGGGTAGCATGTGTTTGTTATTTGGATTTGTTAGCGCATTGAGTCCTGCATTTTTCGTGCACGGCTCAGGTCGTGCACTTTTTTTCTCCAAAATAAAGCCTTATTTTTTAAAATTTTCCAATTACGCTTTGCACGACTACGCAAAAGCACGCAAACCAAAAGGGTTGCGTGCTAATTTTTTATCTTATTATAAGCTTTTCACGAAGACCCGAATATCGCATCTGGACATTGTCGTTCTTCACAAACTGGGAAAGAATTTCCTCCTTGCCCACAAGAACAACCAGTTTTTTCGCACGGGTCACCGCTGTATACAAAAGGTTTCTTGTGGTTAAAAGTCTGTGGGTGTCAAAAACGGGCATTATCACCACGTCGAATTCACTGCCCTGACTTTTGTGAACTGTGAGAGCATAGGCAAGCTCAATTTCAGTCAAATCCAAAAAGTCATATACCACCTTTTTGTCATCAAAAATCACCGACATTGTCTGTCTTGGGACATTTATATCCGACACAAAACCCACATCACCATTGAAGATTCCTTCACCCTTTTCGCCGTCTGAAAGCCTTGTCCAGCTGAGATTATAGTTGTTTTTGTTCTGCATAACCTTGTCGCCGATGCGGAATGTACATCCCCCAACAGTCTTTTCGCTTATTCTGTCCTTCTTGGGATTTAAGCGTCTTTGCAAAATTTCGTTTAGGCTCTGGACACCGATTGCCGTTTTCCGTGTAGGTGTCAGCACCTGAATATCAGAAACTTTGTCAACACCATAGGCACTTGGAATTCTTCTTTCGCAAAGGTCAGCGATTATCTCACCAACACCCTCTGCGTCACCGCATTTCACCAAAAAGAAATCGTCTTCTGGGTTATTGATATAAGGCATCTGCCCGCTGTTTATACGATGGGCATTCACCACTATCATACTTTGCTTCGCCTGCCTGAAAATCTCGGTAAGCTTCACACAAGCAAGGCATTCGCTGTCAATAATATCCCGAAGAACATTCCCCGCACCGACAGCTGGAAGCTGGTCACAGTCACCCACCATAATGAGCCTTGCACCAACTGGTAACGCAAGAAGTAAACTGTGCATAAGAAGAATATCCACCATCGACATTTCGTCAACAATCACCGCATCGCAATCAAGCTTGTTTTTCTCATTTCTCGCAAAGCACACACGTCCGCCCTCGGAGGGCAGATTTTCAAGAAGTCGGTGGATGGTTTTTGCCTCCACTCCCGAAAGCTCGGACATTCTTTTTGCAGCACGTCCCGTTGGGGCTGCAAGCATCACCTTTTTACCCTGATGCTTCATTATGTTTATAATCGCTTTTATTATAGTGGTTTTTCCTGTACCTGGGCCACCCGTAATTACCATGGCCGAGTTTTCGAAGGCGGTGAAAACCGCATCCTTTTGCTCGGGGGCAAGCACCATCTCCAGCTCATGCTCTGCCTTTTCAATTTTTTCTTCCATCTCACGTCCGTTGATTTCAAAAATAAGTGAGCTCATTTCTTTTAGCCTTGTTGCGACGCCTTTCTCTGCATCATAAAACATATCAAGGTAAACCGCGTCAAATTCCTCATAACTTACGGTTTTTAATGTTCCCTCAAGGCAAAGCTTTGACACGGCATCCTCAACGGCCGTGGCATCAATTTCGAGAACAGCCTTGGTCTGTGCCACAAGCTGACCTTTTGGAAGATAGGTATGACCGCTTAAATATGCAGCATTTAAAAGGGTGCTCACCACCCCTGCACAAATTCTTGGTTCAAATGTGGGCGGGAGCTTCATTTCCTCACGGATGCGGTCACAGATTTTGAAAGTGAACCCATCAATTCCGCTGAGAGCAAAGGGGTTTTCTCCCGCAATCCTCACAACCCCCTGACCAAAGGTGCGATAGGCTTTCACCGCAAGGTTTGGGGACACACCGAACTGCTGAAAGAAAACCACAATATTTTTAATGCCGATTTGCTCAACATAACGCTTGTGGATTTCTTCCGCCTTTGCCTTTGAAATCCCTTTTATTTCGGTAAGCCGTTGAGGCTCATTTTCGATTATTTCAAGGGCATCCTTGCCAAAAAGCTCAACCATTTTTCGTGCTGTGCTTCTGCCTACGTGGGGAAGTATCCCGGAGCCAAGATAAAGTTCGATTTCGTTCTCGGTTTTGGGCATAACCCTTTCAAATTCACTTACGCTGAATTGCTGGCCGTATTCGGGGTGGTTTTTCCATTCGCCTATGGCGATTATTTTTTCGCCCTCGGAAAGTCCCGGCATATATCCCGTCAGCGTATAAAGGTGTCCGCCACATGACGCATCACAAACTGTATAGCCGTTTGTCTGGTTTTCGTATATAATCCCCTCAACCATTCCCTCAAACTTTTCCATCAGGCATCCACCCCTTTCATTTCAGAAAATCTCTTTCACATTATACAATACCAAAAATTTTCTGTCAATGAATATAGGGGAAATCCCAAAAGGTTATGCCATAGCCTCGGCAAGCTTTAGGATAAGCTCTTCACCATATTTGTAGCAAAGCAAAAATTCAACAGTTCCGTCCTCAATTCCTGCCTTTGCCTGAATGATTTCTACCGCTTCTTCAA
>JAZROR010000067.1:0-2084 GCA_045648845.1 Clostridia bacterium
TATTGTCTTCCTAAGACCGCTTGGCCTCCGACTTATTTCAGAAAGTCCATAAATATCATAAGCTTTAAGTCCCAATTTTTCCTCAATTTGCGCACGCATCTCCTCGGTCCATGGTTCTGCGCCAAAGATTCCTGCTTTCAGCTTAAGTTGGTCCTTAACACCCATTTCTTCAATAGTTTCGCCAAGATACATGGCATAAGACGGAGTACAACAAAGAACAGTCGAGCCAAAATCAATCATAGTCTGGATTTGTCTTTGGGTGTTACCAGCAGAAATCGGGATAGCTGTTGCACCTATTCTTACGGCACCGTCATGAGCACCAAAGCCGCCTGTAAAAAGGCCAAGTCCATAGCCTACGTGAACGAAAGAGTTTTCATCCGCACCGGTTGCAATAAGCATTCTTGCAAAACAATCAGCCCACATACTGAGGTCATTTTCCGTATAACCAACTACTATTTGCTTGCCGGTTGTTCCTGATGATGCGTGAACACGTCTTATATCTTTCATAGGTACAGCAAAAAGGCCATAAGGATAATAATCCCTCAAATCCTGCTTGTATGAAAACGGAAGCTTGTGTAAATCTTCAACACCGCTGATATCTTCAGGTTTAAGACCCGCTTCATCCATTCTTTTTCTGAAAAGTTCAACCTTTTCATACATTCTTTCAACCTGCCACTTAAGCTTTTCGCTCTGATCCTTTTTGATTTGGTCACGTGGCATAGTTTCAAATTCTTCCTGCCAATACTTCATTTCTATTCGCCTCTTTTATTAAAGATTATATCCTGTTTCAAAAGCCTTAAGATTTACATCCAAAAATTTCTCCGGAACAGTTGTTTTTATTGTTTCAACCCACTTTTCATAAGGTATGTCTGTCATTTTCGCCATAACACCAATTAAAACCACATTGACAGCTTTCATATTTCCAGCTTCCTTTGCCGCAGAAAGAGCGTCAACAACAGTTGTATCTACTGCAGTTCCAAGCTTTTCCGCAATATTTTCAGGATATTTTGCCGCACCGGTAATAACGGGCATCGGGTCAATCTGCTGATTATTCACAATCATTTTGCCGCCCTTTTTGAGATAAGGAAGTGCCCTGTATGCCTCAAGCAGTTCAAAAGCAAGAATAATATCCGCCTCGCCTCTGTCAACTATTGGCGAATAAACCTTTTCACCGTATTTTACGTAAGTCACAACACTTCCGCCACGCTGGCTCATTCCGTGAACTTCGGAAACCTTTACGTCATAGCCCTCGTTGATAACTGTATTCCCAAGTATTCTGCTTGCAAGGAGTGTTCCCTGACCGCCAACACCAACAATCATTATGTTTTTTGTCATATCAGTTTTCCTCCTTTTCAATAGCCCCAAAGGGACATACGTTTATACAAAGTCCGCAGCCGTTACACTGTGTGCTGTCAATAACAACCTTGTCATCTTTCAGTGTGATAGCAGGACATCCAAGCTTCATACACATTTTGCAGTTCTTACACTTGTCAGTGATTTTGCACATTCCGCTGTATTTAACAGTTTTAAGAAGTGCACAAGGACGCTGAGCGATGATTACTGACGGTTCCTCACGTTCAACCTCTGTTTTTACCACTTTTTCAAATTCCTTTATATCAAAGGGGTCACAAACAGTTATGTGGTCAATGCCACACGCTTTGCAAAGCGCCACAAGGTCAACCTGCTTTGTAGCTTCGCCACGGATTGTACGTCCGGTTGTGGGGTTTTCCTGATGACCTGTCATACCTGTTATTGAGTTATCAAGGATAATTACTGTATTGTTTCCCTTGTTGTAAACAATATCAATAAGCCCTGTTATTCCTGAATGCATAAAGGTTGAATCACCAATAACAGAAACCAACTTTTTGTTGAATTCACTGCCTTGTGCCTTTGCCATACCGTGAGCTGCACTTACTGATGCACCCATACAGATTGTTGTATCAACAGACTGAAGTGGCGGTGTTGCGCCAAGAGTATAACAACCGATGTCACCCGAAACCACAAGTCCAAGTTTTTTGAGAACATAAAAAGTTCCTCTGTGGGGACAGCCTGCACACATAACAGGGGGTCTTACCGGAATTGCT
>JAZROR010000068.1:0-15786 GCA_045648845.1 Clostridia bacterium
AAATACTGAGAAAACTTTAGTTTCATATACAACCCTTGCTCTTTTGCATTTTGAAAAATGTCTAAGGCGAGGAGAACTGCATTATGGAAAACGGGAAAATGAGTATCTTGAAATCTTGAAAAAAGTACAAAAGAAAGGTGACAAAAGATGAAAACAGTTTTGATTACCGGTGGAGCACGGGGGATTGGTCGTGCTATTGCTGAAAAGTTTGCGGATATGGGCATGAGCGTTGCGATAAACTATAACAAAAGTAAGGACGAGGCAGAAATATTGAAAAGCCAACTGCTTGAAAAAGGTGCAAACGTTGAAATCTTTTGCACAGATGTGGCAGACAGGGATGCGGTTTTAAAAATGGTTGAGGAGGTAAATAGTACTTTCGGTGACATTGATGTTTTGGTGAACAATGCAGGAATTGCTCTTCCTCAAGGTCTTTTCACTGATGTTACAGAATGTGATATGAAGAAAGTTTTTGATGTAGATGTTTTTGGGCTGATGAATTGCACAAAAGCGGTTATTCCACAGATGGTGAGAAAAAAGACAGGAAAGATAATAAATATTTCATCAATTTGGGGGATTTGTGGCGGCTCGTGTGAAACTGTGTATTCTGCGGCAAAAGCGGCTGTTGTTGGGTTTACAAAGGCACTTGCGAAAGAGCTTGGCCCATCAGGAATAAATGTAAACTGCGTTGCACCAGGGCTTATTGATACCGATATGAACGGACATTTGTCAAAAGGAGATATCGAGGATTTCTGTAAGGATGTCCCCCTTGGAAGAATTGGAAAGTCCGAAGATGTGGCAAATGCTGTTTGGTTTTTGGCATCAGGAGAAGCTGATTATATAACAGGTCAGGTCTTAAATGTTGATGGTGGAATGATATAACAAAAAAGGCAAAGAACTTTTGTTCTTTGCCTTTTAAATTTTGATAAAAAGTTACATGGGTAAAAAGCTCATTGCAATTTCAAAATAGATGAGAAGTGAAATTGCATCAACTATTGTTGTAACAAAAGGACTTGCTGTCACTGCCGGGTCAAAGCCAAGCCTTTTTACTAAAATCGGCAGACTGCACCCCACAAGCTTTGCACAAATTACAGTGACAAGAAGAGTCAGAGAAACAATGAGTGAAATAACAACAGGGTCCTGACCTGAAGCAAAAATATCGCCATAGTCAACAAGCAGCATTTTTCCGAAATTCACAACAGCAAGAGCTGTGCCGCAAAGAATAGATGTAAAAAGTTCCTTGCGCAAAACCTTGAAAATGTCTTTCATATCTATGTCGTTAAGTGAAAGACTGCGGATAATGGTAACAGATGCCTGACCGCCTGAGTTTCCGCCGGTACCCATGAGCATTGGGATAAAGGCAGTGAGTACAACGCATACTGAAAGCATACTTTCAAAGGAACTTATAATTTTTCCTGTAAAAGTGGAAGAAATCATAAGGAGCAAGAGCCAGGGGATTCTGTTTTTGAAAGTGTCCCATACTGAAGTTTTGAGGTAGGGTTTTTCTGATGGCAAGATAGCCGCCATCTTTTCTATATCTTCGGTGTGTTCTTCTTGGATAACGTCGATTACATCGTCAAAGGTGATAATTCCAACAAGTCGGGTTTCTTTGTCAACCACCGGCATAGCCAGAAGGTCGTATTTGCGGAAAAGATTAGCAACATTTTCCTTATCCTCAAAGGTATCAACAAAAATCACGTTTGTTTCCATCATTTCACCGATTTCTTTGCAATTATTGCAAAGCAGCAAATCTTTGACGGTGGTGTATCCAAGAAGATGCCTGTTCTTGTCGGTTACATAGCAGGTGTAAATGGTTTCTTTGTCAACACCCGTTGCGCGGATACGGTCAAATGCCTCGGTCACGGTCATGTTGGTCTTGAGGTCTACATACTCAATGGTCATAATGCTTCCTGCACTGTCTTTAGGATAGTTGAGAATTTTGTTTATTTCGGACCTTGTTTGAGGGTCTGATTGTCTCAAAATTCGCTTAACCACGTTTGCAGGCATTTCTTCTATAATATCAACGGTGTCATCCACATACATTTCGTCAAGGACGTCACGAAGTTCCTTATCGCTGAAACATTTTAAGAGATGTTCTTGAGTATCTGCATCCATTTCTACAAAGGTATCGGCTGCAAGCTCTTTTGGAAGAAGACGAAAAAGCCTGAGTACGTGTTCTTCGGGAAGCTCGTCATACATCAGTGCAATATCAGGAGCGTTCATTTCAGAGAGGGTATTTCGCAGCTTAACAAATTCCTTATTTTCAATCAGTGTCAAAATTTCTTCAAACATACAAAAAAACCTCCCATTTCAAAATATTTTTTAAAATAAAATCCCTGTGTCAAAGCAAAGAACAATGACACAGGGAAAAATATACCCAAAGAAAACGATGTCACCGTTCAAGCTTTAGCTTCGCAGGGCGATGAAATTGCATTAGACGATACCTTGTTTTCGATATTGCCTGTTCAACCATCTTGTGGTGTCTCCACCATGTCGCGGCAGCAATCCGTATCCCTGTGGTAGCCTTACCTACCGGAATTATCTTTCGTATATTATAACTCAAAAAGCATGGTTTGTCAACACTTACATTGCGGAGTATAAAATCTTGGCAGCCTCTGCCTTTGTAAGCGGATTAAGGGGTTTGAAACTTTGGTCTTCATAGCCCCTCATTGCACCGATGTTTGTAAGCGTAAGAATTCCATCCATAGCCCATGCGGGAATGTCCTCTTTGTCGGTGGCGGTGATTTCGCTCTTGAAGAAACCGGAGGGCAGAGTTCTTGCAACGATTGTTGCGGCTTCAGCACGGCTGATTGATGAAAGGGGGTCAGCACAGCTTTCGGTGTCGCTTACATATCTGCCTTTCAAAATACCAAGCTCATAGAGAACTTTGAAACTGTCCAGTGCCCAAAACGGAATGGTGTCAAGGTCGGAATATGGAAGAACCACGTCCTGATATTTTGTCTTGTCAACCCTCAGATAGTTTGTCACCATAACCGCAAATTCAGAGCGTGTCATGGCCTTTTGGGGATTGAAACGAAGTTCATCGCCCACCATTTCGCCGTTTATAATCTTTTGGGTTTTCATATACCTCAAAATGTCGTCTGCCCAATGACCTGCAGTGTCTGAAAACGCTCCGGCTGGATATGATGCTTTGAACATATCAAAGGTTTTGAAAGAGGTATATCCAAAGATGTTTGATACAATAACGGTAACTTTTTTAACACCTGCTGGTATTTGGGCGGTAAACTCTCCTGTTTCAGCGTTGTAGGAAAAGGATATTTCCTTGCCGTCTGCACGAACCAAAATGCCGTCAGCGGTAGTTGGGATGTTATATTCGCATGAAATTTTGCCCATAAAAGTTTCACCGATAGAGGCTGTATCAATAATCGGGTAAGATTTCGGGTCATTTGCATCGGCGGGGGTGAGAGCTACGGGGATAAACACTGTTTTGTCGCCTGCAGAAATGGTTATATTTCCTGTTTCACCATAGTTATCTGATGCGGTGAATACAAAGTTTTCGCTTATGCTGCCAATATTCGCGTCTGCTTTCCAAGTGAAGTTTTCATCTTTTGCAATGAGACGGTTATATCCGCCATATGCTTCTGCGGTAAGTGAAATAGTATCGCCGGGGTCGAGGTTTAGTGTGGTTATATACTTTCCGCTGTTTTTGTCCTTGATTTTTATATCAGTAGGGGTAGCAAGACACACTATAGATGTGGATGACGTCACATCGCCGCTTTCTGCATAGACGGTGACTGTGCCGCTATCTTTTGCGCTGAACACCCCATCTTTTGTGATGGTACTGTTTTTTCCGTCCTGAACGCTGAAAGTTATATTTTTTGGCACGTCAACGGGATAGAAACCGGAGTCCGTAGCTTTCAAGGTCAGCTTTGTGCTTGCCCCCGTTAAAACATAATTTGTCAGGGGATAAATGTGAATATTTTCAAGTACGCCGGTTTTTTCTGCTGAATTGGTGAAAATAATGTGGGTTGAAAGCTTGCGTTCACTTCCGTCGGACGGTTTGTTCATAAGACTTGCTGTTTCGTTTCCAGGTAGTTGTGCTGAAATTGCGGTTGAACCACCGCCGTCAAGGTTGAGGGCTTCCACGCAGCCAAGTTCTTTCATCCGCTTTGCCAATGTTTTCAACTGAACACCATAGCTGTGACCACTTTGACGTCCGTCAATGGTGTAAAGAATAATTTCACCGTTCTTTGTTATTCCAATAGCCGTTCTTGGTGCGGCACCTGCTGTGAGGTTTGGGTTTACCTCACCATCTATGAGAAGACGTCCACCAATGCTTCCCATGCCGCAGGCAACATCGTTCCAGCGTTTATCACCGCTGACGCTGAAATTTATTGTTACGGTTTCACCCTCGATGAGAGAAGCGATTGGGCTTAAAAATTCTTCAGGAGCTTTTTTGTCAACGGTAAGAACTAACTTCCCCTTTGGTATGGGAATGGAAGAGGAATTTTCGCTGATTGATTCCACAACTGCAGTAAGCTTTGTTCCAAGCTTCATTTCGCCATCTATGGGGTTTAGGATTACATCAATTCCCTCTGTGGTGTTTCGTGTCTCGCTTGAAAATTCCGAGGTCATTATATATGCAGAATATGGTTGGCGGTATTTATTTATATTGTAGATGTTAAGTTCACTGCCGTCTGCTTTTTGCAAAACGGAATTGAGATAGAAATACGAAATAAATGCAGTTCCGTCAGGCAAAATTCCAATGCCGTCCTGCCCCGAGGCGTCTTTTGTGAGGATTTTTCCGTCAACTATTGCATTGCTCATAGGAACAAGAGTCTGGAGTGAAAAATAATCAGCATTTGCCCCTGCCAGAACGTCCTTGCCCTCTTTTTCAAAAAGTGAAATCTGGTTTGACAGCGTGTTTCCACCATAAAGCGTATCACCATAAGTGATGGTGGGGAAAACAACATCGTTTGGGGTATATGTTATATAGTTTTCACTTTGCTTGCCTACACCCGATTGGTCGCTGAAAAACAGATTGTGGGTGAAATGGAGCCCCTGACCTATTTTTACTGAATAGCCATCAATTTTTGTGCTTCCCAAAGTTGAGGCAAGACTCCCGAGAGGAGATAAAACAATGCTTGCCGAAAGAATCGCACTATATAAAATTTTTGTGAGTTTTTTTGTTTTCATTAATATACACATCCTAAAAATGTTGATGGTATAAGTATAGCAAAAATACAAGTCAAAGTAAATAAAAAAATATTTACAAAAGTGTAACAAAAAAGACGGCAGTAAGTACCTGCCGTCTTGAAAGACTATTCAATAACCATTGTGCCGAAATATTCGGGCTTATGGAAGTCAGGCTTTTCCCTATCAACCATACACCAACAGCCCCAGTGGGGAAACTCGGTTTCGTCTCCGCATTTGTAAACATTTGAGGGGAGGGTCATTCCTTTTTTGAACTTATAATCAGGTATGTATTTTTTTATAAATTCAAAGGTAACAGTATAGTCTGCAGTCCAGTAGTCATCAAAAATTTCGGTTTTGATGCCAAGCATTTCGATGTCTTCTTCGGTGAGAGCAATCTTGTCATATCTGTCTTTGCGGAAAGAGACGTTCATAGCTCCGCTTGGATTAACTTCAAAATTGAAATATCTATTGCTGTGATTTGGGTCAAAAAAGACAAACCATTCAAGGCAACTGTCAAGGTGAACCGGACCAAAATGTTCGGTGGTGGTGGCTTTGGGGTTTTTCTCATATGCTACGAAACTTACGTGAAAACCATTCTCACTGTAGCATACATTAAACTCGACTTTTGGATAATATCCGTTTGTGTTTATATAGTCTGTCAGGGTGATGGTTGAGGTGTCGGGACAACCATTTTTTTTGATTGTATACATAATTTACTCCAATCTGCCGCTGGGTGGGGCAAAAATTCTAAAAAAATAAACTCCCGAAACAAATGTACGGGAGTTTGGTGCGCCAGAAGGGACTCGAACCCCTGACCTACTGGTTCGTAGCCAGTCACTCTATCCAGCTGAGCTACTGGCGCATACCGCAGCAAAAGTAATGTCGCTGCCAACGATTACTTATTGTAGCACACCTTTTAATAAAATGCAAGCCTTTTTTTAAAAAAATTCCGGTTTCCCCCAAAAAAGTTTAAAGGTCAATCGATATCCTCAAGGGCTTTGTATTCTGAAAGAAGCTGTTCAAACCTTGTTTGCTCCGATTGTATGCGATAAATGTAAAAATCTACCAGTTTTGGTTCTGTGACGTTGTTGAAATTTTCGATGGCATATGCGAGATTCATTTTTGTATGTTCAATGCTTGACCGAAGAGCATCACGCTGCTTTTCTTTTGGGTCAGGAATACGTTTTTTGGGTATTGTGATTTTGTTTAAACCTAAAGAAATGTTACTGGAAATTGCTGAAAACATAAAATTACCCTTTCGTCTTTTTAGTCTTAGTAGTATTATAGGCAAAAAAATGAAATATATTCCAAAATATTGGCAAAGATTTATGAAAGAACACTTGTGTATTTTGAGAAAGTGTGGTATACTGAAATAGATTGTATTCCTATAAAAATATAAGTTGGACGCGGAGGTCTGATAATGAGTATAAAGGGACTTATAGAAAGGTTTATCGGCACGTACAGTGAACGTGAACTGAAAAGAATATATCCCATTGCTGACAAGGTAATGGAACTTGAAAATGAAATGAAGAAAAAATCCGATGGCGAGCTTCGTGAAATGACAAGTGTGTTTAAGAAACGGCTCGCTGAGGGAGAGACTCTCGATGATATTTTGCCCGAAGCTTTTGCGGTTTGCCGTGAGGCGTCCTGGCGTGTTCTTGGAATGAAACATTTCAGAGTGCAGATTATCGGCGGAATTGTTCTTCATCAGGGAAGAATTTCGGAAATGAAAACCGGTGAGGGAAAAACTTTGGTTGCCACACTTCCGGCATACCTCAATGCTCTTACGGGAAAGGGCGTGCATATTGTCACTGTCAATGACTACCTTGCAAAGCGTGACAGCGAGTGGATGGGAAAACTTTACAATTTCCTTGGTCTCAGCGTTGGACTTATTATTCATGAAAAAGATAACGAACAAAGAAAGGCGGCATATGCTGCGGACATCACTTACGGAACAAACAACGAGATGGGCTTTGACTATCTTCGTGATAATATGGTTATTTACAAAGAGCACCGTGTTCAGCGTGGACACAGCTTTGCAATCGTTGACGAGGTGGACAGCATTCTGGTTGACGAAGCGAGAACTCCGCTGATTATATCAGGCGTGGGCGACAAATCAACAGCTCTTTATGACAGTGCAAATCATTTTGCTAAAACTCTCAAATACCGCACAGTTGTTGAAACCGACAGCAAGGAAGAGGCAGAAGAAGTTTACAGCGATGTTGATTATGTTGTTGATGAAAAGGCAAAAACTGCAATCCTTACCCCTGAGGGAGTGAGGAAGGCGGAGTCGGCTTTTGGAATTGAAAATCTTACCGACCCTGAAAACGCTACCATCTCACATCATATCAATCAGGCAATAAAAGCTAACGGCGTTATGAAACGTGACCGCGAATATGTTGTGAAAGACGGTCAGGTTATAATTGTTGATGAGTTTACAGGACGTTTAATGTTCGGAAGACGTTACAGCGACGGGCTTCATCAGGCGATAGAAGCAAAAGAGGGAGTTAAGGTCGAGAATGAGAGCAAAACTCTTGCAACAATCACATTCCAGAACTTCTTTAGACTTTATGACAAGCTTTCGGGTATGACTGGTACGGCACTTACAGAAGAAATGGAATTCCGTGATATCTATGGTCTTGACGTTGTGGAAATTCCCACTAATCGTCCTATGCAGAGGGTTGACCTTCCCGACATTATGTACAAGACCGAAAATGCCAAATATAATGCGGTTATTGAAGAAGTTGTAGCAGCTCACAGCAAGGGCCAACCTGTGCTCATTGGCACAGTGTCTATTGATAAATCTGAAAAGCTCAGTGCTATGCTTAAAAAAAGGGGTATTAAGCACAATGTGTTAAATGCCAAGCTACACGAAAAAGAGGCAGAGATAATTGCTCAGGCAGGCAAGCGTGGTGCTGTTACAATCGCAACAAATATGGCAGGTCGTGGTACCGATATTATTCTCGGCGGAAATGCGGAATTTCTTGCTAAACGCGAAATGGCGAATATGGGTTTTTCTCCCGAAATGATTGTTCAGGCTACAGGATTTGCCGAAACCGATGACCAGGAAATTATCGAGGCAAGACGTACGTTCTCTGAACTTAATAACAAATATAAAGCTGAAATTGAGCCTGAACAAAAAGAGGTTTTAGAAGCAGGTGGTCTTTATATAATTGGAACAGAACGTCACGAAAGCCGAAGAATTGATAATCAGCTTCGTGGTCGTGCAGGACGTCAGGGAGATGCAGGAAAGTCAAGATTTTTCCTGTCTCTTGAGGATGACCTTTTGAGACTTTTCGCGGCAGAACGTATAAACCGTATCCTTGAAATTGCAGGCTTTGACGAAACTCAGGCAATCGACAGCCGTATGTTTTCAAATGCCATTGAGGTGGCACAGGGCAGAGTTGAAGGCAGAAACTTTGATATAAGAAAGCACGTTTTAAATTATGACGATGTAAATAATCAGCAACGTGAAATGATTTATACTCAAAGGAACGAGGTTCTTGACGGCGAGGACATAAGAGAGTCCATTGTGAAAATGATGCGAAGTGTCCTTGCGGAAATTGCAACCACCGGTGCTGCAGAGTGCCCACACGCAGAGGATTGGAACTGGGATGGCATCAGGGCTCGCCTTACCGAAGTGTTTGGCAGGTTTGATGTGGGAGAACTGAGCTTTGACCCATACGACATTGACCGCATGACAACCGAGTCATTTGCCCAAATGATGATGGAAAAGGTGCTCAAAAAATATGCCGAAAAGGAAGAAATGTTCGGTGACAGAATCCGTGAGATTGAACGCATAATTCTTCTTCGCACAGTTGATGCAAAATGGATGGATCACATCGATGCTATGGAACAGCTTCGTCAGGGCATAAACCTCCGTGCCTATGCACAGCGTGACCCGGTTATTGAATATAAGTTTGAAGCTATGGATATGTTTGAAGAGATGATTGCTGTCATCAAAGAAGAAACAGTGAGACAGCTCTTCCACATAGTTTTAGAATCAAAAATCGAAAGAACTCAGGTTGCAAAACCAATGGCTGCAAATCACGGCGGTGACGGAACTGTTGAAAAGAAACCGGTTGTGAAGAACGAAAAGGTGGGAAGAAATGATCCGTGTCCTTGTGGTAGCGGCAAAAAGTATAAGCATTGCTGTCTTGACAAGGAGAATAATTAGGCAATAAAAAATTTTTTTAAAGGATGTGAAAATGTGATAGAGTTTGATGAATACAAGCTTCAGCTTGACGGAATGAAAAATGATATTACAGATTTGAGGGATTCACTTTAACATAGAAAAAACTATGGAAGAAATAAGTGAACTTGATGCAAAAACTATGGAGCCTGATTTTTACAGCGATATGGAAAATGCAGGCAAGGTTATGCAAAGGATAAAAGGACTCAAAAACAAGATTGAGCGATACGAAGCACTTTATTCTGCTTGGGATGACCTCACAACTTTGGTGGCTCTTGCCATTGAGGAAGAAGACATAAGTGTTCTTGATGAGGTAAAGACAGGCTTTTCGGAACTTTCTAAAAACCTCGGTGCAATGAAACTTGAAACACTGCTTTCCGGAAAGTATGATGGAAACAATGCAATATTGACACTCCACGCCGGTGCCGGCGGAACAGAGGCTCAGGATTGGTGCGAAATGCTTTATCGTATGTTTACGAGGTGGGCAGAACGCCGAGGTTTCAAAACCGAAACTATTGATTTCCTTGACGGCGAAGAAGCGGGTATCAAGAGCGTAACTTTCAGGATTGAGGGCGTCAATGCATACGGCTATGCCAAGTGCGAAAAGGGTGTTCACCGCTTGGTGCGAATTTCACCCTTTGATTCATCTGGCAGACGCCATACGTCTTTTGCATCTCTTGATGTAATGCCTGAAATTGATGATGACATTGAAATCAACATAAGCCCTGACGATTTGAAGGTTGACACCTATCGTGCCAGCGGTGCGGGCGGTCAGCACGTCAACAAGACAGAGTCGGCAATCCGTATAACACATATTCCAACAGGGGTTGTGGTTACCTGCCAGAACGAACGTTCACAGCATAAGAACCGTGATATGGCGATGAAAATGTTGAAATCAAAGCTTGCTGAAATTGCTGAGCGTGAGCAGAAAGAAAGAATAGAGGACCTCAAGGGAGTTCAGATGGAAATCGGCTGGGGAAGTCAGATTCGCTCATATGTTTTCCATCCTTACAGTATGGTGAAGGACCACAGAACAAATTTTGAAACGGGAAACACCGGTGCTGTTATGGATGGCGACCTTGACGGGTTTATAAATGCATATCTCACAGCCCTTTCGCGTGGCGAGATTGAGAAATAGAGGCAGAAAGGAAGGCTATTATGTTTGATAAATTATCTTTTATAGAACAGCAGCACGAAGAATTAGCGGCAAAAATCAGTGACCCTGCTGTTATGGCGGATATGGACAACTGGAGAAAGCTCTGCAAGGAGCATTCTGATATGACGCCAATCGTTGAAAAGTATAAAGAATACAAAACAAATATGAACACCATTGAAGATGCAAAGGTTATGCTTGATGACCCCGAAACCGACAAGGAGTTCAAAGAAATGCTTCAGGAGGAAATTTCTTTGGCAAAGGAAAACATCGGTCGCATTGAAGAGGAACTAAAAATTTTGCTTCTTCCCAAGGACCCCAACGATGACAAAAACGTTATTGTGGAAATCCGAGGCGGTGCAGGCGGTGATGAAGCGGCACTTTTTGCGGCTGACCTTTATCGTATGTATTCAATGTATGCTGAAAGCAAAAGATGGAAGACAGAGGTTATGAACCTCAGTGAAATCGGCATCGGCGGCATAAAGGAAGTTTCATTTATGATTGAGGGACAAGGCGCATATAGCCGTCTCAAGTACGAAAGCGGTGTTCACCGTGTTCAGCGTGTTCCTGAAACCGAATCTCAGGGCAGAATTCATACATCAACTGTTACTGTTGCTGTTCTTCCCGAGGCAGAAGAGGTTGACTTTGAAATCAACCCCGCTGACCTCCAGATTGATACCTACCGTGCCAGCGGTGCAGGTGGTCAGCACGTCAACAAGACAGAATCTGCTATCCGCATAACACATATCCCGACAGGTGTTATTGTTGAGTGTCAGGATGAACGTTCGCAGCACAAGAACAAGGACAAAGCAATGAAGGTTCTTCGTTCAAGACTCTATGAGGCAGAGCTCCAGAAACAGCAGGAGGCAATCGCCGCAGACAGAAAGAGTCAGGTTGGAACAGGAGACCGAAGCGAAAGAATAAGAACATACAACTTCCCTCAGGGAAGGGTTTCAGACCACAGAATTGGTCTTACACTTTACAAGATTGAGGCTATTATGAACGGTGATATAGATGAAATAATCGATGCACTTATCACCACAGACCAGAGTGAGAAATTGAAATTACAGGGTGAGGGAAACTAATTCTCATATGATTTAAACCGGCAAATTTCCAGTCATCGTGCGGCAAAATGCTTGGGAATACACCAAGTATTCACTCCGCTTCTGCTCTTCGCTGACAGAAAATTTACTCGCTTTAAATTAAAAACCCTGCGGGCATGTGTTCCTTAGCTTCCCTCACCCTCAGGATGGGGAAACTAATCATTTTTGGAGATGTTACATTTGGAAACAAGGATTTTTGAAAATAAAACTGAAGAGTTAAAGGTGGCGGCGGAGCTTATCCAAAAAGGCGAGACTGTGGTTTTCCCTACTGAAACGGTTTATGGGCTTGGTGCGAATGCCCTTGATTCTTCGGCTGTGAAAAAGATTTTTGCGGCGAAAGGAAGACCCTCTGACAATCCGCTGATTGTACATATTGCGGACTTTGAGGATGCAAATAAGTTTGCAAAGGATATTCCGGAAGTGGCAAAGGTTTTGGCAGAAAAGTTTTGCCCCGGACCCCTCACTATGATTTTCAAAAAGAAAGACTGCATACCAAATGAAGTGTCAGCAGGGCTTGACACTGTAGGCATCAGAATCCCAAAGGATGAAACTGCGAGGGTATTCCTAAAAGAATGCGGTGTGCCAGTGGCAGCACCTAGTGCAAATGTTTCGGGACGTCCAAGTCCAACATCTTTTTCTCACGCTTTTTGTGATATGAACGGAAAGGTTTCGGGGATTATCAAAGGCGAAGACAGTGAGGTTGGTGTTGAATCCACTGTGCTTGATATGACCGCCGAGGTGCCAACTATTTTGAGACCGGGTGGCGTTTCAAGGGAGGAACTTGAGGAAGTACTTGGCGAAGTTCTTATATCAAGTGAACTCAAAAAAGATGATATACCAAAAGCTCCGGGTATGAAATATAAACACTACTCCCCCAAAGGTCAGGTTTATATCTTAAAAGGTGAAAATGAAAAAAGAGCAGAGTTTATAAAGAGAAGAAGCTTTGTTACATCCGTTGCGGCGGTAATTTTTGACGAAATGGCAAGTTCCGATTTTGGTGATGCAAAGGTTTTGCCTTTTGGCAGTGAGAAGTCTCCGGAAGACGCAGCACATCGGCTTTTTGATATACTTCGTGAATGTGACGAATTGGGTGCAAGAGAAATATATGCCCCAGAAATTTCGGATGAAGGTCTTTGGCGGGCAGTGAAAAATCGCCTTTACAAAGCGGCGGCGGCTCGGATTATAAATGCGGAGACGGTTAAATCTGTGTTGTTTGTCTGCACTGGGAACACTTGCAGAAGCCCAATGGCAGAGGGTATCTTCAATATATCAGGGAAGAATGCAGTTTCAGCATCGGCGGGGCTTTTTGCATCAGGCGGCAAGGCATCAGAAAATGCTATTTCTGCAGCGGCAGTGCTTGGCGCAGACATCAAAAACCACGAATCCAGACAGTTGACATATGAAATGCTTGAAAATTCAGATATAGTTTTAACTATGACAGAAGGCCACAAAATGAGTATTCCAGCCAAATACAATGTCCAGACGATAACAGAATTTGTTGGCGATGTGGGTGAGATTGCTGACCCTTATGGCGGTGACATCCAGGTTTATCGAGAATGTGCTCTGCAACTTAAAGGCCTTATAGAAAGAATGAAATTATGATAGAATATGTGCTTATGGAAAGAAAGCATCTTGAGGGGCTTGTGACCGTTGAAGAACAGTGCTTTAACAGCGGCTTTGCAAGGGCTACTTTCCAGAAAGAATTTGAAAACAAAATAGCCACCTACTTTGTAGCGGTGGAAAATGAAAAAGTCCTTGGCTATGCAGGACTTTGGAATATTTGTGGGGCGGCGGATATTATTGATGTGGCTGTGCTTGAAAGCCACAGAAGACAAGGAATTGCCCAAAACCTTATTTCGTGTCTGATTGAATTTTGTAAAAAAGAAGGAATATCCGAAATAAACCTTGAGGTAAGGGTTTCAAATACCCCTGCAATAAAGCTTTATGAAAAAATAGGTTTTGTGCAGAGCGGTATGAGAAAGAATTACTACGAAAATCGTGAGGATGCATATCTTATGCAAAGAAAATTTGAGGAGGAGAAAAATGAAGATACTTGCTATTGAAAGTTCGTGTGACGAAACAGCAGCTGCTGTGGTTGAAGATGGCGTGAACGTTCTTTCAAATGTTATTAACACTCAGATTGAATTGCATAAGGAGTTTGGCGGGGTGGTGCCGGAGGTTGCATCCCGAAAGCATATTGAAAATATAAGCAGCGTGGTGGATAAAGCGCTCTTTGATGCTAAGACGACTCTTGATGATGTTGATGCAATAGCGGTGACTTATGGCCCCGGACTCGTTGGGGCACTTCTTGTTGGGGTGTCAACAGCCAAAGCCCTCAGCTTTGCGGCAAAAAAACCTATTGTTCCGGTACATCATATAAAGGGTCATATTTCAGCGAATTATATTGAAAATCCTGATTTCAAACCACCCTTCATTTGCCTGGTGGCATCGGGCGGACATAGCCATATTGTTTATGTAAAAAGCTATACCGAATATGAGGTGCTTGCGAAAACCAGCGACGATGCAGCAGGGGAAGCCTTTGACAAGGTTTCAAGAGTTTTGGGACTGGGGTATCCCGGCGGTCCTGCAATCCAAAAATGCGCAAAAGAGGGAAACCCTGATGCAATAAAATTTCCAAGGGTAAATATGGGAAAAGACGGGTTTGATTTCAGCTTCAGCGGTGTGAAAACAGCGGTTATAAACTATGTTCACAATGCTGAGCAAAAAGAACTTGACATAAATAAGGCGGATGTTGCGGCGTCATTTCAGGCGGCGGTAACGGATGTCCTCTCTCAGCACCTTGTTGAATGTACAGAAAAATACGGTGTGAAAAGAATTGCTCTTGCGGGGGGTGTTGCTGCAAATGCTGAACTTCGTGAAAAGGTTGAGGATTTGGCAAAATCAAAGGGCATGGAGTTTGCCTGCCCGTCGATGAAACTTTGCACCGACAATGCTGCTATGATTGGCTGTGCAGCTTTTTATGAATATAGCAGAGGGGTGAGGGGAAATATGTCCCTCAATGCTATTGCAAATTTACCACTTTAATCAGCTTTTGAAAGATTTCAACAAGTTTGAATCGAACTTCAACGGGAATTGTTCCGCTTTGTGTATTGGTAACGAGGTTAAATTCTTCCTCAGAGAGTGTATTACGCAGCTCTGCTTTTGTTTCATCGGGAACAGAAACTGTTCCTTCTGTAAAGCACAGCGGCGGATACATAACGCACCACCAGTTTTTACCTTGTGCCTCTCCAATTTCAATTTTCACGGCATTATATTTTCCGCAAGGAAGAGATATATCGCCATAGACTTTTGTGGGGAAAGCGCATTCGGTAACTAAGACGCTTACGGGGTAGTCAAAGCCAAGACGTTTGATTTCGTCCCTGGCGGTTTTTTGAATAAGAGCAGAGTGTTTTTTTGCAAGGGATTTCGCTTCATCTGCCGAGTTAGTGTTTTGAAAAAGGTGTGAGGTTTCACTCAAAACCTTGTCACGCACAGCGATTTTTAACTGTTGGTCAATTTTTGCATTGCTGTTTGCCACAATGTGAAGACGAAGAACAGAGTCTGAAATGTTTTGAACTGTGCCCTGTGCATAGGTAATAAGTAATGAAAAAATTAAAGTAAGTAAAATAAAGAGAAAAGTAAGCCGTGATTTGTTTATATACTGCAAAAAATTCATCCTTTCGTGATTTTGTTTAGAAAAACAATGATTCAAAGGAAAGTGTTGACATATATTTTCGGCTTTATACATATTGATTTTTTAGCTATGTTGAGTTAAAATTATTTGTAAAGGATAGATGTTTTATGAAAAAGAAAAATGTTTGCGTATTGTTTGGCGGAGTTTCATCCGAACATAGTGTGTCCGAGGTTTCAGCGTCAGCTGTGCTCGACAACATTGACCGCCAAAAGTACAATGTTTTTGCGGTGGGCATCACCGACGACGGAAGATGGCTTTTGTATGACGGCGAGGTCCAGAAAATCCGCGAACATAAATGGGAAAGCGAAAAGACTGTTCCGGCGATCCTTTCGCCAGACAGATGCGACAAGGCTCTTTTGGTGATGAAATATGGCGGTCTTGAAAAAATAAGTATAGATGTGGTTTATCCGGTTATTCACGGTAAGAATGGTGAAGACGGAACAATCCCCGGACTTTGCGAGCTTGCGGGAATTCCTTATGTGGGAAGCGG
>JAZROR010000069.1:0-5612 GCA_045648845.1 Clostridia bacterium
GGACTTTTGGAAAAACTGAATTATATAAGTCTTGCGGACCTTTCAGATATACATCTTGATTACGAAAACAGACTTTATATGATGCTTGGAAGCTATGAAAATATAGATTACAAACTAAAATTTGTAAAAAAAGTAATTGATGAGAACATCTCAGAGTATGAAAAGGCGCTTCTTGACTATCGTGGGGACAAGCTTTATGTAGGAAGACGTGAAACTCCTGAGGAAAAGGCGGCTCTTGAAGACGCAAAGATTAAGGAAGCTGAACAAGAAAAGGCTGCTGGCGAAAATGGTGTCAGCTAAAATGAAGAAAACACAGAAAATACAGTCCAATAAATTTTGATAAAGAGGAAAATAAAATGGAATGGAATAAAAAACAAAAGTTTCAGGTTGCTATGGCAATAATGGTGTTTGTCCTTGTGTTTGCAATAACCTGGCAGATAAAAGGCGTAAGAAAAACCAATGCGGTAGAAAGCCAGATTTCAAACCGAGTTGAAACACTTCAACAGGATTACAAGGCAGAGCTTGATAAAAATGAGGATTTGCTGCAGCAGGTTTTAGAACTTCAGAATGACTTGGCGAAATACAGGGAGCAGATTTCCGAGAGTGGCGGTGCGGCAAAAATTCTGAAAGAGGAGCTTAACCGTGCAGAAACTATGGCGGGATTTACTGATGTTACCGGTAGCGGAATAATTGTTGTCATAAAAGATGGCTCAGGACAAAAGGCAGATTCGGCGCTTTATAGCAACGGATATGGAATTGTACACGACACATATCTTTTGACTATACTCAATGAACTTCGCGCAGCAGGGGCAGAGGCTCTTTCAATCAATGATGAAAGAATCTTAGCCACCAGCGAAATTCGTTGTGCCGGCCCCACTGTCAGCATAAACAATACAAAACTTGCGGCACCATTTGAGGTGAAGGTTATCGGAAATCCGGATACCCTTGAAAACGCTTTGAGGATGCCAGGCGGTGCTGTTGATGAAGCAGGGTTTTATGGCATTGATATTACAATAAAAAAGAGCAACAAGCTTATGATCAAAAAATATACAGGGGCAGGCAGCTTTAAATACGCCCAGACAATTCAGCCGGAGGTGACCGAATAATGATTTTTGCAGCAGCAGGACTTCTTGGTATACTTCTTGGACTCTTGATACCCTACAATCTGTCATCGGCGACACTTCCTTATGTTGCGGTTGCACTTGTGGCGGCACTTGATTCTGTATTTGGTGCACTCCTTGCAAACCTTAACAAAAAGTTCAATTCAAATGTTTTTATGGTGGGACTTGTTTCGAATGCAATTTTGGCGGTTTTCCTCACTTATGTAGGTGACTTGCTTGGTATTCAGCTTGACTTTGCGGCTATTGTCGTGTTTGGCGTGAGAATATTCAACAATATGGCGGCGATAAGAAGAATAACCTTTGATATTTACTTTGAAAAAAGGACAAGAGAAAAGGAAAGGTTAAAAAGACTGGCACTTAAAGAGGCAACAACTGAAATCAACATAAATGAAGAGGAAACCACCGAAGAGACGGAGGTTTCCAACGAAGAAAAAACTCCGAATAATGAAAAATCTGAAATTGAGGAAAGTGAAAATAAAGAGCAGGAAGAAAAATGATTTGGTGACTTATAAAATAGGATGTTTTCTCTTGACAGAATGAAAATTAAATGCTAAAATGAAATATAAGTGTGGAAGAGTAACTTTTTTCAAAAGCTACGTATGATTTTTACATAAAAATGAGTAGAAAAGGGCACCGGAATCCACGATGTTTTTCGTTGTGGGAATGATTAGCCCTTTAAAAGATAGGAGGAATTATTTTGTTCGAGTTTGATAACGAAATGGCAGGCCCAGCTAAAATAAAGGTTGTCGGTGTCGGCGGTGGTGGTAACAATGCCGTAAACCGAATGATTGAAGCCCAGGTTCAGTGCGTTGAATTTATTGCAGTGAATACGGACAAGCAGGATTTGGGTCTTTCGAAGGCTGCGCAGAAAATTCAGATTGGTTCAAAAATTACAAAGGGTCTTGGTGCAGGTGCTGTTCCTGAGGTTGGTGCAAAAGCCGCTGAAGAGAGCCGTGATGAAATTGCCCTTGCACTTCAGGATGCTGATATGGTGTTTGTTACTGCCGGTATGGGCGGCGGAACAGGTACTGGTGCAGCTCCCATTGTTGCCGAAATTGCGAAAGAGCTTGGTATTTTGACAGTTGGTATTGTTACAAAGCCATTCTGCTTTGAGGGTGCTGTTCGTGCCAGAAATGCAGCAGAGGGTATTGAAAATCTTAAAAATTCAGTTGATACTTTGGTTGTTATTCCAAATGACAAGCTTCTTGAGATTGCTGAAAACAGAACACCACTTACAGAGTCTTTCAAAATGGCTGACGATGTACTCCGTCAGGGCGTTCAGGGCATATCTGACCTTATTTCAAGACCTGGCCTTATCAGCCTTGACTTTGCAGACATCAAGACAATTATGAAAAATACAGGCTATGCGCATATGGGCATTGGCAAGGCAACAGGTGAAAACCGTGCCGCTGATGCTGCAGCAAAGGCTATCAACAGCCCGCTTCTTGAAACATCTATTGCAGGTGCAAAGGGCGTTATTCTCAATGTTACCGGTGGCAGCGACCTTGGTATTCTTGAAATCCAGACAGCTTCACAGATAATTACAGAAGCAGCTGATGCAGATGCTAATATCATTCTCGGTGCAATTATCGACGAGACTTTGGGTGATGAAATTCAGGTTACTGTTATTGCTACAGGCTTTGATGGTCGCGGAACATCTATTCCTCTTGGAAGAGTAAGTTCACCATTTTCAAAGAATGAAGGAAAGAGCATTTTCGCAGCAATGAAAGAAGAACTTCAGGAAAAGAAAGTTGAAGCAGCTGTTGAAGTTGCTCCCGCGGAAGTTGTAAAATCCACAGAACCAGCAACACCTTTTTACAAAGTAAGTGAGGATGACGGCATTGACGTTCCCGTGTTCCTCCGCAAAAATCAGGATTAGTTTTAAAGCATAAGAAATATTAAGGAGGAAATTTAAAATGCAAACAGCTTTGATTATTGTTCACGTTATTATTTCTGTTGTCCTTGTTGCAACAGTTTTGATGCAGTCAGGAAAACAGCAGGGTCTTTCAGGTGCTATCGCAGGTGGCGCTGAAACTTTTTTTGGAAAGAACAAAGGCAGAACCATTGACGGAGTTCTCAAAAAGGTTACCGCTGTTGTTGCACTTTTGTTCGTAATCAGCTCTATCGTTTTGGCAACATACGCTATCAACAAGAGCAATGCAGAAAATGTTGCAAATGATGAAACTGCACAGACTGAAGATGGTCAGCAGGTAGAAGCAGGGCTTGACGAAAACGGAAATCTTGTTGACGCAGACGGCAATATTCTCATGACTGCTGAAGATTTGGCGGCATCACAGGCAGAAAGTGCTGCAGAAGGCGCTGCTGAATAATTCAAAATTCAAACAAAAAAAAGAAACCGTCCCTTTTGGGACGGTTTTTCTTAAATAGAGGAAAGCATATTTGACTTTTAGGTGGACAAAATAGTAAAAAAGGAGGATTCTTTATGACACTTATTGATATACTCACAAATTTTCATATAATGCCACAGTTTCCTCCGGGAGCAGTCAGGCAGGCAGAAAGAATGCCAGAAACTGTGAGTGAAAAGGATAAATCAGGTCGCAAGGACCTTTCAGAAAAGCTTATCATTACCATTGATGGTGATGATGCCAAGGATTTTGATGATGCGATTTCTATTGAAACGTTGGAGAATAAAAACTTTTTGCTTGGTGTTCATATAGCGGATGTTACCCATTATGTGACCGAGAATTCGCCCATAGATCGTGCGGCATTTGCCCGCGGAACAAGTGTTTATCTTGTTGATACTGTTGTGCCAATGCTTCCTTTTGAACTGTCTAATGAGCTTTGTAGCTTAAAACCAAATGTCCAGAGGCTTGCAGTATCTGTGTTTATGGAGATAACTCCCTCGGGCAAAATGGAAAGCTATGAAATATGTGAAAGCGTTATTGCCTCAAAAGCCCGTATGACCTATGCTGATGTGACAAAAATTTTGGAGGGCGATGAAAAGCTCTGCGAGAAATACTTGGAATTGGTTCCTATGCTGAAAATGATGAACAGCCTTGCGGAAATTCTAAAAAGAAAACGGATTGCAGAGGGCTCGGTAGAGTTTGAAACCCACGAATCAAAAATTACTCTTGATAAGGATGGCAGGCCTGTTTCGGTGGAACGTTATCCTATAACAATCTCGAATGGGATAATTGAAGAGTTTATGCTTATGTGCAATGTTACCGTGGCTAAACATCTTACAAAGCAGGGAAACCCTTGCGTTTATCGTGTTCACGAAAAGCCTGACCTTTTGAAAGTCCAAAGACTTGGTGAAGTATTGCCTCTTTTAGGTGTCGATTTTTCCTTTGGTTACGATGTCAGGTCAAAGGATTTTCAGGATGTTTTGAAGAGTGTGGAAGAGGATGAAAAGGCAGAGGTAATAAATTATTTATTGCTGCGCAGTATGGCAAAGGCAAAATACAGCGAAACAAATCTTGGGCATTTTGGACTTGGGTTTGATTGTTATTGTCACTTTACATCACCCATACGTCGGTATCCCGATGTGGTTGTTCATCGCATTTTGAAAGAAAGTCTTAAGGGCGAATTATCTGCAAAAAGAAAAGAGCATTTCAAAGAGATTTCTATGAGTGCTTCGGTGACATCTTCCACAACAGAAATAAATGCGGCAGAAGCTGAGCTTCGTTGGAAAGCGGTGAAAAAAGCGGAGTTTATGACTGACAAAGTGGGAGAAAAGTTTGATGCGATTATTACCCACGTGACAAATTCAGGATTTTTTGCAGAACTTCCGAATACTGTTGAAGGATTTGTGGCGGCGAGAACTTTACTCGATGATGTTTATGTGCTTGCTGAAAACGGAGTCGCGCTCACTGGTCTTCGCACAAAACGGAGTTTTTGCATTGGTGACAAAATAAAGATAAAAGTAGCAGCGGTTGATGCCGAAAGACAGTTTGTGGATTTTGAAGTTGAGGGTATGGGAATTTATAGGGCTATGCAGCGAAAGTCTGCGAGAAGCGGTAATTCCAAGAAGAATATAGGAAAAAAAGAAAAGAGGGTACTCAGAGAAATTTCCAGAGAGCAACGAGAAGAAAAGAACGAAAAGAGCGAGGCAAGAAGAAAAGCAGAGACAGAAAAACAAATATTTGAAAATGCACTGGTTTCGGTTATCTTTGATGAACTCCAAAATCTTTATAAATTCAAGCGCACTGAAAAAGGAATGGTTGGGGTTATGCTTTTTGATATGGCATCAAATATTTCTCAGCCATTCTTTAAGAACTTTTTTGAAAATGATTCCCGCTTTGATTCAGAAAGGATTATTATATCAGCCAAAAGGACACTTAAGAATACACTTAATATGATAGGCGAAAGCTTTGGGTTTACCATTGAAAAAAATACTGAGAAAACTTTAGTTTCATATACAACCCTTGCTCTTTTGCATTTTGAAAAATGTCTAAGGCGAGGAGAACTGCATTATGGAAAACGGGAAAATGAGTATCTTGAAATCTTGAAAAAAGTACAAAAGAAAGGTGA
>JAZROR010000070.1:0-7835 GCA_045648845.1 Clostridia bacterium
CGAACACCCTCTCCGTTGGCGATATCGCATTTTTTTATTTCGCAATAGTTCATATTATAAATGCAGTACCCTTTCTTTTATTTCCTGAGTTCTTCCCTGATTCCAGTACTGAGTGCCGATGTAACCGCAGGTACGTCTTGCTACGTTCATTTTGCTTTGGTCGGTGTTCTGGCATTTTGGACATTTCCAGATGAGCTTTCCGTCAACTTCGGCAATTTCAATCTCGCCGTCCCAACCGCATTCCTGACAATAGTCGGACTTTGTGTTGAGCTCTGCGTACATAATATTATCATAGATGAACTTCATAACCTGAAGAACTGCTTCAAGGTTATTTTGCATATCGGGAACTTCCACATAGCTGATGGCACCGCCAGGTGAAAGCTGCTGGAACTGTGATTCGAAAGCGAGCTTTGTGAAAGCGTCAACCTCTTCGCTTACGTGGATGTGATAGCTGTTTGTTATATAGCCCTTGTCTGTGATGCCCGGAACAACGCCAAAACGCTTTTGCAGACATTTTGCAAATTTGTAGGTTGTGGATTCGAGAGGTGTTCCATAGAGGCTGAAGTCAATGTTGTGCATTTCTTTCCATTTTTTGCAGGCGTCGTTCATATGCTGCATTACCTGAAGTGCAAAAGGTGTTGCTGAGGGGTCGGTGTGGCTCTTGCCTGTCATTTGCTTTACGCATTCATAAAGCCCTGCATAGCCAAGGGAAATGGTTGAATATCCGCCATAGAGGAGTTTGTCGATGACCTCGCCTTTCTCGAGTCTTGCAAGTGCCCCGTGCTGCCAGAGGATTGGTGCGGCATCAGAGGTGGTGCCTTTAAGTCTTTCGTGGCGGCAGAGGAGTGCTCTGTGGCAAAGCTCAAGTCTTTCATCAAAGATTGACCAGAATTTTTCCAAATTTCCGCCTGAGGAAAGTGCCACGTCTACCAGATTTATGGTTACAACGCCTTGATTGAAGCGGCCGTAGTACTTGGGATTTCCGTTTTCGTCAACGAAAGGTGTCAAAAAGCTGCGGCAACCCATACAGGTGTAGCAATGGCCCTCACCGTTTTTGTCCACTTTAAGCTCAAGCATTTTCTTTTCGGAGATATAGTCAGGCACCATACGGCGTGCTGTACATTTTGCAGCGAGTTTTGTGAGATAGTAGTAAGGTGAATCCTCATGGATATTCTGCTCTTCAAGAACATATATGAGCTTGGGGAATGCAGGGGTAACGTAAACTCCGTCTTCGTTTTTTACACCCTGATATCTTTGAAGAAGGGTTTCTTCGATGATTATTGCAAGGTCCTTTTTCTCCTGTTCGGTCTTTGCTTCGCCAAGATACATAAATACAGTAACAAAAGGAGCCTGTCCGTTTGTGGTAAGGAGTGTCACTACCTGATACTGAATGGTTTGAACGCCACGGCTGATTTCTTCACGGAGCCTTTTTTCAACGATTCCATCAAACTGCTCTTTGGTGAGCTCTATACCTGCGTCAGCCATTTCAGCGGTGAGGCTTTTTCTGATTTTCTCACGGCTTACCTGAACGAATGGTGCAAGGTGGGTGAGAGAAATGCTCTGGCCACCGTACTGGTTGCTGGCAACCTGAGCGATAATTTGTGTTGCAATGTTGCAGGCGGTTGAGAAGCTGTGAGGCCGTTCAATCATTGTACCTGAAATTACAGTGCCGTTTTGGAGCATATCTTCAAGGTTCACAAGGTCACAGTTGTGCATATGCTGTGCATAATAGTCGGTGTCGTGGAAATGGATAATGCCTTCCTCGTGGGCTTTTACTATGTCCTCGGGAAGAAGTATGCGGTTTGTAATATCTCGGCTTACTTCGCCTGCCATATAGTCACGCTGAACGCTGTTTACCGTGGGGTTTTTGTTGGCATTTTCTTGTTTGGCTTCCTCGTTGCAGCACTCAATAAGACTAAGAATTCTTTCGTCTGTGGTGTTTGAACGGCGGACCAGGGCACGGGTATAACGATATGTAATATATTTTTTTGCTACCTCATATGCGCCGTGTGCCATAATCTGGCTTTCAACCAAGTCCTGAATTTCTTCCACCTCAGGTGCGCGGCTCATACGGATACAGCTGAGCTCAACAGCCTCGGCAATCCTTTTTATCTGCAGCGGAGTCATACGTGCGTCTTCGTCAACTGCCTCGTTGGCTTTGGTAATAGCCGCAATAATTTTTGTTATGTCAAAAATAACTTCAGAGCCATTTCTTTTTATTACTTTCATCACTTTCCCTACTTTCTGTTGTTATTTTGCAATTAGGGTTGCTAAATAATTATACCATATATTGTGTTTTTGTCAATAGATTTTTTCGATATATTGTGATTTATTAGAAAAAATAAGACGATAACCAGTTTCTTGGTTATCGTCTTTAAATGAAATCGTTTATTCAAGTTCGAAAGCACCTGTATAGAGGCTGTAATACTTGCCTTTTTGGGCAATTAGTTCGTCGTGGTTTCCACGCTCGATAATCCGTCCGTTTTCAAGGACCATAATCACGTCAGAATTTTGAATGGTGGAAAGGCGATGGGCTATTACAAAAACCGTTCTGCCTTTCATAAGTGAGTCCATACCCTTTTGGACGATGAGCTCTGTTCGTGTATCAATGCTTGAGGTGGCCTCGTCAAGAATCATAACGGGCGGGTCAGCTACTGCGGCTCTTGCGATTGCCAAAAGCTGGCGCTGACCTTGGGACAGCCCTTCGCCACCATGGTGGAGAAGGGTGTTATAGCCCTCAGGGAGCATTTTTATGAAGCCGTCGGCGTTTGCCAGGCGTGCTGCGGCATAGACTTCCTCATCCGTTGCATCAAGTCTTCCATAGCGGATATTTTCCATAACTGTACCTGTGAAAAGGTTTGTGTCCTGTAAAACTACCCCCAGGGATTTGCGCAGGTCGCTTTTCTTTATTTTGTTTATGTTTATGCCGTCATAGCGGATTTTTCCGTCGGCAATGTCATAAAAGCGGTTGATGAGGTTTGTTATGGTGGTTTTCCCTGCACCGGTTGCCCCAACGAATGCGATTTTCTGACCTGGCTTTGCATAGAGAGAAACATCATGAAGAACTGTTTTTTCAGGTACATATCCAAAGTCTACGTTTGTCATGGTTACATCGCCTGAAAGAGGGGTGTAGGTAATGCGTCCGTCTTCATGAGGATGCTTCCACGCCCAAAGACCTGTACGTTTTTCCGTTTCACAAAGCTTGTCGTCTTCGTACTTAGCATTGACCAAAGTGACATAGCCCTCGTCCGTTTCACTTCTTTCGTCAATCAGCTCAAAGATACGCTCAGCTCCTGCCAGAGCCATAATGATTGAATTTATCTGTTGTGATATATTGTTTATGGGCATAGTGAAGCTTTTGCTGAGCTGCAAAAATGCGGCGATTGCACCGATTGTTATTCCTGAAAAGCCGTTTATTGCGAGGATGCCGCCAACAATGGCTAAAAGAACATATTGAAGATGTCCCATATTTCCCATAATGGGCATCAGGATATTTGCAAAGGTATTGGCGTTTGTTGCGTTGCTACAAAGCTCACTGTTCATTTTGTCAAAGTTTTTCTTTGTGGTGTCTTCGTGGCAGAATACTTTGATAACCTTTTGTCCGTTTATCATTTCTTCAATAAATCCATTTGTTTCGCCAAGAGATTTTTGTTGGGCAATGAAAAATTTTGAGCTTTTCCCCGTGATTTTTTTGCTTAGTGTCAGCATAACTGAAACGAAGAGAAGAACAAGTATGGTGAGTACCCAGCTGGTTTTCAGCATTGCGGCAAAAACTGAAATAATGGTGATTACCGAAGAAAACGCCTGAGGAATACTTTGGGAAATCATTTGCCTTAATGTGTCTGTGTCGTTTGTATAACGGCTCATTGTGTCGCCGTGAGAATGGGTGTCAAAATAGGAAATGGGGAGAGTCTGCATTTTGGTGAACATATCGTCACGGATTTGCTTCAAAACCCCCTGAGAGATGACAGCCATCATTCTGTTATAAAGGAAAATCGAAATAACACCAGACAAATATATCAGTGCCATAAACAAGATTGCCCGAAGAAGCGGCATAAAGTCGGTTGATGAGGTTTTCAGCATGGGCGTGATGTAGTCATCAATCAATGTTTCAATAAATAGTGACCCTGCAACGCCCACAAGAGAACTGATGATTATAAAGATAAGAACCACGAAAAAGTGGAGCTTGTAGTCCTTGAAGATGCAGGAGAGAAGACGCTTTAGGGTTTTCTTTCCGTCCTTTGCTTTTCTGCCGCTGCCCATCATACGTCCGCCACGGGGAGGTGGAAGTGGTCTACTCATTGTTAGATGCCCCCTTTTGCTGAGATTCGTATATTTCACGGTAAATCTCGTTGTTTGCGAGAAGCTTTTCTGGAGTATCAAAGGCAACAATTTCGCCGTTCTCCAGAACAATTACCTTGTCTGCGTGCTCAATGGAAGAAATCCTCTGGGCGATTATAAGCTTGGTTGTGTCGGGAATTTCTTCTGCGAAAGCTTTGCGTATGAGCTTGTCGGTGTGAGTGTCAACGGCACTGGTTGAATCGTCAAGAATAAGAATTTTGGGGTTTTTGAGAAGAGCCCTTGCTATGCAAAGACGCTGTTTCTGACCGCCCGATACGTTCTTTCCGCCCTGCTCAATGTAAGTGTCATAGCCGGCGGGGAAAGTGCGGATAAATTCGTCAGCCTGAGCAAGTGTACAGGCTTTGAGGATTTCTTCATCGGTGGCGTTTTCGTCTCCCCAGCGGAGATTTTCTTTTATTGTGCCGCTGAAAAGTTCGTTCTTTTGAAGAACCATTGAAACACTGTCGCGAAGGGCCTTGATGTTGTAGTCGCGGACATCCTCACCGCCCACCAAAATGCGTCCCGATGTCACGTCATAGAGCCTCGGGATAAGCTGGACAAGTGAGCTTTTTGCACTCCCTGTCGGACCTATGATGCCGATGGTCTCACCTGAACTTATTTCTAAATTTATGTTTTTAAGACACAAAGCATCAGCATTTTTCGAATAACCAAAGCTTACATTTTCAAAGATGATAGAACCGTCTTTTACGTTAAACAGGTTCTTTTCGCCGTCGTTTATGTCTGAGGTTTCGGAAAGGACTTCTGTTATACGCATCGCAGACGCCTTTGAAATTGTTATCATAACGAAAATCATCGAGAGATTCATGAGGCTCATAAGAATCTGCATTGTGTAGGTTATTATGCTGACAAGTTCGCCCCGTGACATATCACCCCTCAGGATGAGTTTTGCTCCGAACCACGCAATAAGAAGTGTGCAGGTATACATAGATGTTTGCATAATGGGAGAGTTGAATGCTAAGATTTTTTCTGCACGGCTGAAATTGTCATAAATATCCTTTGAAACCGATTTAAACTTTTCCTCTTCAAATTTTTCGCGGACAAAGGTTTTTACTACACGTATACCGCGAAGATTTTCCTGAACCACGCTGTTTAAACGATCATAGATTTTAAATACCTTTTCGAAAATTGGGTGGGCTTTTGTCATAATGAAAAATAGTCCCAATGCCAGAAATGGCGTTACGCAAAGAAAGATAAGGGCAATTTTTGAGTTAACCAGAAAAGCCATAGAAAGTGAAAAAATCAGCATAGCAGGGCTTCTCACGGCGATACGGATAATCATCTGGTATGCGTGTTGAAGATTTGAAACGTCGGTAGTAAGCCTTGTGACAAGACCTGAAGTTGAAAATCGGTCAATATTGGTGAAGGAAAAGTTTTGAACCGAATGAAACATTTTTTCTCTCAAGTTTTTGGCAAAGCCTGCTGAGGCACTGGCTGCATACTTTCCAGAAAGAGCACCGCAGGAAAGGGAGAGGGCAACCAGAAAAACAAGGAGCGTGCCGATTTTTGCCACAAGGGTCATATCTCCCATTTCTATACCTTGGTCAATTATGTATGCCATAAGAAATGGAATGAGTACTTCAAGAATAACCTCAAAGGTAACAAATAGAGGCGCAAGAAGAGAGTCTTTTTTGTATTCGCCTACGCAGGCGAGAAGTTTTTTTATCAAGAGAAAGGCCTCCTTTAATGGATTTCTTAATAGTATAAACAATATTATAGGTTGGTGAAATTTTTTTGTCAAGGCGAAAAACTTAGAATTTACATTATTTTAACAAATAAAAAAGCTGTCACAATGGTGTTTGGTGACAGCTTTTCACAGGCTATTTGTTTTTCATACATACACCTGCATATGAACATATACTGCAGGCGTCAAAGTTTGATATACATACTGGGTTTATGTCGATTTTTCCGCTGAGGATGTTTTCGGCGGTTTCGATTGCCTTTTGGTCGGCATTGCTTAAAATTTCGTCAAAATATTCCCCGGGAAGAATTGACTTTGAACTAAGCTTCATATAGTGAATGGCATCCTTGTCGGAAAAATAGTTGTCAATTCCGTGGAGAACGGCGGGATTATCAAGTGCCAGCCCGTGAACGGAAAATTTGTCGCTTATTTCTTTTTCACGGGCAAAGTTGTCAGGCTCATCGGTGCAGGAAATATAGGGGTCGGTCATTTCCAGATAGAGCATGGCGGCAACACGGCTTTCGGGATTGTCCTTTGTGAGAGCATTGGCATAAATAAGGGGCTGAAAACGCACCCCCAGTCTTGCAAGTTCGGTATCGAGCTTTTTTTCTGAGGACTTGTAATCGGAAATAATCAAATACTCGTTTCCTTCTATTCTTGCACTGTCAACACGGTCAACGAAACCTTTCAGGGAAACTGTGCCAAAGGTGGTAGGTAGAGTATAGGGAGGGTATTCTTTGTTTTTGCCAAAGGCAATTTCAAAGCCCTGTGGACGGAAATCGCTCTGAGCATAAAACCGAATGAGCTTCCACGCTGTTGATGTTGCAATATTTTTCATCCGAAGAAGCATATATTTGTAATAATGCGAGCTTTGATAAAGCGCTTCGTTGAGGGTTTTCCCTGCGGTCTCCACAAGACCTGAAATTTCAGCAAAGCACTCGTCGCGGCTGATGGAATTATAATCGGTATCTGGTGCTGATTTGGATTTGAAATAGTCACAAAGGACGCTGTGAAGAAGTGTTCCCGTGTCGGTAACTTTTAATCCTCCTAAAAGACGTTCTTTGGCAAAAAGTCCGTATTGCATAAAGAACGAAAATGCGCAGGAGTTATATTTTTCAAGCTTTGAAACGCTCATAACCAAGTTTTCGCCGTAAAGACTTGTTGCGGTTTCCTTGGTGATTATGTCATTAGGCGTTTTGTGAGAGTTCATTTCGCTGAGGCGAAGAAGAGTCCCGTTATATTCGGGAAAGTCACAAAGACAATCGTATACTCCCTTCCAAAGGGGTGAGAGGTTGTCCTTTTTCCAGTCGTTTTGGAAGAGTTTTTCTGCAAGGAGACAAAGCGTCCTCTTGCGGCTCTCAAACTCGGACAAGTTAAAATGAGAGGTTTGGGTAATTTCCTTTATGTTGGGGAAAATATCTTCTTTCAGTGAATATATAATATCTGACGGCTTGAGAGATTTTCCGTCGCGGTCGCCCATGGGCGCAAAAATAAACAGCTCTTCACGGGGGGTTGAAATCACCGAGTATACAAGGAATTGTTCATCTCGTTGGGCACTTAAATTATCGGGGGCGAGGGTTAGCCCTGCATCTTTTAAGAGAAGGCGTTCTGCATCAGAAATGAGCCCCTCGTTTGTATGGCTTTTGGGGAATACCCCATCAAGTGCACCAAGGAGAATAACTGCTTTTGCACCTGTGCTGCGGAAAAGCTCTACAGGACTTATTGTTACAGTGTCCTGAGATGGCGGAATAATACCGACTGAGAGTTCGCCAGCGGCAGATGAAAAAAGTTCATA
>JAZROR010000071.1:0-3029 GCA_045648845.1 Clostridia bacterium
GCTCTTGCTATTTTAATTGGTGCAGCTTACCTTTTGGCAAGACGTGTTATAAGTATAAGAATCCCCGGCGCATATATTTTGACCGTGGCTGTTCTTACATTTATATTTGGCGGAAAGGACGGCTTCTTCACAGGAGATGCACTTTATCACGTGTTGTCCGGCGGACTTTTGCTTGGCGCATTCTTTATGGCGACAGATTATGTGACAACACCTTATACAAAAAAGGGACAGATTATTTTTGGCGTGGGATGTGGCGTTCTCACTGCTGTTATCAGGATTTTCGGCGGATACCCAGAGGGTGTTTCTTACTCAATTCTTCTTATGAATGTGGTTTCACCTCTTATTGAGCGTTATACCATTCCCAAAAAGTATGGTGCGGTTAAAGTGGAAAAGGGAGGTGCTAACTGATGTTTGGAAAAGAAACGATAGTTGTAGCAATCAAACTTTTTGTGATAACTGCTATTGCGGCACTTTGCCTTGCTTTTGTGAATAAGGTTACGGCGCCGATTATCCTCGAAAACTCTGAAAAAGCACAGACCAAGGCTCTTCAGGGCGTTTTGAGTGAAGCCAGCGAATTTAAAAAAAGCTTGGTTAATTTTGAAAGCGGCGACAAAACGGTAACCATTGACAGTGTGAATATTGGTTTTTCAAATTCTGAGGTAGTTGGTTATGCTGTAACAGTTACATCTAATGCCGGCTATGGTGGAGATGTAAAGGTTATGGTGGGTGTTGATAAAGACCTTGCGATTACTGACATTGAAATTCTTGAGTCATCAGAGACAGCGGGACTTGGTGCAAATGCTTCAAAGCCCAAGTTCAAGGACCAGTTTAAAGGTGCAAAAGGCGAGCTTTCTGTTGTGAAAGGCGTAGCAAAAAATGGCGAAATTTCTGCTATTGCAAGTGCTACCATAACATCTAAGGCGGTTACGTCTTGTGTAAATGTGGCGCTTACCGCGGCTGAGGAACTTCAAAAAACTAATGCTGCTGAAAATGTTGTAGAGACAGAAAAAAAGCTTGAAGAAATCAAGCAGGAAACTGAAAAGCAGATTGGAAATGTGACAGAAGGAGGGGACAAATAATGAAAAAAATATTTTTTAATGGAATTTTGAAAGAAAACCCCACTTTCGCACTTTTTCTTGGTATGTGTCCAACACTTGCTGTTACTACTGCTGCTTTCAATGGCGTAGGTATGGGACTTTCCACAATGGCGGTGCTTATTTGCTCAAATGTTTTTATCTCGCTTCTCAGAAAGTTTATTCCCGAAAAGGTGAGAATTGCAGCGTATGTTGTGGTAATTGCCAGCTTTGTAACTGTGGTTGAGATGGCGCTTAAGGCCTATGCTCCGGCGGTTTCAGAGTCGTTGGGACTTTACATTCCGCTAATTGTTGTAAACTGTATCATTCTTGGTCGTGCAGAAGCTTTTGCTTCAAAAAATGGGGCACTTGCATCCGCTGTTGACGGGCTTGGAATGGGACTTGGATTTACTTTGGCGCTTACTCTTATTGGAAGTGTCCGTGAAATTTTGGGCGCTGGAACATTCTTTGGAATTTCGCTGTTTGGCGAAAGCTTTCAGCCGGTTACCATTATGATTTTGCCCCCGGGTGCATTTTTGACACTTGGAATTATTGTTATGGTTATAAACATCATTTCAGCAAAGAAGAAAGGGGCGGATAAAGTTGCTTAAAGAATTTATCATTATCAGTATAGGTGCAATTCTTATACAGAATTTCGTCCTTGTTCAGTTCCTTGGTATTTGTCCTTTCCTTGGCGTTTCAAAAAAGGTTGAAACAGCTCTTGGTATGGGCTTTGCAGTGGTGTTTGTTATGGCTTGTGCTTCGGCTATTACCTGGGCGGTGCAACAGCTTTTGGTGCTTTTCCATATTGAATATTTGCAGACTATAGCATTCATTTTGGTTATTGCTGTTCTTGTTCAGTTTGTGGAAATGTTTCTCCAAAAGTCAATACCTGCACTTTATAATTCATTGGGAATTTACTTGCCTCTTATCACTACCAACTGTGCGGTTTTGGGTGTTGCTATTGTGAATATAACAAAATTTGGCGGTGCAGAGTTCAGCTTCTTGAAATCTCTGGTTTATGGTACAAGTGCAGGTCTCGGATTTACCCTTGCCATTGTGCTTTTTGCCGGTGTCAGAGAACGTCTTGAAAGCTCGGATATTCCGGAGTTCCTTAAAGGTATGCCTATAACACTCATTACTGCCAGCTTGCTTTCGATTGCATTTATGGGATTTTCGGGACTTAGCTTTTAGAATTAGGAGGACAAAGTGATGGATATTTTATTACCTGTTGTGGCCATTGGCGGTATGGGACTTATATTTGGTGCCCTTTTGGCTGTGGCAGCAAAGATATTTGCTGTTGAAAAAGATGAACGTATTCCGCAAATTGTAGATGTTCTTCCCGGTGCAAACTGCGGTGGTTGCGGATTTGCGGGATGCAGTGCCTATGCCGAGGCGATTTGCAAAGGCGAAGCAGCGGTTAATTGCTGTCCCGTTGGCGGAAGTGAAGCAGCAAGCAAAATTGCTGAAATTATGGGCGTTGAAGCGGGAAATACCGAAAAAATGGTGGCTTTCGTGAAATGTGTAGGAAAGACATCGGTGGCGACAAACCGTTACATCAATGAGGGAAAGCTTGATTGTCATACTGCTCACCGTCTTGGCGGCGGAATGAAAGGCTGTGCCTTTGGATGTCTTGGATTTGGCTCCTGCGTAGAGAAGTGCCAGTTTGACGCAATAAGTATTGAAGACGGGGTTGCAACTATAGATCCAGAGAAGTGTACAAACTGTGGTGCTTGTATCAAAGAGTGTCCAAGGGGAATAATTGAATCAATTCCATACAGCGCAAAAGGCAGAGTTGCCTGTGCATCAAAGGAAAAGGGAAAGCCTGTTATGGCTGTATGTAAAGTTGGTTGTATCGGCTGCGGTCTTTGTGCGAAGATTTGCGAAAGCGGTGCAATAACTATTGAAAATAATCTCCCCAAGATTGATGCATCAAAGTGTATTGGATGCGGAAAA
>JAZROR010000072.1:0-5594 GCA_045648845.1 Clostridia bacterium
CCGTACATATGAACAGTATCTCCCTCTTTTATGCCCTTTTCTTCAAGCATATCAATGATTCCGCTTTTCCTGAGTGCACGCTGGAAATATTGAAGCGACTCATAATCATCAAAATTCGTAGAGCCAACAATTTTTCTTACATACATACCCTCGACAATGTAAACGCCGTCTTCAATGGTGATTTCAATGCTGTCTGTGTTTCTCTCTTCGTCAAGGTCAATATATTCATAATCATCCTCTTCGTCCACAGGAAGCTCATCAAGAAGCTTTGATGTGTAATAAAGAACATCATCAATGCCTTTTCGCGTTGCAGCAGATATTGCAAAAACAGTATATCCCTCATCTTCCATCTGTGCTTTGAACTTTTCAAAATTATCTTCAAAAGACGGAATGTCCATTTTGTTCGCCACAATAATCTGTGGCTTTTCAGCTAACTTTTCGCTGTATTTCAGGAGTTCCTCGTTGATTGTATGGACATCTTCAATGGGGTCTCTGCCCTCACAGCCCGAAACATCCACCACGTGAAGTAAAACTCTTGTTCTTTCAACGTGTCGTAGGAATGCGTGACCAAGACCAACACCCTCGTGTGCACCCTCAATAATACCGGGAATATCCGCCATAACAAAGCCTTTAGTTCCGTCAATGCGAACCACCCCAAGGTTTGGGATAAGGGTTGTAAAGTGATAGTTTGCAATCTTTGGGCGCGCCTCACTGACTATTGACAAAAGTGTGGATTTTCCCACGTTTGGAAATCCCAAAAGACCAACATCCGCAATAAGTTTCAGTTCAAGTGTTATTTCCCTTTCGTCACCAGGAAGTCCCGCCTTTGCAAACTTTGGTGTTTGACGTGTAGCTGTTGCAAATCTTGCATTTCCCCAACCGCCACTGCCGCCTTTGGCAATAACAAAGCTTTCTCCGTCATCTTTCAGGTCACAAATAACCTTTCCTGATTCGCTGTCACGGATTATTGTACCACAAGGAACTTTGAGAAAAAAGTTTTCACCATTTTTTCCGCTTCGTCTTCCGTCACGGCCGTTTCCTCCGCTTTCAGCGGTGTATTTCTTTTTATAACGAAAATCAAGGAGGGTACTCATATCTTTACTGGCAATAGCAACAATATTTCCGCCGTTTCCGCCGTCACCGCCGTCAGGGCCGCCTGCCGCAACATATTTTTCGCGATGAAAAGTAACAGCACCGTCGCCACCTTTGCCCGCTTGTATAAAAATTTTGGCTGTATCAATAAACATAAGATCAAACCTCCTTTATAAATTCTTCCGGATAGAAACAAAGTGCACGCAGGGCGTGCACTTTTTGTTATTTGGCATAAATTACTGAACGATTTCGTAAACAGAAACCTGTTTTTTGTCCTTACCTTTTCTTTCGAACTTAACCTGACCGTTTACCAAAGCAAACAAAGTATCATCACTGCCCTTGCCTACGTTGATTCCGGGGTATATTTTTGTTCCGCGCTGTCTAACGAGGATGTTGCCTGCCAAAACGTGCTGACCGTCACCTTTTTTCGCGCCAAGTCGTTTGGACTCAGAATCTCTGCCGTTCTTAGTACTGCCGACACCTTTCTTATGAGCCATTGTGTTCACCTCTCTTAAAAATTATTCAATAAAAAACGATTAGCCATTAATCTTCTTGATTTCAAGCTTTGTATAAGGCTGTCTGTGGCCCTGTTTTTTGTGGTAGCCCTTCTTTGCCTTGTACTTGTAAACAATGATTTTCTTTTCTTTGCCGTTTTTGATAGCTTCTGCTTCAACGGTAGCGCCTTCAACAAAAGGAGCACCAACTTTCAAATCACCGTCTTTTTCTACAACCAATACTCTGTCGATTGTAACTGTGCTGCCGGCTTCAACATCAAGCTTTTCAACGAAAACAACGTCTCCTTCTGAAACCTTGTACTGTTTTCCGCCAGTTTCGATAATTGCGTACATATTCGTAATCCCTCCTATTACCCAAGACTCGCCAAATGGGGTGCTGAAAAATCAGACTTTTAAAACCCTTCTCGCGCGGTTACCGTAATATGATAACACAAATTTCCTTGCTTGTCAACAAAAACTTTCTATTTTTTTATCATTCTCGAAAAAAATCTCAATGCGATGAATATCAACGCTTTCAAACTCACCTGCACCAAGGTATTCCTCAAGCTTTGAAACCACAATATCAGGCTTTATATTTGCCTCTCCACCCGCTGACAAAAGTGCATCAAGTCTGAAAGAATTCCCCTCGGCTGAAACAACATTCACTTCTTTGATAAATTCCCTGAGGTTAATATCTTTCTCGCCTTTTTTGGTCTTTTTGGTGGCACTTATGTTTTCCTGCTTAAAAAAGCTCTCGATTTTTTCTTTTGAAACATCATCTTGCGCTGTTATATCAATTATATACTTTGCAGAAACAATGTTATGTGCCTTAAAAATCGGCTGTGACACTTTTAGGATTTTTATGTCAGGGGGAAGATTTTTGTTGAGTCTCGTCAAAATTTCATCAGGCGAAACTGTATCTTCAAAATCAATATCAACAAACTCTGTTTCACTTGTTACACCAAGTGCCAACGGAAGTGAAAAAGTTATAAGTTGATGTGGATTAAAGCCCTGACTGTATTTTACGGGAAGATCAGCCCTATGAATAGAACGTGTAAATGTCCTCAAAAGGTCAAGGTGAGAAATATATTTACCCATACCAAGCTTTGAAAACTTAAGTCTCCATTTACTCAAAGCAAACACCTCCTCCAAAAGATGTTGCACCACAACCGCTGCATTTTTCACGGCAGGATGGTGTAGTTTTTTCTTCATACGCCTTGTCGTGTTCTTTCATAAGGAACTGTTTTGAAACACCAATATTGATATGGTCCCAAGGCAAAATTTCGCTGTGGTCAATTTTTCTGTATGCGTAAAATTCTGGGTCAACACCGCACTTTGAAAAAGCCTCGAGCCACTTTTCATAATCAAAGTGTTCATCCCATCCGTCAAAACGGCAGCCAAGCTTTTGTGCCTCAACCAAAACATCGCCAAGTCGTCTGTCGCCTTTAGCAAAAACAGCCTCCAAAAAGCTTACATGGCTTTGATGCCAGTTATATGAGATGCTTCTTGTCTTGATGCGTTCCTTGAGGAATTTTTGTTTTGCAACAAGGTCTTCAATTCTGTTCTGTGGCTCCCACTGGAACGGCGTAAAAGGCTTAGGAACAAATGAAGATGTGCTGACAGTAACAGTTACCGAGCGACCTTTTCTGATTTCCTTTGGTATCTGATAAAAAACATCAATAACCTTTTCTGCAAGGTCAGCAATCCCCTCAACATCCTCCATTGTTTCAGTGGGAAGTCCTATCATAAAATAAAGCTTTATACGATTATATCCACCGCCAAAAGCAATGCCCGCTGTTCTCAAAAGGTCTTCTTCAAGGACATTTTTATTTATAACATCACGAAGCCTTTGGGTTCCCGCTTCAGGTGCAAAGGTAAGTCCGCTTTTTTTCACGGTCTGCACCTTTTCCATAAGCTCCATAGAGAAGTTATCAACACGAAGTGACGGAAGTGAAAGGTTTATGCGCTTGTCAACTGTAATTTCAAGAAGCCTGTCCACAAGCTCCTGCAGACAGGTAAAGTCGCTTGTGCTAAGAGATGATAATGACATTTCTTCATAACCCGTATTGTCAATCAGTTTTTGTGCTGTTTCAATCAACTTGTCGGTTGAGTGTTCCCTTACAGGTCTATATAAATACCCTGCCTGACAAAATCTGCAACCTCGAATACATCCTCTGAAAATTTCAAGCGTGATGCGGTCATGAACAATATCCATAAAAGGAACTATCATTTTATCAAGAATATAGCTGTTGTCAAGCTCTTTTACTATTCTCTTTTTTATTTTCTCAGGAACACCATCTCGATTTGGTTTAACAGATTCAATGGTTCCATCATTTTTATATTTAACATCATAAAATGCAGGAACATAAACACCCTCAATGTTCGAAATTCTTTCAAGATATGAAATGCGTTCCTCGCCCGATTCTTTCCATTCTTTGAAAGCATCAATAATTTCATTATTGACCTCTTCGCCCTCGCCTAAGATAAAAAAGTCCACGATATCAGCAAGTGGCTCGCCATTGTATGCACAGGGACCGCCCGCACACACAAAGGGAACATCTTCGCCTCTTTCTTGTGATTTCAAAGGAATTCTTGCAAGGTCAAGCATATTGAGAACATTTGAATAGCTCATCTCATATTGAAGTGTAAATCCCACAATGTCAAAGCTTGACACAGGTATATGACTTTCAAGGGACAAGAGGGGAATATCAGCCTTCCTGAGTTCTTCCTCCATATCAACCCAAGGCGCAAAAACTCTTTCGCACACAGTATCAATGCGGTCATTCATCATATGATAAAGAATTTTCATTCCAAGATGGGACATTCCCACCTCATAAACATCAGGAAAACAAAATGCAAACTTAACCAATTCCTCAACATTTTCTTTGTGAACACTGTTAAATTCATTTCCTATATATCTTGCAGGCTTTTGAACTTTTTTTAGTGCCTGCTCAAATTTTCTTTCATAAACATTCATAGACAAAATACCCTTCGCAATTTTTAAGTTTACTTAATCATAATACACCAAAACGACATTTTTTTCAAGCATAATAACAAAAAACTGTTAATACATTTTTACAAATAAATATTTTGAAAGGACAAACACTCAAATGGCACGTGAATACAGAGAATACCGTTCATCGCGGTCACAAGCTCCAAAAGAAAATAAAAGAAAACACCATTTTTTAAAAAAATTCTTAAGACAACTGATTTTTGCCTTGATAATTTTTTCTGTAGTATATTTTTTAAAGTTCTCATCATCAGACAAAATAAACGGATACATAAGAAACGCTTTCTTATATAAGCCTGATACAACCTTTATCACCGATACTGTAAAAAACGTTCTGAAATTAAACGAAGAAAAAACCGAGGAAGAAGGCACTGAAAATGAAAATACCGAAGAACTTTCCGATGAAGAAATATTATAAAATAAAGCTTTCCCGACATCTTTTTATAAATATCTGGTTTTTTCCGGTAGCCCTTTGTTCATTTTTAGGGGGATACTGGAAATTTTTCTTTGCAGGCTTTGCTGTTGCTTTTTTGCACGAGCTTGCACATGTACTGTGTGCACACTTTCTAAAAATTCCCGTTTTAAGTATAACGATTTTTCCATTCGGAATAAACGCACGGTTTAAAACAGACTACATAAAAAATTCCGGAAAGGAATTCTTTATTGCCTTTTCCGGACCTTTTTTAAATCTTATTCTCTTCTGGATTTCCACTGTTTTGTCAAGATTTATATCAAGCGAAATTCTTCGCTTTTTTGCAGATATAAACCTTGCAATTTGTGTCATAAATCTTATACCGGCACTGCCCCTCGACGGCGGGCGAATGCTGAAATCAATACTCACAGCAAAACATGGTGCCATAATTGCTCACAATGTTCTTGATAAATTCAGCAAAATCTGCATCTTTTTGATTGGTTTTTTCGCCATCGTAATACTCATCTTAGGCAAACTGAACTTATCCCTTGTGCTGATATTTTCATTTCTTTTAAACAATTTAAGC
>JAZROR010000073.1:0-8208 GCA_045648845.1 Clostridia bacterium
TTTTCAGCCACAGCCTCATTGTGAGCCACTACCAAAGGATCTTCCTTAAACGCTGTAGTCCTTATCTCTTCAAATCTTTTCTCGGTTTCTTTGTCAAAAACTTCATTTTGTTTTGGCTCACGGAAACTATAATATGAAGAACCAGCTAAAGCAGTATTATTCAAAAACTCTTTGACAACCGCAATGTCAATATTCTCTCGTTTGGGCTGACTGAATGCGCCATTTCCTCCAAGGTCAACGATGGGTGTCTTTTCCGTCTTTACTGCTTCAAAACTTTCCGAAAACTTCTTATAAAGAGCATTTTTCACAGCGTGATAAACGATATCATAAACCTCTTTTTCATTGGCGAACTTAATCTCCGTTTTTGCAGGATGAACATTTACGTCAACCAATTCAGGTGAAAGCTCAATATCAAGAACAAAGAACGGAAATCTGCCTGTCATAAGCTCATTTCGATAGGCCTCTTCAACAATTTTTGAAACCACATGGTTTTTTATATAACGGCCATTCACAAAAAGGGTCTGTCTCGTTCTGTTGCCTCTTGAAAGTTCTGCTTTGCCTATTACACCCGAAACTTTCACTCCGTGTTCTGTGTGGTCAACCTCAATCACGCCTTTGGCGTGGTCTATTCCATAAATATTGAGTATGCCATTTTTAAGATTTCCGTCACCTGCGGTTGAAAAAATTTCTTTTCCGTCTGATATATACCTGAATGAAATATTGGGTTTTGACAAAGCAATTCGTCCCAAAACATCAGTTACATATCCTGCTTCTGTTGCATTTTTTTTGAGGAATTTCATTCTGGCAGGAACCGATGCAAAAAGATTTTCAACTATCATAACCGTTCCGCAGTTGCAAGCAATTTCTTCTTTTGTTACTATCTCCCCATGCCTGAGAACAAGCCTCGCACCGATATCGGCACTCTGTTCCTTTGTAATAACCTCAACATCCGATACCGCACAGATGCTCGCCAGAGCCTCACCACGAAAACCCATGGTTTGTATGCGGAACAAATCGTCAATTTCCCGAAGCTTGCTTGTGGCATGGCGCACAAAGGCAAACTCTGCCTCATCAAAAGGAATTCCGCAGCCGTTGTCTTCCACTGAAATATAGGAAATGCCACCGTTTTTTATTTCAACAGTTATCTGCGTTGCGCCTGCATCGATTGAATTTTCAACAAGCTCTTTAACCACAGCCGACGGACGTTCTGCCACTTCTCCTGCCGCAATTTTATCCGCAATGCTCTGGGGTAAAATCTTTATATTGGCCACGTTTCATCCTCCTGTCCTTTATATGTTTTCTGCTTTAGCCTTAAGGGCATAAAGCTTGGTAAGTGCCTCCATAGGCGACATTGTATCAAGGCTCAGTGCCTTTATTTCTGCTACAATTTCATTTTCTTCAAAGCCCACAAAGCTCAGCTGTTCAAAATCTTCATTTCTGCTTGTTTTCTTTGTTGCTTTGGGAACAGAAATCTCGCTTTTTTCATTTCCATCACGAATTTCCAGGGCTTTAAGAATTTCCTTGGCACGCTTTGTCACGTCCTTTTTAACCCCTGCAAGCGCCGCAACTTCAATTCCATAGCTTCCGTCTGCACCGCCACGAATGATTTTTCTGAGGAACGTAATATCGTCACCGTGTTTTTTAACTGCAATGCAATAATTTTTCACTCCGTCAATCTGGCTTTCAAGTTCAGTGAGTTCGTGATAGTGTGTGGCAAAAAGCGTCTTTGCTCCGCATTTGTTTTTGTTCGCCATATACTCAACCACCGCCCAGGCAATGCTGAGCCCGTCATATGTGCTTGTTCCTCTGCCTATTTCATCAAGGATAACAAGACTCTTTTTCGTGGCATTGTCAAGAATGTATGCTACCTCATTCATTTCGACCATAAAAGTACTCTGTCCGGCAGATAAATCATCTGACGCACCGACTCTGGTAAATATCTTGTCAACAACACCTATTTTCGCAGACGTTGCCGGCACAAAAGACCCCATCTGTGCCATCAATACAATCAAAGCAGTTTGTCTCATATACGTAGACTTTCCCGCCATATTGGGACCTGTTATTATAGCAAGCTGTCTTGCCTTTCCGTCAAGCTCAGTATCGTTTGGTATAAACATAGTGGTTATATTCTCAACAACAGGATGACGTCCGTCTTTGATAGCAATTTCATCCTCCATATTCATCTGGGGCATAACATATCTGTTCTTTTCGGCAACATATGCCAAAGAGCACAAAACATCGAGGTTCGCTATGGCATGAGCAGTAAGCTGAATTCTTGCAATCTGGTCGCCTACAAGGTCACGGACTTTGCAGAAAATGTCATATTCCAGCGATACAATTTCACTTTCCGCCTCCACGATTTTTTCTTCAATTTCTTTTATCTGGGGAGTTATATATCTCTCGCCATTTGAAAGTGTCTGCTTTCTCACGAAATAGTCCGGCACTTCGTTGGCATTTTGCTTGCTTATTTCAAGGTAGTATCCAAAAACCCGATTGTAACCCACTTTTATGTTACGAATTCCGGTTTTTTCTTTTTCTTCTTCAGCGAAATCGTTTATCCACTTGACGCCATTCTTGATTACTTCGCGTCTTTCATCAACCTCACGGCTGAACCCGTCACGAATGAGGTTGCCCTCTCTGAGCGTAATCGGTGGGTCAGGATTTATCGAGTCTTCAATGACTTTTTTTACATCCCCCAACTCATCAAGCTGACTTTCAAGTCTTTTCAAAACTCCGGCATCAAATCCCCCAAGAATTTCCTTTATCCGTGGAAGTGATGAAAAAGATTGGGCAAGAGCCAGCAAATCTTTACATTTTGCAGTTTTATATGTAATTCTTGATACCAATCTCTCTATATCCTGAATTTCTTTAAGTGCATCCACAATTTCCTGCCTTGCAATAGGGTTTCTCAGCAGTTCATCAACCGCCTTGTGTCTATTTTGAATTTTTCCGCAGTTTGCCAGAGGCATGGTTATCCATTTTCTCATAAGCCTACTGCCCATAGAAGTCTTAGTCTTGTTGAGAACCGCAAAAAGACTTCCCTTGGTCTTTTTGTCACGCATAGTTTCAAGAAGCTCTAAGTTTCTTATACTATAAAGGTCAATGGCCATATACTCCTGACTTTCAACCACCGTAATCTCACGAAGATTTGAAAGCTCAGTTTTTTGAGTATCTGACAAAAATTCAATTAAGGCTCCAAGACAACGCATCGCATAGCCTTTTTCGAAAAGTGCGTTGTCTACCTTTCCAAACTTTTCTCCAATAGTTTTCTCGGCACTTTCTTTTTCAAAACACTGGTCAAAATAACTCCTTGTGATACAACCAAATCTGTCAGCCACCATATCAACAAGTGCCTTGTTTTCAAATGTGCTCTGAGAAAATACTACTTCGGACGGATTAAATCTGCTTATTTCATTGAGAAGCTGAATTTCAAGGTCGCATCCGGAAAATTCATTCACCGAAATTTCGCCGGTAGAAATATCAACAAAAGCAATACCCGCCCCCTCATTATCCATAAAAACAGAGGCAAGATAGTTGTTTTTCGTGTCGTCCAAAGCCTCAGCATCCATAATAGTTCCGGCGCTGACCACTCTCACAACCTCACGTTTTACAATTCCTTTTGTCTGAGAGGGGTCCTCGGTCTGCTCGCAAATGGCAACAGTATAGCCGTTTTCCACAAGCTTTGCTATGTAGCTGTCCACCGCATGAAAAGGCACACCACACATGGGTGCACGTTCCTCCTGACCGCAATCTCTTCCCGTCAGCGTAATTTCCAGAACTCTTGACGCAATCTTGGCATCCTCAAAAAACATCTCATAAAAATCGCCAAGACGGTACATCAAAATGGTATCTTTGTATTGATTTTTAATTTCAAAATACTGACGCATCATAGGCGTAAATTCAGCCATTTAAAGTCCCCCTCCTTTGCAAAAAAGCAAAGTTTTATCAATTTTAGTGACAGCTTGAGCAGCTCGAACAGTTTCCGCTGCAGCCACCTTCACCGCTCACGCTCTCCTGACCGGTAATAAAATATGTGAGGACAGCATTCACTTGATTTACCATCATTTCAAACTCTCTGTCAGCTTCAAGGTATTCTGCGATAAGATTGTTTTTCACAATCTTTTCGAATTCTGCCTGAACATAATTCTTGTATTCTTCAAGCTCTTCTTTTGTTGGGTCAGTTCCACGAAGCTTTTCTGTTGCAGCTTTTCTGTTGTCGTTGTAAGCCTTAAGAAGTGCAACCGCCTCATCATCTGCATTCATAGCATCTGCCGCCTTTGTCACTCTTTTGCTTTCTTCACTTTCTGCAATCATAGTGCCCAATTCCTGAGCCTTTTCAATAATCTGGTTTCTCATTTTAATTCCTCCGCTTTAATCAATAATTTCGCCAATCAGCGACCAGGTTTTAACCTCTGTAATTTTTACATTTACTATTTCACCCACCAAGGAGTCTTCCCCTTGGAAATTCACTATCTTTCCTCCATCGGTTCTTCCGCTCAAGAATTCGGGATTATTTTTGCTGGGTCCCTCCACAAGAACTTTTTCGCATCTTCCAAGATAGTCATCATTCTTCTTTTTAGAAATCACATTCTGGAATTCAACCATCCGTTCAAAATTCCTGTGTTTTTCTTCCGGCGAAAGACAATCCTCCATTTCCGCCGCAGGAGTACCCTTTCGTTTCGAATAGATAAACGAAAAAATCATATCATATTCAACTTCCCGAAGGATAGACATAGTCTCTTCAAAATCTTCATTGGTTTCGCCCGGAAATCCCACAATAATATCTGTGGTAAGAACAATATCAGGCATCTTTTCCCGAACTTTTTTCACAATATCCAGATATTTTTCTCTGGTATAGCTGCGATTCATTTTTTTAAGAATTCTGTCAGAGCCGCACTGTACCGGAAGATGAAGCTGCTTGCATATCTTATCGTTTTCAGCCATAACGCAGATAAGCTCGTCCGATATATCTTTAGGGTGAGAGGTCATAAACCTAACTCTTTCTATCCCGTCCACCTTGCAAACTTCTGCGAGAAGCTTTGCAAAACTTATACCGCTATCAAGGTCTTTTCCATAAGAATTCACATTCTGTCCAAGAAGCATCACTTCTTTGTAGCCAAGTGCAGCCACCTCACGCACCTCTTTCAGTACGCTCTCCATAGTCCTGCTGCGCTCACGCCCCCTTACGTAAGGAACTATACAATAAGTGCAAAAATTATTACAACCATACATAATAGGGATTTTTGCAAGGGGCAGCTTTTCACGTTTCGTGGTTATACCCTCAAAAATTTCGCCATCGCTATTATGGACATCAAAAGCTTTGCCATATTCCATTGCTTCCCACAAAAGCTGAGGCAATTTTACAAGAGCATGAGTTCCAAAAACCATATCCACATGCTTATATTTTTTCTTTATCTGCTCTGCGATATGTTCTTGTTGAACCATGCAACCGCAAACACCAATAATAAGCGACGGTTTTTTCGCCTTGAGATGTTTCAGGGCACCCAAATTCCCAAAAACGCGAAGTTCCGCATTTTCACGAACTGCACAGGTGTTATAAATCACCAAATCTGCGTTCTTCACATCATCACAAAACTCATATCCCATATCAAAAAGCATACCGCAGATACGCTCGGAATCATTTTCATTTTGTGCACAGCCATAAGTCTCCACAAAAGCCTTGGGCGAAGTCGCACGCGTTTCATTGACAAGTCGTATTTTTTGTATATATTCACGCTGTTTCTCAATTTCGATATTTGTTAGTTCTGCCAAACAAAAAACACCCCCTCAATTTTAGCATATACATATTTTATTATACTATTTTCGGAGTGTTTTTGCAATAGGTTTTTTGTTATAAATATTGAATTTTCAGCCGTTATTTCTGTTTGGGGTTAAATATAACCGCCGCCAGAAAACCAAAGAAAATCGACGCTGCAATTCCACCGGCCGCCCCGGTAATTCCCCCGGTGAAGACCCCAAGAAAACCCCTTTCTGAAATTCCTTTAAAAACGCCCTTTGCCAAGGTATTTCCAAAGCCAATAATTGGGACAGTTGCACCAGCGCCACCTATTTCGATTATCTTATCATAAAGTCCAAGTCCACTCAAAATCACGCCTGCCACCACAAACGCTACCAAAATCCGAGCAGGCGTCAGTTTTGTCTTATCAATAAGGATTTGTGCCACAGCACAAAAAGCACCGCCCACCCAGAACGCATTAAAAAACCTCATAATCATATCCATTTTCTACTCCCTTTCTGCAGAAATTGCCACCGCATGAGCAACCGATGGTATCGACTCCCCCTGAAGTGTGGATGTAGGGCTGAGAAGTGCGCCCGTACCCATAAAAAGTACATTTTTAAGTTCCCCCGCACGAATTCTATCCATAATATACCCGCAAAGAGTAATAGCTCCACAGCCACACCCCGAGCCGCCTGCGTGCATATCCTGTTTTTCGATGTCAAAAATCATACATCCGCAATCATCATAGTTTGCTCCCATATCAAAGCCCTTTTCGTGCATCAAATCCACAATAATTGACTTTCCTACAACACCCAAATCCCCTGACACTATGAGGTCATAAAAATCCGGGCTTCGTCCCGTGTCTTCAAAATGCGCCGCCAAGGTGTCAGCCGCCGCAGGAGCCATTGCTGCCCCCATATTGTTGGCATCCTTAATTCCCAAATCCACAACTTTCCCCGATGTGAAATGAGTTATATATGGTCCACTACCCTTTTCAGAAAGCACCACCGCCCCAGAGCCTGTAACTGTCCACTGAGCCGTAGGTGTCCTCTGCCCGCCGTATTCAAGCGGGTTTCTGTATTGGCGCTCCGCCGTGCAAAAATGACTTGATGTTACCGCAACAGAAAGGTCAGAATACCCTCCGTCAATGCTCATAGCCGCAAGCCCCATGGTTTCTGCCATGGTAGAACACGCCCCATACACCCCCAAAAAAGGGATATCAAATGCCATTAGCCCAAAGGTCGAGCCAATGCATTGATTAAGCAGGTCTCCCGCAAAAATATACTTTATGTCCTTGGCGTCGACCTTTGCCTTTTCAAGAGCTCGCCCCACAGCCGACTTTTGCATCTTGCTTTCTGCCTTTTCCCAGGTATCCTCACCCCACTCGGCGTTTTCCATAATAATATCAAAATGCGAAGCTAAGGGTCCCTCCGCCTCTTTTTGCCCTGCAACCGCAGCCGTGGACAAAAGGCTCACTGCTTTTGAGAATTTCACCGTTTGTTTTCCAAGCCGTTTTTCCATAAAATGCCCTCCCTATTTCCCAAAACCAAACACATAATAAATAAGTCCCAGAATGATTGAAGCATTTATCCCATAAACCAAAACAGGTCCCGCAATGGTAAACATTTTAGCAGCAAGTCCCAAAACATACCCCTCCCGCTTAAACTCAATGGCAGGGGACACCACCGCATTGGCAAACCCCGTTATGGGGACAAGAGTTCCCGCCCCTGCATACTTTGCAAGCTTGTGATAGAGATTAAGCCCCGTAAAAAGTGCCCCCAAAAATATCATAGTTATAGGCACAGCCGTCTTTACACTTTCTTCACTGAGTCCAAAGACCGATTTATAAATTTCGGCAAAGCATTGTCCTACAACGCAAATCAGCCCGCCAATCACAAAGGCAAACAACATATTCCGAAAAAGCTTACTGTTTGGCGATTTTTTCTGCACATATTCTAAGTATTCCTGCTTTGTATAATCCATGAAAACCTCTCCTTATTTTTCTGTTTCAGTTATTATCTGTATTTTTTGCATTTGTATTCATCAAAAATGGTACAAAAAAGGCTCCCTTGTGTAAAGGGAGCTGTCACGTAGTGACTGAGGGATTGACATAAATCTCCTCTCGCCAAAATATTTTACCTGTTATAGATTTCATTAAGCCGTCTAAACCGCCTTTTGTCAATTCCGTCAATCTGCTCTTTGGTGACGCGATAACGCCAGTTGTTTTCCGCTCTGCCCGGGAAGTTGAGCCGAGTATCTGCGCCGTAACCCAAAATGTCCTGAATGGGAAAAATCACCGTCCCTGCGCTGCTTCCCCAGATTGTGCGGAGCATAGAGGGAAGACCATTCCCCCAATCCTCTGATATGTAACCGCAATATTCAAGCATCTCACGGCGGTTTTTGTCATCAAGCTCCCAAAGGTAGCCAAGGAGTGTATTGTTGTCGTGGGTTCCGCTGTATGCGATGCA
>JAZROR010000074.1:0-1707 GCA_045648845.1 Clostridia bacterium
AGGTAAGCCTTATGTTATCGAATCACGTGTTGAAGGGTCACGCGGTATGCCAAAAGGCTGGAGAACAATTAAGGCTCTTGGGGGCGGTATGATGCTTGACTGGGGCGTGCATCTGATTGACCAGCTCATGTATATGTTTGACGATAAGGTTGTGAATGTATTCTGCACCATGAACAGTATTCAGTACCCTGAGGTTGACGATAATTTTAGACTTATTATGACCTTTGAAAACGGTGTTGAAGCACGTGTTGAGGTTGCGACAAATAACTACATAACACATCCGAGATGGTATGTTTTGGGTGAAAGAGGAACTCTTCAGATTGACGATTGGAACTGTGACGGTAAAATTGTAAGATGTATAGACAAAGAAGATCAGTGGGCAGAAGAAATTGTATACACAAAAGCAGGACCTACCAAAACAATGGCGCCAAGAAATGAACGTTCTGTAGAAACTATCGTGATTTCTGAACTGTTGGATGTTGTTGACAACTTGACAGTTCCGTATGACCAGTTCATTGACGCTATAGAAGGTAAGGCTGAGCTTACAATCAAGCCGGAACAGGCATTAAGAGTTATGAAGGTTATGGAAGCTGCTTTTGAATCGTGGGAAAAGAAGGAAGCTATAAAGACGGATATATAAACCTAAATAATTGCGAAATTTATATTTCGTAATTATTTTGCTAAAAGAAAGGAGTGTATATATGATTAAAGTTACTGTATGGAATGAGTTTTTTCATGAACGTGAAAATGAAGAGGTAAAGGCTATTTATCCAAATGGTATTCATAGTGCTATCGCTGAATTTTTGGGAGAGGAAGAGGATATTGAGGTAAGATGCGCAACTCTTCTTGATGAAGAATGCGGTTTAACCCAGGAAGTTTTAGATAATACTGATGTTCTTATCTGGTGGGGACATATAAACCATGGGGGTGTTCCTGACGAGATTGTTGAAAGAGTGCATCAGTCAGTTTTAAAGGGAATGGGAATGATATTCCTCCATTCAGCACATCACTCAAAGCCGTTTAAGAAACTTATGGGAACAACATGTAATCTTTGCTGGAGAGAAACCGGAGACATGGAGAGAGTCTGGGTTGTTGACCCGGCAAGCCCGATAACAAAAGGATTAGGAAGATATTTTGAACTCCCACATGAAGAAATGTATGGCGAAAGATTTGATATTCCTGAACCGGATAGACTCGTTCTTCTTGGTTGGTTTGAACAGGGTGAGGTTTTCAGAGCAGGATGCTGCTTCAAGAGAGGAAACGGAAAAATATTCTATTTCCAACCGGGACATGAAACTTATCCTACATATTATATACCGGAAGTACAGCTTGTTATTAAGAATGCTGTAAGATGGGCAGTTCCGGAATACAGAGTTGATGAACTTGTATGCCCGATGCTTGAACCACCGAAAAAGAACTAAAAGGCTAGGGGATGTTTTTAAACATCCCCAGGGGTGTTGATGTGCGTGTCAGCGCACTTTTTTACAATAAAATGACAGATTGTTGTTGACTTTAAAATGAAGATGTGATATTATATTCCTAAAGTATGGTTTTCTAAATAAAAAAGGTAGTGTAAAGTTAAAATGAAAGAATGGCATAACAATTTCACAAAATATCGCAGATTTTCGCCTGAAAGCTTGTAAATGCTCGACTGCAATTTGTCAAGGGTAAAAATGAACGTGCTGACGCACGCCCTATGACAAATCA
>JAZROR010000075.1:0-5429 GCA_045648845.1 Clostridia bacterium
GGCATAGCAGACAGCGAAAGCCAAAATGCAACCTGCTTTTTCATACCTTTTGAAAGCTTTCTTATCTGGCGTTTTTCATCAATGTTGAAAATCTTTTTTATGGATTCATACCTATGTACATTAAAAGCCGGATATACCGCCTTATAAAATTTCGCCATTTCACGAATGGTAAATGTGCTGTAATAAAACCAGTCGTCCGAAATGCTCAAGACCCTCTGCTTTACTTTTTCATTTTCGAAAACCTTTTCATCATTTATGGTTATAGTGCCGCTGTTTGGCAAAAGCACTCCGTTTATATGGTTTATAATGGTGGTCTTTCCTGCACCATTTGGTCCAATAAGACCATATATTGTGCCGCGTCTGACGTTTAGTGAAAAATCATCAAGCACCCGAAATTCGTCAAAATACTTTGTAACTCCGTTTACCTTTATCACAAAGCTCCCTCCTTTTCTGAATATATATTTCGTATCACGTTTTTGAGAGTTTCCTCGTCCTCTCCCAAAAATGCCAGTTCCTTTGCAGCAAGCATAAGCGCATCGTACAGTTCCTCAAGCCGTTTGTCTGTCGCCGCATCCGAGACTGCCGCCACAAAGCTGCCCTTTCCCTTTACGCTGTAAATAAATCCGTCCTGTTCAAGCTGTTTGTATGCCCTTTGCACCGTGTTGGGATTCACAGTAAGACTGATTGAAAGCTCCCTCACCGACGGCAGTTGCTCATCCTGAATAAGAATTTTGTTTATAATCAATTCCCGAATTCCAGCCTCAATCTGTTCGTGCAACGATTTTCCGTCTTTATAGTCCAGATTTATCATATTTTCACCTCCCCGGAATTTTACTGTATTATTTGTATTAGTACAGTTAATATAGCACACTTTTTTCTGCTTGTCAAGGGGTTTTTTCAAAAAAACAGAGCCTGCAATTTTTTGCAAGCTCAGTTTCTGTTAGTCTCTTTCCATTTCCCACTCTAAAATTGTTCCGTCAAGGGCGTTTATTTTTGCATCATATTCGGTGGTGTCCTTTTTGAAATCCACCTCGTATTGCCATACTCCGTTTTCTTTTTCAAGCTCGATTATATCAAAAATCACACTTTCATTTGTTACGTTGGCTTTTTTCAGGGCGATTTCTTTCGCTTTTTCCTCGCCTATGAATTTTGATTTTTCTTCAGTTGTGGGTAATTCATTTCCGCCTTTTCCTAAACGGTCGCCCTCATTCATAGAGTTTTCGTGGTTAGTAATCAAAGAGTTTTCACCATTTGTTGAGTTGCCACTTTCAAGCATTCTCTTTTCGTCATTCATCATAGCTTTTCCATCATTTACAAGTGCATCTGCACCTTTTTCCACCTGCTGTGCGCCATTCTTTACGGCATTTTTTCCTGATTCTACTGCATTACAGCCTGCCACAAGGCACACAAGCAAAATAACTGTAACTGTCAATGTCATTACTTTTTTTATATTCAAAATATTCATCTCCTTTGACAGTAGTATGTGTTTTTATAAATAAAATAATCGTGTAAACAAAAAGAAATTTTATATGAAATTAAAAATATGATTTTTGAATAGAAATAATCATAAAACAAAACATGGGGCCCGATTTTAAAATCGCACCCCATACTGAAAAATCTTTATTTTATGTCATTTTGGTCTTATTAAAAATATCGCTTTAAAAGTCCTTCAAGGCCTTTGCCGTGACGAGCTTCGTCACGAGCCATTTCGTGAACAGTATCATGGATAGCGTCAAGACCATTTTTCTTTGCACAAGATGCAAGATCAAATTTGCCCTGTGTTGCACCATATTCACAGTCAACTCTCCATTTGAGGTTGTCTTTTGTTGTAGCTTTCATATTGGGTTCAAGGTCTTCACCAAGAAGTTCTGCAAACTTTGCAGCGTGTTCAGCTTCTTCAAAAGCAGCCTTTTCCCAATAAAGTCCAATTTCGGGATAACCCTCGCGGTGAGCAATTCTTGCCATGCAGAGATACATTCCAACCTCAGCACATTCACCGTTGAAGTTTGCCATAAGCTGTTCAAAGATATACTTCTTGTCCTCTTCGCTGATGTCAGGATTGTTCTTTACTGTTTTGCCATATACACCATATTCGTGCTCTGCTGCAAGCGCTGCGCCTTCCTGCATCTCCTTAAACTTTTCAGCCGGAACTTTGCAAACCGGACAAGCTGCGGGAGGAGCATCTCCCTCGTGAACGTAACCACATACTGAACATACAAATTTTTTCATAATAGTTTTCCTCCTAAAATTTTATACTTTTGCACTGTGAACACTTGCCCAGAAACGTAGCATGGTGTTCAAAAATTTCTCCATCATACATACCGGTCGCCCAGGAATTGAACTTTTCAAACGGCTCCGCCTCTATATCATCAATTTTTCCACACTGTGTGCAGTAAACATGATAATGCGGTTTCGGATTTCCGTCAAAATGCTCACTCGCTGTGCCCATATGCAGTTTCTGGATTGTTCCTTTTTCCGAAAGCTGCGAAAGATTTCTGTATACTGTGCCAAGACTTATGTTGGGAATAATCTTTCTGACCTCGGAATAGACCCAGTCGGCTGTGGGGTGACACTTAGTGCCTTGTATCACCTCGAGGATCGCCTCCCGCTGTCTACTTCTCTTTGTCATTGTCATAACAGCACCTCGTTTTCAATATTGATAACTGTTACTATTATTATAGCAAATATTTTTAATTTGTCAATACCTTTTTTAAAAATTTTTTGAAAAATTTTCCTATAACTTAAAAGCCCCTGAAATCAGGGACTTTTAATGATATTTTTACATAAATCCGATTAAACTTATTGCCATAACAGCCATCCCTATGACAAACCCTAAAGTTGATAGTTTATATTCACCATTTTCATTTGCTGTCGGCAAAAGTTCACTGACCGATATAAAAACCATAATCCCGGCAACTGCTGAAAAAACAAAGCTTTCTATTATTTCATTCATAAACGGCATAAGAATTAGATACCCAATAATCGCCCCTATGGGCTCAGCAAGCCCTGACAAGAGTGAATACCAAAAAGCTTTTTTGCGGCTTTTCGTCGCATAAAAAATAGGGACCGAAACCGCTATACCCTCAGGTATATTGTGAATAGCGATTGCACAAACAATAGGCAGAGCCATACTGGGAGAGTCCAGTGCCGAAACAAATGTCGCCATACCCTCGGGGAAATTATGTATCCCCAAAGCCAAAGCCGTAACTATCCCTGTACGCATAAGTCCGCTTTCATTATCTCCAACAGTTCTATTCAGTTGAGCCTCGGGAATAAATTTGTCAATCAACGCAACAATGAATATCCCCGCAAAAAACACAACCGTGTTTAATATAGTAGCCAACTTCGGTTCAAAAATTCCCAAAAGTCCTGCTCCCGATTTTGCAAGCAGCTCCACAAAAGAAATATATATCATTACTCCTGCCGAAAGTCCAAGTGTAAATGAAAGAAATTTTGTGTTCAGTTTTTTTGAAAAAAACGTGAACAATCCGCCCACTCCTGTAGAAAGCCCCGCAATCGCAGTAAGCAAAATTGCAGTAACCACATTGCTCATATTTCAATTCAAACCTTTCAGTTGATTATTATAATATAGCATCTTATACTGCTACAATATATACTACACATTTCTAAAAGGTTTTGTGAATATAAAAAGACCGGATTTGACAAAATCCGGTCTGCTTTTTACAAATAAATTATTCGCAGTCGCAATCCTCGCAGTCACATTCGTCGCAGTTGCAGTCGCAATCAAAATCAAATTCGATTGTTGCACCGCAGGTAGGACAAAGAATTTCGCCGTCCATAAGGTCTTCAGCAGAAACGATTATTTCTTCGCCACAACCTTGACAGCAAATTTCAAATTCGTCATCTTCCTCTGCATCATAGTATTCGTCAAAAACCTCGTTGCCGATAACTTCAACTTCTTCGTCCAAATCTTCAATCTGGTCAGCAAGAAAGCCTTGCTCGGCATCAAGAGATTCAATTTCGACCGCAATATCATTTAAAAAGTCAATGATTTCAGCAATAAGCTTGCCCTCATTTTTTTCTGTATCAAGCTTCATTCCGTCAGCAAGACCCTTGAGGTATGCTGCACGATTTGTAAGTTCTGCCATTTTAATTTCCTCCGTAAATATTTATTTTGCCATACGGCAATTTTAAAAAGAAGGCTCAAACCCTATTTTGAGTTTGAGCCGCAGAACATGAAATTATACTCTTGAAAGATATTCAGATGTTCTTGTGTCAATTTTAATCATATCGCCCTCGTTAATAAACGCAGGAACAGTAACGATTGCACCGGTCTCAACAGTAGCAGGCTTTGTAACATTTGTAGCAGTGTTGCCCTTTACACCAGGCTCTGTAGCTGTAACCACGAGTTCAACAAATGTCGGGGGCTCAACAGCGAACACGTTGCCTTTGTGTGAAAGAATGGTAACAGTCATATTTTCCTTAACAAACTTGAGAGCGTCGCCAAGCTGGTCAGCACTCAAAGGAATCTGTTCATAATCCTGGTCCATAAAGTAATAAAGACCGCCATCCTCATAGAGGTATTCCATTTCCTTTCTTTCAATGTGTGCCTTTGCAACCTTTTCTGTTGGGTTGAAAGATCTTTCAACAACGCCGCCTGTAATAACATTCTTCATTTTTGTTCTTACGAAAGCTGCACCTTTACCTGGTTTTACATGCTGAAATTCAACAACCTGGTAAACATTGCCTTCAAATTCAAAAGTAATGCCGTTTCTAAATTCACCAGCAGATATCATTGGTATTTCCTCCTAACAATTTTATTCTACATTATATTGTATACTACTATCGAAAAAAAATCAAGACAATTTTTTCATTATTTTGTAGTTTCTCTATATTTTTCTAAAGTTCAATCAGCTCTTTGGTGGCACGGGTAAGATTTTCGCAGCCGCCTTTTTTAACAACAACCAAATCTTCTATCCTCACACCGCCAAAGTCAGGAATATAAATTCCGGGCTCGCAGCTAACCACCATATTCTCTTTGAGCACAACTTCAGACTTGGGCGAAAGGTTTGGCATTTCGTGCACCAAAAGCCCTAAGCCGTGTCCAAGGGAATGCCTGAAATACTGACCATAGCCGCATTTTTCTATATATTCACGTGCCGCTTTGTCCGCATCACAGCCGCATATTCCCTGACGTATAGTATCAAGACCTATTTGCTGAGCCGACTTTACCACATTGTATATCTTTTTTTGCTCATCACTTGCCTTGCCTACAACAACAGTTCTTGTCATATCAGAGCAATATCCGTCCACAGTGCAACCAAAATCCATGGTGACAAAATCGCCTTCTTCAATTTTTTTGTCACTTGGCGTACCGTGGGGAAGACTTGTGCGCTTTCCTGAAATGGCTATTGTTTCAAAAGCAATGCCATCAGCACCATTTTTCTTCATAAAATATTCAATTTCAA
>JAZROR010000076.1:0-2292 GCA_045648845.1 Clostridia bacterium
ACGCTACCCTTTACATTGGATTTTGTGACAATCATAACCTGTGCTGTTTCATCAAAATCACCGCTGTCATACTTTGCGCCTGTAATATATCCATACTGCTGATTTGATGCAGCCTCTGTCTTGTCATACCAGATAATTCTGCCGTTTAAATCAAGATAGAACTTCGCTGTATCCCCCATCTGGGGAGCCGCCAAAGAAGGCCCTCCCAACGAATTTTCCCAGGGAGCAAGGCTTGAAAACTTATAATTCTTTCCATTTACTGTGATACCCTTTGATGAGCTTGTAGCAGTAATCTTTCCTGACACTGTGTCATTGCAAACAATTACCTTTGCATCACCAGTTGAGCCCTTAGCCTTTGCTACAAAAATTACACTTCCCTTTTTGATTGCACTGAATGATGTTGCAGCGCCGTCTTTGGTAACAAATTCAATATTATTTGCCTTATAATTCAATGTTTCCTGGCTTCCGCTTCTGAGTGCATTATCCGTAATCTTATAGTCAGAAGATGTAACAGCTGACACAAAGTATGGTTCGTAGTCATTTACAAAAACGAAATCAAAAACATTGTCGCCGTCACGGTCAATCAATTCCATATCGCCAACAAGAGGAAGTCCCTCGTTTCCATAATAAGTTGCAAATGTACTTGCGCTATCAGCAACAGTTCCATAAAGCTTTCCATTGTATACAACAACACTACTATCTAAAGCAATATTTGCATTTGTCTCCCTTTGAGCATCCTCACTCTTTAAATAGCTTATTCCACTTGTTGAACCACCCTGAAGCGAATCAGCATCAATTTTGATTATTGTGCTGTTCTTAACAGTAGCAAGAATAAGGTGCTTAAGTCCGGTATTGAAATCATTCTTGAAATAGAACTCAATCTGTGCACCAAGCATATCTTCATATTTTGCTGCATCATCCACCTTGTAAGTAGAAGCTATGCCATTTACAGTAATTTCAACCTCATCATCACGAAGATTTGCATCTCGCTTTGAGAGGCTGATTTTTGAGTTTGATGAAATATAACCCACATTCTTTGTAAGCTTCAAATCATCCTCAAGGATTGTCTTGTCAGTAATTGTATTGTTTTCTGCCAGCTTTACCTCAAGACAGTTATAAAGCATTTTTGCGATTGTAGCACGGGTTGCAGGAACTGATACCGCGCCACCTGAACCTTCAGTGAAGCCAAGTGATGTAGCTGTCATCAAGTATTTTGAATACCAAAATGCGCCCTCTGACCCCATTTCGCCATAGCCAAGAGCACAAACAATCATTTTAACCGCTTCTTCATATGAAACATTGTTGTTAGGCTTAAATGTGCCATCATCATAACCATTGATAATTCCCATTTCACGAGCTGTTCTTATGTTGCCGATAGCCCATGAAACATCAGGGGTTGTAACATCCGGAAAAGGCGGATTTTCAAGGCTTGTTGAACCAACACCGCCAAGGCCTCGTGTTCTGAGAAGCATAGCTGTGAACTCTGCACGAGTTACGTTGTTGTTGGGTTTAAAGTTAAAGCTTCCGTTTTCTTCATAACCATTTATAACACCAAGCTTGCTGAGTACGTTAACTGCATCATACGCATTATGATTTGCTTCCAAATCTGCAAATGCGGCAGATGCCGGCACAACTGCAATGCTTGTAAGTGTAACCAAAACCGCAAGCAGTGTACACAAAAGTCTTTTTGAAAATTTCATTTTTCCTACCTCCATATTGCCTAAATATATAAATTTAATAATTTTACAAAGTTTAGCTTTCCCTTATACCACGCATCATTGTGTTTGGTGCAAGATAAGTATCTATTCGGATTTTGGCAATAGACTGAGGTCTATTTGCAACCTCAAGTTCTTCGCCGTTCTCATCCTCCATATACTGGATTTTGTGTTTTACAAAGTCTCCATCGGGTCTTAAAAACTCGACCTCAGAGCCCTTGAAAAACCTGTTTTTCTGAACCACAGACAAAAGCTTTGTTTCCTCGTCGTAATCCTCTACTATACCCAAAAGTTCATAGTTCCTTATATACGAGCTGGTTTCATAATTCTGCTCATTCCCGTCAGGTTTTCCGAAAAAGAAACCCGTAGTATAGTCCCTGTGACTGACCTTTTTAATTTCTTCCAGCCACTTGGGGTCAAATTCAAAGCTGTCAGGATCTTCAAAATATTTATCGATAGCATCACGATATGCTTTTACAACCGTCGCAAGATAATATTCTGTTTTCACCCTGCCTTCAATTTTGAAGCTGTCAAGTCCCGACTCAATAAGCTTATCTATATGCTCAATCATACACAA
>JAZROR010000077.1:0-5949 GCA_045648845.1 Clostridia bacterium
ATTGAATTGCAGTTTGGTCTGCAAAAAACACATTAAGATATGAAAGGAGTCTTTAGACATGGCAAGAGTTAAAGGTGCTATGCACACAAGAAAAAGACGTAAGAAAATATTAAAATTAGCTAAAGGTTACAGAGGAGCAAAAAGCAAGCTTTTCAAGACAGCCAATCAGGCAGTTATGAAATCACTTACTTATGCTTACCGTGACAGAAAACAAAAGAAGAGAAATTTCAGACAGCTTTGGATTGCTCGTATCAATGCAGCAGCTCGTGCTAATGGCATCAGCTACAGTAAGTTTATGAACGGCCTCAAGAATAATGGTATCGAAATCAACAGAAAGATGCTTGCAGAAATCGCGGTTTCAGATCCTGCTGCATTTGCAAAACTCGTTGAAAAGGTTAAATAAATTTTGCATCAGAAAAGTTATACCGCATAAGGTATAACTTTTTCCTGCAATAAGGGGAATTAAAATTTTCAGCAGGAATTTACATATGTTGGGAGATGCGATTTATGGGAGAGGAACAACTTTATAATCCTGTGGAAGGGATAAATCAGATGATTGAAGACATCGAAAGCGTTGTAACGCCGTTGGTCTTTAAATTTCATCCGATGCTCAGAATTTTGAGCGTGTTTAATATTTATTTGGTTATTATTTGTTTTGTAACCACTTTGGTGTATTTGGTTTTCAAAAGAAAACATCGCATAGGCAGAAAACTTAAAAAACCTACAAATTACTTTATGGCTGCTTTTTTGTTGCTTCTTTATGCATTGCTTTCTGAAAAGCCAATCAGACTTGGTCCTGGCATAAACCTGAATCTAGGCCTTATGGTTATGCCTATGGCTGCAAAATCCTTTGGCCCGCTTCTTGCGGGGGCGTTTGGAATTATCCAGTATGGTGCATCATTTGCCATGCATACCGGTGAGGCTTTCAGCTTAAGCTCTGTTATGGTTGCGGGTCTTAGTGGCTTGATTTATGGAAGATTTCTTTATGCAAGACGTACAACATATCTGAGATGTCTATGGGTTAAACTTTTAGTAAACGTTCTATGCAATATTTTGCTTGTGCCCATGGTTCATACATCTGTTATGACTTCAGAACTGGCAGATGCAATTACAAGAAGCTTAGTTTCAAATGTGTTGCTTGTACCGCTTCAAGCGCTTATTATTTATATTGCGATTATAATTATGAAGAAAGTCCGTAAGTCTCTTAGTGAGGTTTCATGGGGTATTGCTAAAAAAGATGTTTAAAATAACAGGAAAAGACAACAAGACTTTAAAACTCATAAAGTCTTTGAAAAAGAAAAGTAACCGCACAGAACACGGCTTGTTTGTAGCAGAGGGAAAACGCATTGTTGTTGAAGCTTTGCGTTATGCCAGCGAAAGAGTCAAAGTGGTGGTTTTGACTGAAGACTTTTTGGAGAGAGAAGCTGAACTTGTGCGATGGGCAAATGATGTTTGTGAAAACATATATGTTGTGACAAATGTTGCCTTTGATGAAATTTCAGATACTGACACTCCTCAGGGAATTCTGGCGGTTGTTGAAATGGCTGGAAAAGTGGTGCCTGATTTGAAGTCTGCAAAGAGTATTGTTGTTCTGGATGGCGTATCTGAACCTGGAAATATGGGAACAGTTATAAGAACAGCTGAAGCTCTGGGCTTTGATGGTTTCTATATTATGAAAGGTTCTGCAGATATTTTTGGACATAAAACAGTTCGTGCTACCATGGGTTCTATCTTCAGAATGAAGTTCAAAACTGACTGTACGCTTCAGGACATAAAAGAACTTAAAAATATGGATTTTACAGTGATTTCCACTACACCATCAGGAGACACAGTACTTGAGAAAATGGATGTCCCAAGTAAAACGGCTGTGGTGATTGGAAATGAAGCTCATGGTGTCAGCGAGGATGTTTTGGCGGCTTCTGATTTAAAGGTCAGAATTTCTATGGATGGACTTGCTGAGTCACTTAATGCAGCAGTTGCTGCAGGGATTGCTATGCACTGGATTAAAAATTCTCCAAAGAAAGATTGAAGGTGCAAGCAACCCGAGGCGAGGGAAGAAAAAGTATGAATGTTTTATATGAATTATGGCTTCAGTGTATTTGCGGTTTTGAGCCGGAGATAGTTGAAAAAGCAGTGTTTTTGTTTGAGGGAAAGAAAAATAAGTTTTCTTCGCCGGAGTTGGAAGAACAAAAGCTTCAAAGATGCGGAGTGCCTGAAAATATATCAAAACGTGTATCAAACGGGAAGTATCTTAGACTTGCAAAAGACGTTGAGGAATACTGTAACCAAAATGGGATACGGATTATAACTCAAGAGTCAGATGAATATCCAAATCTTCTTAAGCATATAAACACACCTCCCCGAATATTATTTGCAAAAGGAGAAAAACTGAACCTAAATAAAGGGCTCTCTGTTTCGGTGGTTGGGGCGAGAAAACCTACTCCTCAGGGGAAAAGCGTTGCAAGGCAGATTGGTTGTGATTTGGCAGAAAACGGAATTACTGTGATTAGCGGTATGGCTGAGGGCATAGATGCAGAAGCCCACAGAGGTGCCCTTGAGGGCAGTGGAAAGACAGTAGCTGTCCTTGCGGGCAGTGTGGATGCTATTTACCCAAAAAGCAACGAAAAGTTATATTATGAAATTTTGAAAAACGGTACTGTGATTTCGGAAAGACCTCCCGGTGCCGTGGTTAAACCCTATTTTTATCAACAACGCAACAGAATTGTTGTGGGATTGTCTCAGGGAACGGTTGTTGTGGAGGGAAAGGCGAAAAGCGGTACATCCATTACTGCACGTCTTGCGCTTGAAAACAATCGCGATGTCTTTGCAGTTCCGGGTAGCCTTCTTAATTGGCAATCAGAACTACCGAATAGTCTGGTAGGTGATGGCGCCATAATTGTTGATAAAGTCAGCAGGGTAAGTGAATATTATAGAGAAATGCGACCTGAGCTTTTTGAGGAAAGACATGTTGAGAAGAAAGTTGAAAGAGTGTCAGGTTTATCAGCGGAGGATGAAAAGATTTTGGAATTTATTGTCCAAAGCGGTGGGATGTCAGGCAGTGAAGAAATGCTTGAGAAACTTGGATTTGCGCCAAATGTACTGAGCAGCAGGCTCACAATACTTTGTATAAGAGGAATTCTCAGACAGGAAAGCGGAAATCGGTATGTGTTGTTAAAGTACTGAACAAAGCGGAGGTAGAGATGGCGAAAACAGTTGAAAAAACAGCGAAAGTCAAGAAAAAAAATCTTGTCATCGTTGAGTCACCTGCAAAGGCTAAAACAATAAAGAAATATCTGGGAACCGGCTATGAGGTAGTGGCATCAATGGGACACCTCAGGGACCTTCCCAAAAGTCAGCTGGGCATTGACCTCAATGATAATTTCGAGCCCAAATATATTACCATACGCGGCAAGGGCGATTTGATTTCAAAGCTCAAAAAGGACGCAAAGAATTCTGCAAAAATATATCTCGCAACCGACCCTGACCGCGAGGGCGAAGCGATTTCGTGGCATCTTGCAAATCTTCTGGATATAAATGCAGGGGACGAGTGCCGCATTACATTTAATGAAATAACAAAAAATGCAGTAAAAGACGCTGTCAAAAATCCACGAAAAATAGATGAAAGACTGGTTGACGCACAGCAGGCAAGACGAGTTCTTGTCAGAATTGTGGGTTATCAGCTAAGTCCGCTGCTCTGGAAAAAAGTAAAAAAAGGTCTCAGTGCGGGCAGAGTTCAGTCTGTGGCTACCAAGCTAATAGTGGACCGTGAACGTGAGATAAATGCTTTTTCCGAGGAAGAATATTGGACTATTGACGTGAAGCTTACAGACCAAAAAGGCAAGAAACCATTTGTGGCAAAGTTTTACGGCAAAAATGCAAAAACAAAAATGAAGCTTTCTGATGAAAGTGCTGCAAGTGATGTTGCTCAAAAACTCAAAGAATCTGAGTACACGGTGGACAAGGTGGTTAGAAGCCAGAAAAAGAGATATTCTGCCCCGCCTTTTACCACAAGTACCCTCCAGCAGGAAGCGGCAAGAAAGCTTAATTTCACAACAAAGAGGACTATGGCAACAGCTCAGCAGCTTTATGAGGGCATTACTCTCAAAAGCGGCGGCAGTGTCGGTCTTATCACGTATATGAGAACGGACTCTCTCAGGGTTTCTATTGAGGCACAAAGCGAGTGCAGAAAATATATAGGAGAAACCTTTGGCAAAGAATATGTTCCCGCAAAGCCAAAGTTTTATCGTTCTAAAAAGACGGCGCAGGATGCTCATGAAGCAATAAGACCAACCTCAATGCTCTATGAGCCTGAAAAAATAAAGGATTCCTTAAAAAGTGACCAGTATAAGCTTTATAAGCTTATATGGAACAGATTTCTTGCAAGCCAGATGACTGATGCCATTGTTGACACAGTTCAGGCGGACATCAAAGGTAAGGATTTCGTGCTCAAGGCAAGCGGCTCGGACGTTAAATTTGATGGCTTTATGGCGGTTTATGTTGAGGGAAAAGACTTTGTTGAAGAAAAAGAAGGAAAGATTCCTCAAATTCAAGAGGGTGATGTTCTTCTTGTTAAAGACATTGACCCCAAACAGCATTTCACACAGCCACCTGCGAGATATACAGAAGCATCTTTGGTTAAGAAAATGGAGGAAGACGGCATAGGCAGACCAAGCACCTATGCTCCTACCATTACAACGATAACAAGCCGTGGCTATGTGGCAAGAGAGGGAAAGGCACTTTATCCCACCGAACTTGGAACTCTTGTTACAGGGCTTATGGAAGAATATTTTGAGGATATTGTGGACGTTGAGTTTACTGCCAATATGGAAGAAAAGCTTGACGGCGTTGAAGATGGAAAGACCGAATGGAAAGAAGTAATCGGTGAGTTTTACACTCCGTTTTCAAAAACCCTTGAAAACGCAGAAGCTGAAATCGGCAAGATTGAAGTTAAAGACGAGGTTTCTGATGTTCCTTGTGAAAAATGCGGACGGATGATGGTGTATAAGCAAGGTAAGTTTGGTAAGTTTCTGGCTTGCCCTGGCTATCCAGAATGCAAAAATACTAAATCCATTGTGGAAGAGATAAATGTCAAGTGCCCCAAATGCGGAGGCAGCGTTCAGGTTAAGAAGTCAAAAAAAGGTGCGACATATTACACCTGCGAGAAAGGTACAGACTGTTTGCTGTCTTGGGATGAACCAACTTCAATGAGTTGCCCCAAATGCGGTGGAACGCTTATGAAACGGAGGGCGTTTAAGGGTAGAGGCCCAATAAAGTATGTTTGCTTTAATGAAAACTGCGATTATACCGAAACTCCGTCGAAAACCAAAAAGAAATAATTTATGAGACCTCAGGTAATTTGCCTGAGGTCTTTTTTGTCTTGGTTGATGAGACTACAAAAAATGAATACGGCTGAAAAATAAGCAATAAGGATATGAATTTTTTGTAAAAAACCAACAAAAATCTTGCAATTTGTAAAAAAAAGATGTATAATACAAAGTGAATGTGTGTAATTTGTTGTAATTTATATTTACAAATGAAATATAACGGAGGTATGGAAATGCAAAACAGAATATTTCAGAGTGCCTGCAATCAGCTCAGAAAGGACATTCAAAGGAAACTGGGCATTATGGATGAAAGCGGTCTTGTTATCGCTTGCAGTGATGAAAAGCTCGCAGGTCATCAGAATGAATCGGTGGCTGTTTATTTCGAGACTAACAATGAAGATTTTGTAAGCGGAGGCTATACATTCCGTAAAATAGAGACCTGCAACAAAAATGTCTATATCGTTTTTTGCGAGGGGAATGACGAGGTTGCAAGCGGTTTCGTTTCATTTTTAGGTGCGCATTTTTTGACCATAAAGCAATATTATGACGAAAAGTATGACCGTGAAAGCTTTATGAAGAATGTTATTCTTGACAATGTTCTTCCCAGTGATGTTTTGTACAGAAG
>JAZROR010000078.1:0-1721 GCA_045648845.1 Clostridia bacterium
TATGAAAGAATTTATTGAAAAAGTGTAGACGATTTGGTTTTTTTGATGTATAATCAAATCAAGAAAAAAGAAAAGAGGCAAAGCATATGGAAAATGAAAATATAAGAGAAAACGAAAATTTAAATCCCGAAGAAACAGAAAATGAAACAGAGGTAATTTCTGAAGAAAGTCCTGCTGAGGCGGTTGAAAAAACTGAATCTATTGCAGAGGAGATTGCCGAAGAAACCATTGAAGAGATACCTTTGGATGATGAAGAAGTTTTATCTGAAGAGGATATTATCAGAGAAGAGTGGCAGACAGAGGATGCACCAATCGAAGTGGAACTTAGCGAAGAGGAACTTGCAGCAATTCGTGAAGCAAAGAAAAAGAGAACTGCAAAAATTTTGATTATTTCAGGAATTGTGGCGCTTTTCGTGGCTTTATGTGCGGCATTTTATTGTTACAGTGAGGGTGTGGGCAGCAAAACTGCAGTGGATACACCTATGCAGGTGAGCGAATATTATCTTACAGGAAAGGGCGATAATATAAAGTTCCAGTCACCCGTGACCAGTATTTTAAAAACAATGATTGGGAAAGAAAAAGATGCCGTAATGACCATAGGCGGCAAGGCAGTTGACAAGGATATCTTTTCGTATATAACGAATATGAACGGGCTTAACAGTGTTTCAAGTCTTATTCAGACGGGGATGCTTACAGCAATCGAAGATTTTACGTGGGATATGCCCGAATATACTACGGGACTTTCTTATCTTGAATATGCCAAGGGTTTAGGTCTTAACAGTCTTATTCCAATTTATTCATTGGTGGCAGACGGCGAAAAACACGGCATCGTGCTCACAGAGGAAGAAGAGCAGAAAATCAGAGACGATATTGAAGCGTTGAAAACCCAACTTGGTGAAAACTTTGAACTTGCGCTTCAACGTAATGGGTTTGACAGTGAAGAGACAATGTTTGAAGTTCAGAAAATTGATGCGCTTGCTGAAAAAACAGTAAAGGATGTTGAGGCTGACATTTCAAAATATGCGTCAACTGAGGACATTATCAAAAATGAAGCCGAAGAAAAAGTAACGGTAAAGCACATCCTTATTGCTTTTGACAACGAGATGACAGGCGACGTTACTGAAGAGAAACGAAATTTAGCAAAGAAAGCTGCTGAAGAAGTTCTTGCAAAGGTAAAGAGTGGCGAGGACTTTGACAAGCTCATTGAAGAATACAATCAGGACCCTGGTGCTACAGACGAGGGATATACCTTTGCGGCTGACGGTTCTATGGTTAAAGCCTTTGAAGATGCATCCTTTGCTCTCAAGGTAGGCGAGACAAGCGAACTGGTTGAAACTTCATATGGTTACCACATAATCAAAAGAATTGAAAGAGCAGTAAGCATGCAGGATTATATGAACTATATCATGAGCACATCAAAGGTGAAAATCAACAAAGGTAAGTATAATGATACAGGTATCACAATAAATCTTGAAGATTATTTTGGAGCGCCTGCAGAATAACAAACAAAAGGCAACTGCTGTGAATGCGGTTGCCTTTGACTTAATTTTTATAAAAGATACGAAAGACAGGTGGTGAGGATATGTCAGCTTATTCTATAATTTCGTCCCTTCTCAGCTATGTGTTTACGACCATAATTTATCTTTTTATTTTCAGCGTAATCGCTCTTATATATATGGACATAAAGAAGATGGGAAAGAAAGAAAAAGACGAGCAGCTGG
>JAZROR010000079.1:0-2019 GCA_045648845.1 Clostridia bacterium
TGATGAGTGTGATTATTTAATGTGCTGTTTAGAAAGTCACGATGATAGTGACTGTAAAAAATGTATTTATGAAGTTTGTCCTCGCTTTGAAAGATGAAAAAACCTTGGGAAATAGTATTGTTTTTATTGACAACAAAGCGGTATTGGGTATATAATGTTTTATTATATTTAGTTTTCTGGAATTTAAAGGAAGATAATAATGATTTTTGATAATATTTTGGAAGCAATGGGGGATACTCCTATTATAAGGCTTTCGCATATGGCACCACCAGATGGGGCAGAAATTCTTGTGAAGTTTGAGGGCCTCAATGTCGGCGGTTCAATCAAAACGAGAACAGCATACAATATGATTTGCGATGCTGAAAAAAGAGGGCTTATCAACAAAGATACCATAATAGTTGAACCCACCAGTGGAAATCAGGGAATTGGTCTTGCACTTGTGGGTGCGGTGAAAGGCTATAAAGTGAAAATAGTTATGCCTGATTCTGTCAGCGAAGAACGGCGTAAACTTGTTAAACATTATGGTGCTGAGGTTATCCTTGTTCACGATGCAGGGAATATCGGCGAATGTATACACGAATGTCTCAACACGGCACTTCGGATGCAGGAAGAATGTGACAATGTGTTTGTGCCTCAGCAATTTGAAAACCCTGCAAATGTTGAGGTTCAGCGAAAGGTTACAGGTGAAGAAATTCTGAGACAAGTGGGGGGACCAATTCACGGTTTTTGTTCAGGGATTGGTACGGGTGGCACAATTACTGGCATAGGCGAAACCCTGAAAGAAAAAAATCCTGACATGGAAATCTGGGCGGTTGAGCCTGAACACGCGGCAATTCTTTCGGGCGGCTCAATCGGAACTCATCTTCAGATGGGAATTGGCGACGGTGTGATACCAAAAATTTTGAATCAGAATATTTATACTGATATTTGTGTAATAAAAGATGAAGAAGCAATAAATACTGCAAAAGACCTGGCTTCAAAGGAAGGTATAATGTGCGGTATATCAAGCGGAACAAATGTGGCAGCGGCAATAAAGCTTGCAAAGAAATTAGGCAAAGGTAAAACGGTGGTGACGGTGCTCCCCGATACAGCAGAGAGATACTTTTCAACTCCGCTTTTTGAAGAAAATTAAATTACAGGAGGAAAAATTATGAACAGCAATGTAAGACCTGAAACAATGGAACGTATCACAACAAAGGCGCTTGCCGACAAATTTATTGAAGAACAGGTAGCGGCTGTACGCGCGCAGGTAGGAGACAAAAAAGTTCTTCTTGCGCTCTCGGGCGGTGTTGACAGCTCGGTTGTTGCGGCACTTCTTATAAAGGCAATCGGCAAACAGCTTGTTTGTGTGCACGTGAACCACGGACTTATGAGAAAGGGCGAAAGCGAGCAGGTTATCGAAGTTTTTGGAAAAGAGCTTGATGCAAACCTTATATATATTGATGCAACAGACAGATTTTTGGATTTACTAAAAGACGTGGCTGAACCCGAGAAAAAGAGAAAGATTATCGGTGGCGAATTTATCAAGGTGTTTGATGAAGAAGCTGCAAAGCTTGAGGGCATAGACTTTTTGGCACAGGGAACAATTTACCCCGACATTTTGGAAAGTGATGGCGTAAAGGCACATCACAATGTTGGAGGACTTCCTGAAGATATGGAAATGGAGCTTGTTGAACCTGTTAAGCTTCTTTATAAGGATGAGGTAAGGGTTGTGGGCAGTGCTCTTGGTCTTCCTGATGAAATGGTTTATCGTCAGCCATTCCCAGGTCCTGGTCTTGGCGTTCGTTGTCTTGGAGCAATCACACGGGATAGACTCGCCGCTCTCCGCGAAGCTGATGCAATCTTACGCGACGAATTCGACAAGTGTGGCCTTGCAGGCAAGGTATGGCAGTATTTCATTGCTGTCCCTGATTTCAAGAGCGTTGGCGTGAGAGATGATAAGCGTTATGAGGGTTGGCCCGCAATCATTCGTGCGGTGAATACCACCGATGCAATGACTGCAACCATCGAGGAAATACC
>JAZROR010000080.1:0-14368 GCA_045648845.1 Clostridia bacterium
AGGATTGTCTATGACATCTTCTGCCTTTCCCTCTTCAACGATATAGCCACCGGCCATAAAAACAACACGGTCAGCAACGTTTTTTGCAAACTCAATTTCGTGAGTAACAATGACCATTGTCATATCTCTTGCAGCAAGGTCACGGATAACTTTGAGGATTTCGCCTGTAAGCTCAGGGTCAAGTGCGGATGTAGGCTCGTCAAAAAGCATAACCTTTGGATTCATAGCAAGAGCTCTTGCTATTGCCACACGCTGTTGCTGACCACCCGAAAGCTGATAAGGATATGCATCAATTTTGTCAGAAAGACCCACTTGTTCCAAAAGCGAAACAGCGTGTTTTTCAGCTTCTTCACGAGATTCGTTGTTCACAAGCATCGGTGCAAGAGTTATGTTTTCAAGCACTGATTTGTGAGGAAACAGATTGAAATTCTGAAAAACCATTCCAAGCTTTTGAAATGCATTACTCTTAAGATAAACACCACCATCAACAACGGTTTCACCGTCAATGGAAATTGTGCCCCCATCCACTGTTTCAAGATGAATAAGGGACCTTAAAAAAGTGCTTTTTCCGGAACCAGAAGGGCCGATAAGCGCCACAACTTCACCTTCCTGGATTTCCATACTTACATCCTTTAAAACATCAAGCTTTCCAAAGCTTTTCATAACATTTTTAGCAGAAATTACAGACATATCGGCACCCCCTATCCTTTATAATAATCCAATTTCTTTTCCACATAGCCAAGAAGCAATGTGAGAACACCGTTGAACGCAAGGAAATAAAGGGCTGTCGAGAAAAGTGGCCAAATAAGACCTTGCTTTGAAAAACGTTCAGCAAACATAAGAATTTCAACAACGCCAATAACGCGTGCCAAAGCTGTGTCTTTAACAAGAGTGATTATTTCATTGCCCATAGGCGGAACTATTCTTTTTACCACCTGAAAAAGCACAACCTTAAAGAACACCTGTGTCTTGGACATAGCAAGCACCTGACCTGCTTCATACTGACCCTTTGGGATGCTTTCAATTCCTCCGCGATATATTTCAGAGAAATATGCCGCATAGTTGATAGAAAACGCAATGAATGCCGCCATCAAACGGTCACGCATAGGAATTCCCCAAAGAAGTCCAGGTGCATAAAACACCACAAAAAGCTGAAGCATCAAAGGTGTGCCGCGAATTATCCAGACAAAAGTCTTCATTATATATTTAAGCGGTTTAAAATTTGACATCGTCCCAAGAGCTATAATAAGCCCAAGTGGGATTGCTACTATAAGTGTTACCGCAAACAGCAGAAAGTTTACGCCAAAGCCCTCAAACAACGCTGCTATAATTTCCTGAAATCTATCCATCGTTCAACCGTACTTTCTGTAAATTTAATTATTTTACTTTTGATACCATTACCTGTTTGTTCTGCATATAAGGAGCTGAAATACTCATGTTTTCGAGACGTTCATCTGTGATTGTCATACCATTCCAGATACAGTCAATGTTCTTTGCATTGAGCTCGATTTCCTTTGAGTTCCAGTTGATCTCAACAAACTTTGCTTCAACGCCAAGCTTTTCACATACAGCCTTTGCAAATTCTGTTTCAAAACCAATAAGTTCTTCGCCATCATAATAGTTCATAGGAGCAAAAAGTGTGATACCAACGATGAGTTCACCCTTTTCTTTCACATAAGCAAGGTCACCAGCAACTATTTCATCATCAAAAGCCGCACCGTCTTTGATAATGAGGTCGCCAAGTTTGTAATTATCGGCAATTTCATCCATTTTGCCTTCAGCAGCAAGTTCAGCTATTGCAGCGTTTACAGCAGGTGTGATGTCACTGCCTTTTCTGAATGCAATGCCGTATTCTTCAGGATTGAAATCTTTTCCTTCAACAACAGCCAAATCAGCAAAGTCTGTGCCCTCACCGATTGAACCGATTGATGTAACATAGTCAACAATAGCAATATCAGATGTGCCTGACTTAACATCAAGAAGTGCTGTAGCCATTGAATCAACTGCTGTGAATTGTGCGTTTTTGAAGAATTCATCACCTGTTGCGAGTTCTTCGCCTGCTGAACCTGCTTCTGCTACAACAAGTGCGCCATCAACCGACTGTGAATAGTCAGCGGCAATGTCGTTTCCACCGCAAGCAGCAAGGCTGAGTGCCAAAGCTACAACCATTATAAGTGTCATAATTGTTCTTAAGTTTTTCATTTTAAAAACTCTCCTTTTGTTATGTATTTATTTTTACTTTAATAGTTTAGCACACTAAACCATTAAAGTCAATACCCAAAATCAAAAAAAACCGAGTGAAATTTTCACTCGGTTTTTAAACTTTTTAGCTTGCGTTCTTAATTTTAAGTCTCAATTTATCGGCAATCATTGCAATAAATTCAGAATTTGTAGGCTTTCCCTTTGATGTAGCGATTGTATAACCAAATATGGAGTCAAGAACTTCCGTGTCACCCCTGTCCCACGCAACCTCAATGGCATGACGTATAGCCCTTTCAACACGGCTCGGAGTTGTGCGAAAAGTCTGGGCAACGGTTGGATAAAGAGTTTTTGTGATAGAGTTTATTACATCAAGATTGTCAATAACAAGCATAATTGCATGACGCAAATACTGGTATCCTTTTATGTGAGCTGGAATACCGATTTCATGAATGATTTCAGTAACCATTGTTTCCACATCCATATGCTCACCTACAGCAAAACGCTTTGAAAAAGTGACACTTCCCTTTTTCTCATCAATGCCGTCACAAAGGCGTCTGATTGTATTCCGTATGCTTTCAAAATTTATGGGTTTCACCATATAATAGCTTGCACCAAGGTTTATACAATCCTGAGCAATCTTGTCCTGCTTGAATGTTGAAAGTACAATAATTTTTGGCATTTTGAAATTTTCAAACTCCTTCTTTTTGTTTTTGAGCCTTTCCAAAATTCCAATGCCGTCGATACTCGGCATAACCACATCCATAATAACAACATCAGGTTTCAAAATGTCCACCTTTTCTATCACCTGATAACCGCTGGTAACAATATCACAAATATCAATTTTGAAATCTCCTGAAATATTGCGGCTTAAAAGTTCAGCATACTCTCTGTCTGAATCTGCAATCAGAACACTTATCTGTTTTTCCATATTTTTGACTCCTTTTTTTCTAAAATTTTCCAATTACAGTTAGATTATAACCACGTATTACAAATTTGTCAAGTACTTTTTTACATTTTTTTCCAACTTTTTTATTAGATATTGTGGTCATTGTCGCAGAAAGTCACAATATGTTGTATTTTAATTAAATAAGCTTATTTTTGCCCGTATTTTGGGGACTTCGACAGTTTACATCAAGACGTCAAGCATAAAATTTCTTGCCATATCTTCTGTTTTGTCGTCAAGTGGGGAAAGTTCGATGAAACCCTCATATTTATGAGCTATAGCTTTTTTGAGTACAAAATCACACAGCTTTGGGTTCTTGGGGAAAAGAGGTCCATGAAGATAAGATGCCAAAACATTCTTATATATAACGCCCTCAAAGTCACCTGAGTCGGTGTTTCCAAAACCTTTTTCCACCTTTCCAAGCGGTGTATATGAGCCTATATCAACTCTTCCATTGTGGTTTTCAAATCCCACAACCTTACCAATACTCTCGCCACAATCTAACACTACATTTCCGATAAGACGAGAATTATCCTGAGGAATTTTCGCTACTATATCAAGAATTCCAAGGCATTCTCGTTTTTCATTATCTGTTTCAATGGCTTTTCCTATGAGTTCTAAGCCTCCGCAAAGAGCAATAATTGTTCCGCCGTTCTCTGCGAACTTTATAAATTCCTCTTTTTTTTCAAGGAGTGCGAGTCTTACAATCTCTGTTTCTCTGTCAGAGCCACCGCCAATGAATATTATATCAGTGTTTTCAAAGTCAATTTCAGGACTTTCAGCGGTACATTCGGCCACATTTACCTCTATGCCACGCCACTTAAGGCGTTTCTCAAGACATAAAATATTTCCTTTGTCACCATAAAGGTTAAGTAGATCAGGATATATATGAAGTATATTTATTTTGTAATCAGTCATTTTTATCACCTGTCCCATTCTGCTTTTCTAGTTCCGAAAGAATATCCTTAGTAGAAAACAAAGCTGTATAATTCACCAGAATATAACAAACCTCCGCATCGGTACTGAGAGCATTTTCAATAAGCATTTGCATATCATCAGAAACCGCACCAAATGGAATTTCCTCATATTTGAACCGAAGCGCAAGATCATAGCGTCTTATTCCAGACAAAGAAATCGTATTAAGACCGCTGTGCACTATTTTTCCAAAATCCACATCCCAAAGCCACGAAACATCCAGTCCGTCACCGGGCTTGTCATTTATAGCAAAAATAATATCCTTTTTTCTTGGGTCCTGAAGAACTGTGGAAATTGCCTGATTGAATCCTGCTGGATTCTTTGCAAGGTTTAAAATAACCTTTTTCCCGATATCAAACTCTTCCATTCTTCCAGACTGTGGCTTATATTTTTTGAGCGTTTCCTCAAAAGAAACTGTTTTTATATTCATAGAATTCAAAAGAGAATACACAGCAAGCACATTATAAATATTGTAAAATCCACGATAATTCAACTTTATATCCTGATTTGAAACCGAAAAGCTTATACCCTCGGTCAAATCCACATTCTTTGCTTCAAAATCAATCTTTGGCCGTTTGTTGCTACACTTTGGGCAATAGTAATCACCCAGCTGTCCATAGTGGATAAAATTATATTTTTGTTCCTCGCCGCACACCATACAGAATCTACCTTCTTTTATTTCTGTGTTTTGCGGGAGAACAGCTTCACCAATTCCATAAAATATAGCTTTGTCATATCCTATACCAAAGCTCGCTGAAATCGGGTCATCACCATTTAAAACCAACACGGGCTTGTCCGCAATGCTAATGGCGTTTTTTATAAGTTCAACGGTATTCTCAATTTCTCCGTATCTGTCAAGCTGGTCTCTGAAAAGATTTGTAATAACAATATAATCAGGCTTTATATGTTTGAAAACTTTGGGAGCTGATGCTTCATCTATCTCAAAACAGGCAAAGTCCGCTTTGAACTTTCCGAGCCAGTTACACCTAAGCGCAAATGCCGTAGCAACACCACTAAGCATATTTGCACCAAGATTGTTGCACAAAACGCTGTATCCACTGTTTTCAAGAGCGCTGTAAATGAGGTTGTTTGTGGTTGTCTTTCCGTTTGTACCGCAAACAGCAATTACCTTTCCTTTTATATTTGATTGCAGTCTTTCGATGAGGTCAGGACAGATTTTAAGGGCAATAGTTCCCGGACCCGCAGATGAGTTTTTCCCAAGCAATCTTCCTGCAACGGCTGAAATTTTAGCCATCCATATAGCAACAAGTTTTTTCATCAGAGTTTCTCCTTTTGGTGACATTTCATTTGTTTTCTTTTTTAATTATTATACTCCCCAAAACAAAAAAAGACAATAGGAAATATTAAAAACCCATTGTCTTTTTCTTTTTAATAATTATATATATTTATGAATTTAATTTTATTTGTGGCACAAACCACAACTGTATTACTGCCATTTTCACCTATTGCAACAAAATCCTTGCCTACATCAAGCAGTTTGCCTATCTTTTCCATATGTGTATTCTCGCCAAACAGAAATTCAAGTTTCACAAATTTACCTATTTGACTGCAAAGATAATTATTTACCGCCATATCAGAGCATTTCTCCATTGCTGGCCTCTCCATCACTCCCAATCCATTGGTTGTGCGATTGTTTCGTCTCGGAACTCCCATAATAGGCTCTCTTCTTTCTTCTCTTTCGTTTTCTGAAATATATGTATCCTCTGTTTGTCGCATTTCACTTGGTGAACTTATTTCTACTACTGGAATACTTTCCTCAGCCATTTCATAGGTCTTCTTTTCGGGATATCCGATTGCCTGTGCATTTGAGCCTTTTGGAACAACCACCACTGATTGTTGTGACGGCCATTTGGGATTGGGATTTCTTTTGCTTTGATTAAATCTTTTCAAAAGATTTTCACTCCTTCCTTTTACACTCACTCCTTTATATTATGCAAAAAAAAATTTTTTGAAACACTGGAATATTTATTTTTAAAAAAGACAATAATATTTGTGAGATATTTCTCAACAATTTTAAAATTCCAAAAGGAGTGAAAATCATGTCAAACAAGGAAAATCAGAACAACAAGAACAATCAGAACAATCGCAACGACAACAATAAAAACGAAAATAACAAAAATAACAAAAACGAAAATAACTAATCGTTTTGTGTTATTCAGTTAAAAAAAGGCCGTGAAGGCCTTTTTTTAATATACATATATATTTTTCATACTATATTACCACTCACTTTGTGAAAAAATATATCAGAAGGGAGTGATGTAATGCATATTAAGAAAAAAATAATTTGTTTGGTTTTGTCTTCATTCCTTGCCATCTCAGGCTCGCCATTTGGAAACGCTATTCCCTTTTTAGGCATTTTTACAAATGTCTCTGCAGAAGAAAAAACTGTTATTCCCGGTGGAAAAAGCATCGGTGTTACCCTCAAAGCCGATGGCGTAATAGTTACGGAACTTGCTGAAATAACCGACCCAACAGGAAAAACATCATCACCAGCAAAAGACGCAGGAATACAAACCGGTGACATAATAAAAAGCTTCAACAATGCTGAGATTGCCGGCGTAGACGACCTGATTTTGCAAATAGAGAATGCAGCCGAAAATCAGGCAAAAATTTCTCTTTTGCGAAATAAAAAAAATATCAGTGTTCTTATTTCGCCCAAACGCTCAAAAGAAGATGGAAAAATCAAAATCGGTGCATGGGTAAAGGATTCCGCATCAGGCATCGGCACTCTCACCTTTTATGACCCTAAAAACAACTTTTTTGCAGCCCTCGGTCACGGCATAACCGATGCAGATTCCGGTGAACTCATTTCTATTGGAGAGGGAAAAATTCTGGACTCCACAATAATATCCGTAGAAAAAAGCAAAAAAGGTGCACCCGGAGAACTTAAAGGTATTTTTTCTGAGAATGAAAGCCCCATAGGGTCAATAACCACAAACAGTAATTTCGGAATTTCAGGAGAAGTAATTAGCGATTTTTCAATCTCTGCCGAGGCTGTTGAAATCGCTTCACGGTCTGAAATAACCACCGGAAAAGCCCAAATAATATCAAACATCGAAGGAAGAAACACAAGTGTTTTTGATGTCGAAATTCTTCGTATTCTTCCCCAGCACAGCAATTCCTCTAAAAATATGATAATAAAAATAACAGATAAAAAATTGCTGGAAAAAACTGGCGGAATTGTTCAGGGAATGTCGGGTTCGCCAATTCTTCAGAACGGAAAACTCATCGGCGCTGTCACCCACGTTTTCGTCAATGACCCAACCCGTGGGTATGGGATATTTATTGAAAATATGCTCTAACAAAAAATACTCGCTTAATTTAATAAGCGAGTATTTTTGCATATTTACTTGTTTTATTTACATTGTTTTTTATATTCTGTTGGTGAAACTCCAAAGTTTTTCTTGAAACAATTATTGAAATTTCTCAGACTTTGAAACCCGCTTTCGTAAGCAATATTTAAAAGTTTTTGGGAACTGTTTTCAAGAAGTTCTATAGCATTTTCCAGCCTATAAAGATTTACAAATTCATTAAAAGACATATTAAAAAGTTTTCTAAAAAGACGTGAGGTATAGTGATATTCATATCCTAAAAGTGCCGAAAGGTCTTCCAACGTTATATTTTTTTTGAAATTATTTTCCACAAAATCAACTATGTTAATAATTGTATTTGTTTTTGCGGTATCAAGCTCCACCAATTTTACTGAATTCAAATATTCATCACATACAGCATAAAGGCAGGCTTTAAGAAGCAAAACCGACGGCGAATCAATGTTTGTCATGCAATTTATGTAAAATTTTTCAACCGTGTCATTGCACCTGAATTTAAATGTTTCCCCTGTTTTTCCTTTAAACTGATTCGAAACAGACTTTATAAATTCTTCAGAAAAAACACATACCAAATATCGAGCGTCACTTTCAGGTCTGAGCGAATGCACCTCATTGGAAAGACAAAGTGCAAAATCACCTTCACTCAAAATTTCACTTTTTCCGTTCACAATGCAGCCGAGTTTCCCATCCATAACATAAATAAGTTCAAAATTTTTGTGAAAATGAAAGTTCCAAATAACATTTTCCCAAATTTTAATATTATATTGGTAACCACTTAAAGAATTAAACATCTGGTGAAAAATCATTTCTTCGCCTCCTTTGGGATAAATTATTGCTATCTTTTGATATAATTATATAATATATGGCGAGAATTTGTCAAGATTTTATGGTATTATAATTATAGTAATAACCTATAACTAAGGGTTTAATCAATGAAAGGAGACATAACTATGGCAGAAAAATTATTAGATTTTATAACAGCAAAAAAACACCATGAATTCAGACGTGAATGTGATATAGATTTTGCATCTGAATTCAAAAAAGCAGGTCTTGAACCTGTTGAACGTATGACTAGACGGTTTGAAACTATGCTAAAACTGGAAGAACCGCAGATTCTTGACTGCGAAAAGATTTGTTTTATGCGTACATTCAAAAATCTTCCTGACGTATTCACCGATGATGAGTGGCAAGAAATCCGCAAAAATCACTACATACACGAACTTGGCTATATGTCAAATCTTACGCCGAATTATGAAAAGGTATTGAAATCAGGTCTCCTTGAATTGCGTGAGAACTCTGATGAATATGCAAAAAGGTCAATCGATGCCATTCTCGATCTTGCAGAACGATACAGATTGGCTGCTATTGATAAAAATCGTATGGATATCGCCGAAATCCTTGAAAGAGTTCCAAAATATGGCGCTACCTCTTTCCGCGAGGCACTTCAGCTTTTCCGTATTATCCATTTTTCTCTCTGGTACGAGGGCAACTATCACATAACTATAGGTCGTTTTGACAAATATATGTATCCTTATCTCAAAGCAGACATTGAAAAGGGTATTCTCGACGAGGATGCTGCCCTTGAGCTTTTGGAGGACTTTTTCATTTCTTTCAACAAGGATTCTGATCTCTACCCAGGTGTTCAACAAGGTGACAACGGTCAGAGCATGATGCTTGGCGGAATTGATGAGAACGGAAATGAGGTCTTCAACCTCCTCTCTGAACTTTCTCTTAAGGCATCCTATAATAACAAGCTTATTGACCCCAAAATCAATTTGCGTGTTTCTAAAAATACTCCGGCAGAACTTTATACCGAAGCCACAAAGCTCACAAAAGCAGGTCTCGGCTTCCCGCAGTATTCAAATGATGATGTGGTTATCCCCGGTCTTGAAAAATTGGGCTATGACCACAAAGATGCAGCAAATTATACCGTTGCTGCTTGTTGGGAATTTATTATTCCGAATGTAGGCACGGATATTGCAAACATTTCTGCACTTTCTTTCCCCGCCGTTGTTGACACTGCACTCCATACTGATTTGAAAAACTGTGATACCTATGACGAGTTTTTTGCTTGTGTTAAACGCGAAATTCAAGGAGAGGCTAACAAAATCTGTGATGGCATTAAAGACCTTTGGTTTGTTCCATCTCCCTTTATGAATGCTATGATGGATTGCGACATTTACACTGGCGGAAAATATAACAATTTTGGTATTCACGGCACAGGAATTGCCACAGCAACCGATTCCTTAGCAGTAATTAAAAAATACATTTTTGAAGAAAAATCTCTGTCAAAAGATGAGCTTATAGCAGCCGTTGACGATAACTTTGAAAATTCACCCGAGCTTTTACACAAGCTCCGTTATGAATCACCCAAACTTGGAAACAATGATGACTTTGTTGATTCTATTTCAACCGAGCTTCTTAATGCATTCAGCAATTCTTTAAAGGGAAAACGCAACTGTCGCGGCGGTATATACAAGGCAGGTACCGGCAGTGCTATGTATTATCTGTGGCACGCCAATGAAATTGGTGCTTCTCCTGACGGCAGACGCCGTGGCGAACCCTTTGGAACAAACTTTTCAGTAAGTATTTTTGCAAAAGTAAAAGGTCCTGTTTCAGTTATTGCCTCAATGACAAAACAAAACTTCCTTGATGCCATAAACGGCGGTCCTCTTACCCTTGAGTTCCACAAAAGTATTTTCAGTGATGATGATGGAATTGAAAAGGTCGGAAAGCTTGTTAAAACCTTTATTGACCGTGGTGGACATCAACTTCAGCTTAACACAGTAAACTCAGAGCAGCTTCTTGATGCTCAAAAGCACCCTGAAAATTACAGACAGCTGGTTGTTAGAATCTGGGGCTGGAGTGCATACTTTGTTGAACTCGATAAAGAATATCAGGACCACGTTATCAAGAGGCAGGTTTATACCGTATGACCGGCACCATTTTTGACATAAAAGAAATGGCGGTTCACGACGGCCCTGGCATACGCACCACTGTTTTTCTTAAAGGCTGTCCTCTACGCTGCGTCTGGTGTCACAATCCTGAAGGTCTTGTTTCAAAGCCTCAGCTTATGTTTAAAGATGCAAGCTGCATAGGTTGTAATAGTTGCAAAATTTTATGCTCACATTCAGAATGTCAAGGATTTGACAGGTGTATACATAGGTGTCCCAACAACTGTCTTGAAATTTCAGGAAAAACCGTTTCTGCAGACGTTCTTGCAAAAGAGCTAATTGAGTCAGCAGAAATTCTTGGAGCTTCCTTTGGCGGTTTCACCTTTTCTGGTGGCGAACCACTTGCCCAACCTGAATTTTTGTTTGAGCTTATGGAAAACTTGAAAAATTTTCATCTTTGCATTGAAACTTCCGGATTTTGCAGCACTGATATTTTTAAGAAAGCTTTATCTTATCTTGATTTTATAATTATGGATATAAAGCTTGCGGACAGCAATCTTCACAAAAAATATACCGGTGTTTCAAATGAACTGATACTTGAGAATTTTGAAATTTTGAAAGCAAGTCAAAAACCATATCTTATACGCACACCAATGGTTCCCAAAATAACCGATTCTGATGAAAATATTTCAAAAATAAAAGAAATTATCGGGGAAAGCGAATGGGAGCAACTCCCATACAACGCCTTGGCAGGGGCAAAATACAAAATGCTCGGTATGGACTTTAAGCTTTAACACTTTTTAACACAAAAACCCACACGGAAGTGTGGGTTTTTCTTATTTATCTAAGCTTAGCAAGTCCAGTCATGGATTGCATCATTCATTCTATTCATAATTTTGCCTGCTCTGTGATATGCTCTTCTCATAGAACGCTTGTTCATAGGGTGAAGTGTAATCATAACACCTATTCCCACGGCAGTTCCCATCATAAGTCCAAGTGAAAAATTTCCCATTATTATTTCTCCTTTCCTTTTATATAAATAATATTGTTTTTTATATGCATATTTGCTATTTCTACCGTATTATTTTTGCTAAAAAATCCATTTTTTAAAGTCATTGAGCGTATCCTGCCAGTCTCAAAATCAAAACTCATATCATAAAGCTTTTGCTTTTCACATTTTTTCTCGTATACGCCTAAAACTTTGTCTTCCGAAACATCCTCTTCTTTGCTCGTGTTTATATTTTTATCAGAAATATCTGCTTTCAAAAACAGCTTATCACCGGATATTTTGCCAAATTCTTCAATAAAAACTTTTTTGCTTAGTGGAATGAGACTGAGGGTTTCAATATAAATGGCATCAACATTGTTTTTATCTTTGGAAAAACAAACATTCTTTACCTTTCCGACGGGTTCATTCTTGTCCTTCTCATAAACATCAAGCTTTTTTAATTTTCTAAGGGTTATTTCCATCTCAATCTCCGTTTATACAATAAAACCCGCAAACCAACCAAAACCTGATTTGCGGATTCTATCATATATCAATATTTTCTATACATTACTGACCGTTAGCCAAGTCCTGTTCATACTTTTTGATCATCTTTTTAACCATCTGACCACCGATTGAACCGGCTTCTCTTGATGTGAGGTCACCGTTGTAACCGTTCTTGAGCTGTACACCTACTTCGTTTGCAGCCTCCATCTTGAATTTGTTCATAGCGGCTTTTGCTTCGGGTACAACAAAATTGTTGCTGCTCTTGTTGTTTGACATAGTTTTCACCTCCCTTTTTTCAGAAAAACAATTTGTTCATCTGTCTTCGGTAATATTTTAACCTGATTGTCACATATTAAACATTGAAATTTTTTCTAATATTCAAAGATATTGCTTGTCGAAATTTATCGGCTGCGGTTGACTTTTTTCGAATAATATTATAAAATTAAAAAAACTTAAAAAAAGGAGAAGTGCTATGCGAAGAAAACTTTCGGAAATATCATCTTTTGAAAGCATGCTTTGTATGCTTGTTGTGATGATACATATTTTGTCCGACAGCATAAATAAATATCCGCAAGGATCGGTTTTATCGGCAGTATCCTTTATTTTTTCGCGCACAATTACCTTTGCTGTACCCGCATTCATTATTTCTTCAGGCATCAAATTTGCCCACGGTTATGCAGACGGAAGCTTCAGATATTTTTCATTTCTCAAAAGACGTATCACAAAGGTGTATCTTCCATATCTCCTCATGGCACTTATCTACTACCTTTATTTCGTTTTTCACAGACATTATTTTGATTTTAATCCGTGGATAATGGTTAAACACCTATCACTTGGAACTATCGCAGCACCTTTTTATTTTATAATAGTAATTATGCAGCTTTACATCATTGCCCCGCTGACATATCATTTTTGCCGTAATATTTCTCCAATAGTCGGCATACTTGTCGCAGCGCTAATTACCATTGGCTCAAAATATTTTCTGTTGGGCTTTAAATATGCCGACAGAATTTTCCTTGGTTATTTTATATACTGGATAATAGGCTGTTATATTGGCATAAACTTTGATATGAATATAGACAAATTAAAACGCTCAAAACCCGTGTGGGTTATTGGAGGAATTTTATTTACTATTATTTATTCCACTATTGCCTATTTTGAATTTTTGGGTTGGTTTGAGTGGTTTGGCACTGAAATTATAAAAATCATTTTTGCATCCTTTGCATCGATTATGTGGCTTCTTATTATGCCTAAATATTCCCACGAGGTTTCGGATGTATTATCACCGGCTACATTCTATATATACCTGATACACTGTCTTGTGATTTTTGAAACCGAGCATTACCTTGAGATATGGCAAATTTCATCCATTCCCTTGCGTTTTCTCATTCTTTGTGGAACAGCATATATAATTTCACTTGCTGTTTCCATCCTTTATTCAAGAATAAAAATGATTTTCCAGTGCAACAACGATATTTATGGAATATAAAAGATTGCAGATAAATTTCTGCAATCTTTTTGTATATAGGAAAAGCCCCACTAATATAATTTAATGGGGTGACTTATATTGAGACGAAAATTTTTTCTCATTTTATCTTTAATATTGATTATTACAGCAGTTCCCAAAAACTGCTGTGCTCTTTCTGCTCACAGTGCCATTCTTATGGATGCAAATACAGGAAGAGTTCTTTTTTCGCATAGTGCTGATAAAAAAATGGGTATGGCAAGCACCACAAAAATAATGACAGCAATCACAGCTCTTGAAAATGGTGATATTTCGTCAGTGGCAAAGGTTTCAGGCAATGCATACGGTGTCGAGGGGTCATCAATGTATCTGGTTCTTGGTGAAGAACTGACCCTTGAAAATCTTTTGTGGGGGCTTATGCTTGTTTCTGGCAATGATGCCGCAACAGCCATAGCTGAACACGTATCCGGCTCAGTTGAAAAGTTTTCAGGTTTGATGAACAGCACTGCAGAAAAGCTTGGTGCAGAGAATTCTAACTTCACAAATCCACATGGGCTGTCCGATGATAACCATTATACCACTGCCAGAGATTTGGCAAAAATAACCTCATACGCTCTGAAAAACCCCAAATTTTCTGAAATAGTTTCCACGCGCACAAAAAGCATTCCCTGGAAAGACCATGACTATAATCGTTATATGGTAAATCATAATAAATTTCTCACTATGTATGATGGATGCATTGGTGTAAAAACAGGTTTCACCAAAGCCACCGGACGATGCCTTGTAACAGCAGTTGAGAAAAATGGAATGAAGCTTGTATGTGTAACACTCAACGCCCCTGATGACTGGAATGACCACAAAACCATGTATGATAATGCCTTTTCTGAGTACATGGCTCATAAGATACACAACAAGGACGACTCCATAATTCCCGCAAACGTAAAAAAAGGCGTTTTAGACACCGTAAACCTGAAAGTCGCAGAAGATGTTATATTGCCATTAAAAAGCGATGAAACAAGCAAAATAACCATCGAGGCAATTCCTTTT
>JAZROR010000081.1:0-11111 GCA_045648845.1 Clostridia bacterium
TTCCATTCGATTGCATTTTCGGGAGGATTCTTGTCAAGACCTTCCCACCAAACTGTCATATCTTCTTCGTTGATAGCAACGTTTGTGAAGATTGTGTTCTTCTTTGTAGCTTCAAGTGCGTTGAAGTTTGATTTTTCAGAAGTACCGGGAGCAACGCCGAAGAAACCTGCTTCGGGGTTGATAGCATAGAGTCTGCCATCTTCACCGACTCTGAGCCAAGCAATATCATCGCCTACTGTCCAAACTTTGTAGCCCTGTTCCTGTAAGAATTTGGGAGGAATGAGCATAGCGAGGTTTGTTTTTCCGCAAGCAGAGGGGAAAGCAGCACAGATGTACTTAACTTCGCCCTTGGGGTTTTCAAGGCCGAGGATGAGCATATGTTCAGCCATCCAGCCTTCTTTCATACCCTGGTATGATGCGATACGAAGAGCAAAACACTTTTTGCCAAGGAGAACATTTCCGCCGTATGCTGAGTTAACTGACATAATGGTGTTGTCCTGTGGGAAGTGAACAATGTATCTTTCGTCAGGGTTTACGTCGCGCTTTGCGTGGAGACACTTAACGAAATCACCGTCTTCGCCGAGAGCTTTTAAAACGTCGTTTCCAACTCTTGTCATAATGTCCATATTGAGAACAACATAGATGCTGTCTGTGAGCTCAATACCAATCTTTGAGAAAGGTGAACCAACAGGGCCCATTGAATAAGGAATAACGTACATTGTACGGCCTTTCATCGAGCCGTCATAAAGAGCGTTAAGTTTTGCATACATTTCGGCGGGTGCCATCCAGTTGTTGATGGGACCTGCTTCTTCCTTTGTTTCAGTACATATAAATGTTCTGTCTTCAACGCGGGCAACGTCGTTTTCAGCTGTTCTGTGATAGTAGCAGCCGGGAAGCTTTTCCTGATTAAGTTTAATCATTTCACCTGTTTTAACCGCTTCTTCGCGAAGAGCTTCGAGCTGAGCCTCGCTTCCATCAATCCAGACAACGTTGTCGGGCTTGCACAAAGCTTTCATTTCTTCGAGCCAGGTGAGAACTTTTTTGTTGTTAGTCATAGTTTTTGACCCCCTTATTTAATATGAAATTATTTAACAAAATAAAATAAAAAAGATAAAAGGACAAATTTTTCAACTTCTCCCTTATATAACATATTATCATAAGTTTTGCAAATTTTCAATATGTTTTTGACAAAAATTTAACTAATTTATGGATAAATTTTCATAAATCAACAGTTAGTATGTCCAGTGAAAAGAGTTCCTACTTGCTTTCCGTCAAAAATGTCATAAATTCTTTCAGGATATGCGCCGTTTGAGATTATCATATCAATTCCCTTTGGGGTCACAATTTCAGCGGCTTTCAGTTTGGTAAGCATTCCGCCGGTTCCTCTGCGGCTACCTGCACCGCCGGCAACAGAATAAATGGTTTCATCAATTTTGTTCACCACAGGGATGATTTTTGCATCAAGGCAGGTGGCGGGATTTTTGTCAAACAGCCCGTCAATATCAGAGAGAAGAATGAGCAAATCTGCTTCCACAAGTTCTGCTATATATGCTGAAAGGGTGTCGTTGTCGCCAAATTCCAGCTCATATGTAGAGATGACGTCGTTTTCATTCACGATTGGAACAACGCCATATTCAAACATTGTTTCAAAGGTGTTTTTTGTATTTTGGTAGCGCTCTGGGTCGTCAAGAATGAATTTTGTGAGGAGAACCTGAGCGGAGGAGTGACCGTATTCAGAAAAGAAGCGGTCATACATTGAAACAAGGGTTGCTTGTCCAATGGCAGCAAGGGCCTGTTTCTTTCGTGTGTCCGAGGGCTTTTCGGTGAGGTTGAGCTTTCCGACACCTGCGCCCACAGCGCCGCTCGAAACCAGAACTACCTGAATTCCGCGGTTTTTAAGGTCCGAAATAACACGTACAATGCTTTCGATTTTTTTGATATTCAGCTTTCCGGTTTCATAGGTGAGGGAAGATGTGCCCACCTTGATAACCACACGTTTTAAGTTTTTAAATCTTGAGTAATCCATAATAATTGCTCCAATTTTCAGTATTTTGCTATAAATAACGGAAGAAAAAACCTCCCCATTTTGAAATAATTATACCCCCAAAACCTTAAGGTGTCAAGCCTTGGAGAATGCATATCCATTGACAAAGGAGCAAAAAACGAATATAATTGAAAGAGAAAACAGAATTTGTGAAAAGGAAAGCAAAAAAATGCTTAAAATAAAAAATCTTGAGCTTAAAAATAATGTATTTTTAGCGCCTATGGCAGGGGTTACCGACAAAGCGTTCAGGCAAATTGTCAAGCCATTTGGCCCCGCCCTTATGTATACCGAAATGGTTTCGGGGAAAGGACTTTTTTATAAAAATAAAAAAACCGCTGACCTCCTTGATGCTGAGGATTTTGAAAAGCCTATAGCGGTACAGCTTTTTGGGCACGAGCCAAAGGTTCTTGCGGAAATTGCTGAAAAGTCTTTGGAATATGGAGCTGAGCTTCTTGATATAAATATGGGTTGTCCTGCACCTAAAATTGTGAATAATGGTGACGGCTCGGCGCTTTCAAAAAATCCGGCTCTGGCAGGGGAGGTTGTTTCAGCAGTGGTTGATGCTGTTAGCGGGAAAGTTCCTGTTACTGTGAAAATCAGAAAAGGCTGGGATGAAACCTTGGTCAATGCGGTTGAAATGGCAAAGGTTGCAGAGAGAAACGGGGCGGCGGCAGTTACCATCCACGGAAGAACACGTGAGCAGTTTTACAGCGGAAAAGCCGACCTTGAAATAATCAAGGCAGTAAAAGAAGCGGTTTTAATACCCGTAATTGGAAATGGCGATATAACAGACGGAGAGAGTGCGAAAACGATGCTTGATTACACAGGCTGTGACGGGATTATGATTGGACGTGGAGCACAGGGAAATCCGTGGGTTTTTCGTGAGGTTATTCATTTTCTAAAAACCGGAGAAAGACTTTCACCTCCAACTCTTTTGGAACGTGCTGAAAAAATGGCGGAGCATCTTGAACTTTTGATTTCATATAAGGGCGAATATCGCGGAATTCAGGAAGCTCGAAAGCATATGGCGTGGTATATAAAAGGGATGAAAGGCGGAGCGAGACTCCGTGAAATTATAAATCGGGCAGAGAAAAAAGAAGATATGCTTCGGGTGGTTGATTTTATCAGGGCATCGGTTGGATAAATTCCACAAAATATGCCGTGGAAGAACCCTGAAAATTTTGCAGCAGAAAATTCCTCATAAAGTCAAAAATTCCTTGACTTGTGGGGGATTTTGTTGTATTATTGATTTATCTGTACATAAATTTTAAAAGTGTTTTAAACCTTATCTTTTAAAGAAAGGATGAATTTATATGAAAATTGCCATTATGGGCTTTGGTGTTGTGGGCTCTGGTGTTGGTGAGGTTGTTACCAAAAATCAGGAAATGCTCATCAAAAAATGTGGTGAGCCCATTGAAATTGCTCATATTCTTGATTTGAGGGATTTTCCTGACAGCGAGTTTAAGTGCTTCACCAAGGACTTCAATGATATTTTAAATGACCCTGAGGTTGGCGTTGTTGTTGAAACAATGGGTGGTATAAACCCTGCTTATCAGTTTTCAAAATCACTTTTGCTTGCTGGCAAGCACGTGGTAACATCAAATAAAGAGCTTGTTGCGGCACACGGAACAGAACTTTTGGAAATCGCAAGAGAAAGAAATATAAACTATCTCTTTGAAGCCAGTGTTGGCGGCGGAATTCCTATTATAAGACCTCTTTTCTCCTGCCTTACTGCAGGTGAAGCCACTGATGTTTTTGGAATACTGAATGGTACAACAAATTATATCCTGACACAGATGTTCCAAAAGGGTGAAACTTTTGAAAATGCACTTCGTGCAGCACAGCAAAAGGGTTATGCTGAGGCTGACCCAACAGCTGACGTTGAGGGGCATGATACCTGCCGAAAGATTGCCATTCTTTCAGCGCTTGCTTTTGGAGATGCTGTTATCACCGATCGCATCAAAACCGAGGGTATTTCAAAAATAACCGCAGAAGATGTTTTTTATGCTGAAAAACTGGGTTATTCAATCAAGCTTATTGGCCACGCGACAAGGGCGGAGGATGGCGGAATTTATGCTGCAGTTTTCCCAGCGTTTGTTCCCAAAACAAACCCCTTGGCAGGCATCAATGATGTGTTCAACGGAATTATCGTAAAAGGTGATGACTTGGGCGAGGTTATGTTCTATGGCAGAGGAGCTGGAAAGCTTCCAACCGCCAATGCTGTTGTTGCTGACGTGGTTGATGCAATAAAGCACAAAAAGGTTAATATTATCATAAAATGGAATGAATATAAAGAAGAAAATCAGTCAGAGGGAGCTATGCAGAAATATCCTTACTATGTAAGGTTTAAGGGAGCGCCTGTTCCGAACATTTCGGGATGCAGACTTGTGACCTTTGATGAAGAGACAAACAAAAATGAATTTGCTGTAATTTCTGAGGCTATGACACAAAAAGAGCTTGACGAATTTGTTAAAGCTGTTGAATTTGAAGGCTGCAAGGCCCTCGGCAAACTCAGACTTATTGGTGAATAAACAAACAGGAGGTTTTTTAAAGTGGCAATTATTGTTCAAAAATTCGGCGGAAGCTCTGTTGCTGATGCTGCAAAGGTAAACAACGTTGCAAACCGTGTGGTTGACACTTATCGTGCGGGCAATTCGGTTGTTGTGGTTGTTTCAGCTCAGGGTGATACCACCGACGATCTTATTGAAAAAGCTTATGAAATAAACGAAAGCCCCTCAAAGCGCGAGATGGATATGTTGCTTTCATCAGGCGAGCAGATTTCAATAGCACTTCTTGCTATGGCTATTGAAAAAATCGGTGTTCCGGTTGTTTCTCTTACCGGATGGCAGGCAGGCTTTTTGACCAACTCAAATGCGGGAAATGCGAGAATCAAAAAAATTGATACTGAGAGAATAAAAGCGGAGCTCGACCAGAAAAAAATTGTTATTGTTGCAGGATTTCAGGGTCTTGACAAATACGAGAACATAACAACTCTTGGTAGAGGCGGAAGTGATACATCTGCTGTTGCAATAGCTGCAGCAATTCACGCTGACAAATGCGAAATCTATACAGATGTTGACGGCGTTTATACTGCTGACCCAAGAATTGTGAAGTCCGCAAAGAAGCTTGACGAAATCACATATGATGAAATGCTTGACCTTGCAAGCCTTGGTGCTAACGTGCTCCACAACCGCTCGGTTGAAATGGCAAAAAAATACAGTGTTAAGCTTGAAGTAAAATCCAGTTTTGAAAAAATTGATGGTACAGTTGTTAAGGAGGCGATTGCTGTGGAAAAAATGTTAATCAGAGGTGTTGCAAGGGATAACGATGTTGCCCGTATTGCAATTATTGGTCTTGAGGATAAACCGGGTATTGCGTTCAGAGTGTTCTCATTGCTTGCAAAGAAGGGCATAAATGTAGATGTAATCCTTCAGTCTATCGGACGCGATAACAAAAAGGATATTTCGTTTACTGTTTCAAAGGGAAATCTTAATGAAGCAATCGAAATTCTTGAAAGCGAAAAGGCAAGCCTTTCATATGAGTCAATCACACACCGCGATGACATCAGCAAGGTTTCAATCGTTGGCGCAGGTATGACAAACAATCCCGGTGTTGCAGCAAAGATGTTTGAGGCTCTTTATGATGCAAACATCAACATTCATATGATTTCTACATCAGAAACCAAAATTTCTGTTCTTATCAATGTGAACAATGCGGAAAGAGCTGTTCAGGCAATTCATGACAAATTTCTTGGTTAATTTCTGAAATTTGAATAAAAACAAAAAAATGTGGCAAACTATCACCGAAAGAGGCTTTAGTTTGCCAATTTTTTATGCTGCTTCAAAATTTTGTTCCGCTTGAAAATTTTCTGTGGGAGAGAAATTCACAAGAACCGGAGTGTAAAAATTTTTTGAAATAAGCAGTGCGGCGATGGCCACAAAAACAATTTTTCTGAAATGTGAAATCATTTTTCAAAGCTCCTTTCACAAGATTAGTTTGTGCACTGCAGATAGGTGTTATCCTGTAAAAACTATGGCAAGGAAGAGTTTTAAAAGAGAAAAAAGAAGTCTTGGGAAAAAGTAAAAAAACATACCAAAACCCCCGCAAACTTGTTATTTGCGGGGGTTAAATTTTCAAAATTTAAAATTTATTTATGTTCAAATTTTGCGATTTTGAAAGCGGTCCAAAGAAAATCAACAATTAAGTAAACAACAATCAATGTGATAGGTCCTCTTGAAATCCACCAACGAGAGTCAATGCTTAAAAGCCTCTCGGAAATACCGCCAAGGAAAAGGCGGATTGGGGCATAAAATCCAATGAAAAGTGAAACCACGCATACAACTGCCGCGAAAATTGAATAATCAAAGGTGCGGGCTGTATTTTTGAAAACACGGTACTTTCCGCACAGTGCCAGGGCGATTGCAATAGCTGCAAAAACACCGGCAAGAACTTTCATAACAGTAGGCATTGACGCGGCGGCGCTTCCAAGAAAGCCGTTTTCCACAAATCTCAGGCACAAAATGCCAAGAAGACCCCAGGAAAGGTTTATCATAAAGCGATTTGTAGCCTTATCAATTTTTGCGCGTTTTTCCATTCTTTTTTGTCTTTTTATATTTTGATTTTTTGCTGTTGACATCAGTCATCAAGACCTTTCTATCTATATTATTTGAGAACTAAAACTCGTCATTTTGATACATAATCACCGGTATAACAGCGCTTGCCACTGTTTCTGTGCGAAGGATTCGCTTCCCCAATCCAAAACAATTTATTTTGGCATCAAGGGCCTTCTTTGCCTCGCTGTCGGAAAAGCCTCCCTCAGGACCCACGATCAAACCAAAGGTTTTAGATAAATACTTGCTCGTCAAAATCTCTTTGAGCCCATAAACACCTTGGTGACCAAGCTCTTCATAAGGCATAAGAGAAACCTCAAGTTCCATAAGCCTCTTTAGAGCTTCATCAAAGGTGATTGGCGGATGTACAGTGGGGACAATACCGCGGCCGCATTGCTTTGAAGCTTCCAGAGAAACTTTATTCCACCTGCGTGCTTTTTCTTCGCCCGCTGTCATGCCTTTTATCTGAACAACGCATCGGTCCATTATAACAGGGTAAATCTCATACACTCCAAGCTCGACGGCTTTTTGGATTATGGATTCCATCTTTCCGGATTTGGGAAGACCCTGAAAAAGCGAAACGCTTATTTTGGGTTCGGAAGAAGATTTTTGGCTTTCGATTATTTCGGCACGGCAAAGATTTTTCTCGATTGAAACAAGCTTTGCCAAGTATTCGGTGCCCGTGCCGTCAAAGACCAAAATGGTGTCTCCGATATTCATTCTCAGAACTTTTTCAATATGCTTTGAATCTTCAAAAATTTCGGCTATGCCGTCCTTTATGAAATTTGACTCTGTGAAAAATCTTCGCATAAGCAAATATCCTCTCCTACCCGAAAAGAGTATCATACTTAATTAACATTTTAACACAAACCCTCAGTAATTTCAAGTCTTATTTTGTATTTTAAGGAGCGTTTTTGCGATTAGTCTCTTAAAATTCCCCAAACAACACGGTCAATTCCGCTTAAATCTTTTTCTGTTTTTATTTGGGAAAAGCGTTTTTCCATTATGGAGGCAACCGTTTCTGCCTGATTTATCCCCACCTCAAAGGCAAGGCATCCATTACTTGCGAGCTTAACGTTTTCGGTTATATTTCGATAAAAGTCAAGCCCATCAGTCCCGCCTGCCAAGGCTGAAACAGGTTCAAAGTCTTTTACTTTTTCATCGAGGGTTAAAACATCTGCAGATGGAATATACGGTGGATTTGACACAACAATATCCATTTCTGCGGGCAAAGGTGGGAAACCTTTGAGTATATCCCACTGAAAAAATTTGCAGCGGTCGGAAACGCCTAAGTTTTTGGCGTTATTTTCTGCGGTTTTGACGGCTTCAGGGGAAATATCAATTCCAAACACCTTTGAATCTGGCAAAAAATGTGCAAGGCTGACTGCTATGCAGCCTGTCCCCGTCCCGATGTCAAGTATGTTAAGCGGCCCTTTGTCTTTATAGTTGTCGATTATAAGCTCCACCAAGATTTCGGTATCTGCTCTTGGGACAAGTGTGCTTTTGCTTGTCTCAAACCAAAGGGACATAAACTCACAACCTCCTGCCACATACTGAACAGGGACGCCTTTTTTTAGCTCTGTGAGGGAGCTATCAAAAAGCTGTATTTGATGGCTGTCAAGGGTTTTGTCGCCCAAAATCAAATCTTCACGTGAAAAATGGAGCAGGTGAAGAAGGAGATAGTCAATATCAGCCAAAGGGCTGTCACTTTTTGTTTTTTCAAGTGCATTTAACGCATTTTTTCTGAGTTCTTTTATTTTTACCATTTTGCATCTTCCGTGTTTTCGGGAATAACAGCCTTTAGGGATAGAATTGCCACCTCAATTTGGCTGTCATCAGGTTCGTTGGTTGTTATATACTGAAACCACTTTCCAGGGGCACTGATAATTCTTGTGAGAAGATTGTCGTGCCTTCCCGCAAATTTGATAATTTCATATGAAATTCCTGCCACAAGTGGAAGAAGAACAAGTCTCAAAACAAGGCGAATAAACGGATTGTTCCAGGAAATAAATGAGAAAACAATGATGCTTATTACCATAACAATCAGCAAAAAGCTCGTTCCACATCTGGGGTGGAGTCGTGAATGCTTGCGGACATTTTCCACCGTAAGTTCTTCGCCACTTTCAAAACAGTGAATGGATTTGTGTTCCGCACCGTGATACATAAAAACACGCTTTATGTCTTCCATTCTTGAAACCAAGGCTATATAGGCGATAAAAATACTTATTCTTACAATACCCTCTGCCAGAGTCAGGAGAATATGATTTTCAATGAATCCTTTGAGAAATCCTGCGATTATGGCAGGGAGGAGTATGAAAAGACCTACGCTCAGGAGCAGAGAAAGGCATACAGCGATATAAATAACCGCTTCGGTTGCTTTTTCTGAGCCAAGTTTTTCGTTCAGCCATTTTTCAAACTTTCCGGGGGTTTCTTCAAGCTGATTTCCGTCTTCATCAACCTCAAAAAATTTGGCAGAAAACATAAGGGCCTTGATGCCCACAATCATAGAGTCGAAGAAGTTAATGCAGCCACGGATTATGGGGAGTTTAAAGAATTTGTTTTTTCTTCCCTCGCCGATGGGCTTTTCGTCAATAATGATTTCACCATCAGGTTTTCTCACGGCTGTTGCGATTTTGTGAGGACCGCGCATCATAACGCCCTCAATCACTGCTTGCCCGCCGATTGATGTTTTGAGGGCTTTTTTCTTTTCGCAAGACGATTTGCTCATATAAAACACCTGCTCTTTCAAGTTGATTTTGAATTTCCTACGCTGTTTCAGTTGTATCTTTTGTGGGTCTATCTCCCAATATATCATATCTAAGGATTGCAAGACCGATTGACACTATGCTGAGGACACTGCCTATTGCCGAGCCATATGCACCGCTTGTAAGATTGTAGATGAGCCAAAATGGTGACGCTACAAAAGAGACACGCCTCAATATTTTTTCCTTTGTTATCCAGAATGCACTGTTTTGAAGAATTGCGCCAATGACGGAGCACAGACTGAAAATGTTTTTGTAAAATACCATACCTGCAACACAAAATGACAAAGTCAAAACCCCTATGACGAGCTTGGTGCGTCTCTTAATAAAGCCTTTATCCTTGTTGTGTGCCGCAACGGTTGAAATTGCCGCCAAAATGTCAAGGGCAGCACCTTCAAATGCACCAAGCATAATGTATTGAAGGACATACAGAACGCTTGATATTGCATTAACCAAAATTATACTTTTTCTCTTTTTCAGCTGATAGCTTAAAAGAAATGTTGATACACCCAAAGTTCCGATTATTTGAGCCAGTAAATACATATAGTGTCCTCGCTTTGAAAAATTCCTGAAAGTTCATATAAAGAACAACTATAACTAATTATAGCATACGAGCCTAAAATATACAACACTGTTTTTAAAAGATTGAAAAAATAAAAATCCCCCGCTCCAAAAGAACGGGGGAAAGTTTTTAAAGCTTTGCACGGATAATCTTTCCGCTGGTGGTTTTGGGGAGCTCGTCCCTGAACACCACAATTCGTGGGTATTTGTAAGGAGCAGTGTGCTCTTTTACATAATTTTGGATTTCTTTTTTCAATTCTTCGCTGGGAACAGTTCCACGGGTAAGGACAATGCTTGCCTTTACCACCTGACCACGGATATCGTCGGGCTCTGCTGAAACGCCGCATTCCACAACGTAAGGAAGCTCCATGATAACGCTTTCGATTTCGAAAGGCCCTATGCGGTAGCCCGATGATTTGATAACGTCATCAATTCTTCCAACATAGAAATAAAAGCCGTCTTCGTCCTTATACGCCACGTCGCCTGTATGATAAAGACCATCGTGCCAAACCTCAGCGGTTTTTTCTTCGTCTTTATAGTAACCCTTGAAAAGTCCGCAGGGAACTTTTTCTGAGGTGCGGATAACAATTTCGCCGTTTTCACCAACGCCAACGCTCTTGCCGTCAGGGTCAACAATGTCAACGTCATAAAGAGGAACGGGTTTGCCCATTGCACCGATTTTGTATTCTCTGCCGTGGAGATTGCCAATAAGACAGGTGGTTTCTGTCTGACCAAAACCCTCCATAATCTTGAGGCCCAAGAGGCTTTCGATTTGTTTGTAAACCTCGGGGTTAAGTGCTTCGCCCGCTGTGTTGGCGTGCTGAACAGAGGACATATCGTACTTTGAAATGTCTTCTTTTATCATCATGCGGTACATTGTGGGGGGCGCACAGAAAGTTGTTATTTTATACTGTGCAAACAGCGGCAAAATGTCTGCTGCATCAAAGCGGTCAAAGTCATAAACGAAAAGTGCCGCCTCACAAAGCCACTGCCCGTAAATCTTGCCCCAGGCAGCCTTTGCCCAGCCGGTATCCGAAATGGTAAGGTGAAGACCCTCAGGGTCAACACAATGCCAGTAGTTTGCTGTGTGGAAGTGTCCAAGGGGGTACTTGCAGCTGTGAAGTGCCATTTTGG
>JAZROR010000082.1:0-1730 GCA_045648845.1 Clostridia bacterium
CACAAATTTTTGTGCTGTATGCAAATTCTTACCGCAAATACCAATCCACACCGTTCCCACAGGTTTTTGGGGAGTGCCACCTGTCGGACCCGCAATACCCGTAACTGATATTCCAAAGTCAGCACCGGAAAGTTCTTTCACGCCTTTACACATTTCAAGTGCAGTCTCCTGTGATACCGCACCAAATAGCTCAAGGGTTTCACATTTCACACCTAAAATCTTGTGTTTCTGCTCATTTGAATAAGTAACAACTCCCAAGTCAAAACATCCCGAGGACCCTGACACAGAGGTTATTTTCTTTGAAATAAGTCCTCCCGTGCAGCTTTCCGCTGTGGAAACTTTCATTTTTCGTTGGAGGAGCAATTTGCAAACAATAGTTTCTATATTTTTCATTATTTTATCACCAGAACTTCTTCCTGTTCAATAGCCTCATTAAGCGCCACCTCTATATCACCAAGTGCCTTTTCTGCTTCAATGATTTCCGAAAGCACAGGCTTTGTTTTTGGATGCTTTGGTACAAAAATTGTACAACAATCCTCATATGGCAAAATAGATGTTTCATAAGTACCTATTTTCTTTGATATTGTAACAATTTCTTCTTTATCCATACCGATAAGAGGTCTGAAAACCGGCTGTGATACGGCATTATCTGTGCAAACAAGGCTCTCCATTGTCTGACTTGCAACTTGTCCAATGCTTTCGCCTGTGATGAGCGCTGCTGAACCATCTTTCGCCGAAATCTTTTCTGCAATACGCATCATAAGTCTTCTCATTATAATGGTTAAATAATTTTCAGGACACTTTTCAATTATATCAAGCTGAATTTTTGTGAAAGGCACAATATGGAGCTTGATTTTTCCACAATAAGCCGACATTTGCTTTGCAAGGTCGATAACTTTTTCTTTTGCTCGGTCACTTGTATAAGGATGACTGTGAAAATGAACAGCCTCAAGTGCAACCCCACGTTTTGAAATCATATACCCAGCAACAGGGCTGTCTATACCACCCGATAAAAGAATTGTGGCTTTTCCGTTTGTTCCCACCGGCATACCGCCTGCACCCTTTATCTTCCTTGTATAAACAAATCCATCCTGTCTCACTTCAACATTCACTGTTATATCAGGATTGTGAACATCAACTGAAATTCCGTCTATTGCCTCAAGGATTTTTCCACCAACAACACGGCATATTTCAGGGGATTTCATTGGGAAATTTTTATCCTCGCGCTTTGCTTCAACCTTAAAGGTTTTTCCCTCGGAAAACAGTGGTCTCACACATTCAACAGCAGCTTTTCCTATGCTGTCAATATCCTTTTCGCATTTCATAACAGGACAAATATTGACAATACCAAAGACCTTACTCAAAACTTTTAGTGCCTCGTCCATATCAAGTCCACTTTCAAGCGGCTCAACATAGATAGTAGACTGAGATTTTCTCACACCAAACTTGCCGATTTTTTCAAGGCGGCTTTTGATGTTGTCCACAAGCTTTGCTTCAAAAAGGGGCTTGTTAAGCCCCTTGAGAGCAATCTCGCCATATTTTAATAGTATCAAATCTATCTTTTGCATAATTTTCTCCAATCCTGAAAGGAATTTTTTATCTTTTCAAAAGCTTTCTGATAAGTTTTACGTGTTTTACCGTGCACTCCACTGCGTAATCAATTTCTTCATTATTAGTAAATTCCGACAAGCTGAATCTGATGCTTCCGTCAATCATTTTCTTGTCAGTTC
>JAZROR010000083.1:0-6760 GCA_045648845.1 Clostridia bacterium
TTAAGCACCAAAAACCACGCTAGCGGCAGAGCAAGAGCCACCGCACCAAGCCCACAGCCAATATATTTCCAGTTTATTTTCGCTACAAACAGCATGGTAATCATTATGCAACCGAAAACAACAGCTGTTCCAAAGTCGGGCTGAATAAGAATAAGTCCAATAAAGATTCCCGCGTGAAGCAGCAGAAAAAATACATTCTTGGGTCTGTCGATTAAATAATCAACCTCAGAAAGATGTTTTGCAAAAGTAATAATAAAAGCAAGCTTCACAAACTCTGCAGGCTGGATACCTATGAGCGAGCCAAACCGAAACCAGCTTCTTGCACCATTTTCATAAGTACCAATCCCAGGAATAAGCACCAAAACCAAGAGCACAAAAGACCCAATATAAAGATAGCCCCAGATATTTGCCAGGTATTCATAGTCAAGGACCATCAATATACCAATAGCAACAACTCCCAAGAGGAGTGCCGCAAACTGTACCGCTACATAACGAGTAGCAGACGGTGCCGCGCTTGATATCATAAGGACGCCAAAAATGCTTGTGACCATTGTGAGTCCAAACAGCCAAAAGTCAAAATTTTTTCTGAAATCCTTGTGCTTATTAAGATTGTCGTTTTTAACCAGCACGTCTTGTTCACTCCTTAAAGCTGAGAGCAACACCATCGCCAATGGGCAAAAGTGCTGTGCTGAAATTTTTGTTGTTTTTCAGCATCTCAAGATAATTTCTCAATCTTCTCACTATGGTAATTTTCCGCCTTACCACAAGTTCATCATTGGCGGTCATTCCCTTGTATAAGACATTATCCGAAATGAGCATCCCGCCTTTTTTCAAAAGCCTCTCACAGTGAGGGAAAAACTCCATATATTGTCCCTTTGCAGCATCCACAAAGATAACATCAAAAAGCTCTTCTCCCTCCATATCAGAAACAACCTCTCGGGCATCCCCCACCAGAAGTGTTATTTTATCTGCACATCCTGCCTTTTGGAAATTCTCGGTCGCAATTTTTGCCATTTCCTCGGAAATTTCCACCGTAACAACTTCGGCGTCTGATGCCTTTGTCATTCTTATAGCAGAATATCCAATGGCTGTGCCAAGTTCAAGTATCTTTTTTGCCCCGGCAATTTTAAGAATCACCTCTACAAACCTGATGCTTTCAGGCTGCGAAATGGGAACCTCGTGTTTTTTTGCATACTCCTCCATCTCGAGAATTAACCCACTTGACGATGGAATGGTATCTCGAAGATACCTTATTATATATTCATAATTTATATTGTCTTCCTCAATCCATGCTTTCATTTCAAAAGCTTCCCCTTTTTTAAATCAAAACTAATTCTGCAAATTTCTTACATTTTTAAGGTGTTCATCGTGCGTTTTTGAAAAAACATTTTCACTGCCATCCGCCCTTGCTGCAAAATACAAATAATCCGTATCTTCTGGATAAAGCACTGCCTTTATAGAACTAACCCCCGGTGATGCAATAGGTCCTATGGGAAGACCGGTATTTATATACGTATTATATGGCGACTTTATTTTTGTATCTGCATTACTCAAAACATCTTTTCGTTCTTTTATTATATACTGTACCGTAGCGCAAGAGCCAAGTGCCATATTTATCTTGAGTCGATTGTGAAAAACCGATGCCACTTTACCTCGTTCGTTGTCGTTTGCCGCCTCACGCTCAACGATTGAGGCAAAGGTCACAACCTCATCAAGAGAATATTTGGTGTCCGCCGCGTCATAAATTGGAATCACATAAGTCTCAAAAGCTTTAAGCATCTTATTTATTATATCCCATTCTGTTTCCCAAAGACCTATTTCATAGGTGGCAGGAAACAAATATCCCTCAAGACGATTTTCCTCTCTGTCTATCTCTGAAACAAAATCAAAGTCAAAATCTCCCTTTTCCAAAAGTTCCAAGAAACGTTCCTTGTCCACAAGTCCGTGTTTTTCCAAAGTTTCAGCAATTTGCTTTGCCTCATACCCCTCGGGTATAAGAATATTTATTGTCTCATCCTCACTGACATCTGGCACGCTGCAAAGTTCCTTTACTATTCCCCAATAGCTCATACCCTTACCAACGAGGTGTCCACCTTGCTGAAATACATAGCCGTCTTTCGAAAATTTCGTCTGAATTTTAAACAAAAGCGAAGATCTTATCACCCGTTCTTCTTTGAGTATATCCGCTATTTCACTGACACTTGCACCTTTTGGAATGTTTACCATAACCTCACTGCCCCGACCGGGAGCAAGTCCGAAAAATTCCCATGCAACAAGAATAATCCATGCACAAAGCATGAGTGAAATAGCCCCAAATAAAATCCCCTTTGGAGTAAGCCACTTAAATTTAAAAAACAGCTTTTTGTACAATGTCCTTCTCATAGCAAATCATCCTATAAAATTTATCAAAAAGTATTTAAGAACAACAATAAAAGCACTCAGGATAACCGGAAGACTGAAAATACTCCCTATCACAAGCCCCCGTGTCCTGAAATTTTTGTTGACACTAACTTTATTTTTCTGAAGCATAAGCAAAGCAAAAAGCATCACAAAGCCAACCGACGCCGCAATAAAAACAAACCAGATATAATCCCCAAGAAGAGGTAAGATAAAGCTTGTCAGCATAAGTGCCGTAAAGTTGCTGAAAGCGTGATATATCATTGATGCATAAATAGACCTCGACTTTATCAATATAAAAGACGCCACAATCCCCATAAGCAAAAAACCAAACGCCTCGTTTAGCCGAAGATGCAAAAGTGCAAAGATAATACTCGTAAAGAAAATTGCCGCAATGGTGTTGCTTTTGTTATATGCAGAAAAAATTATTCCCCTCATCCAAAATTCTTCAAAAACAGCGGGAATAATCACCACTGCAATTATTCCAAGAAAAAGTTCTCCACCGCTTTTAGCTATTACAACAGACTCGTTTCCAGTCTGCTCAAGCACAACTTTTGAGAATATATTTGCAGGCATATTGAGAAGAATCATCACAAACTGTCCGCAAATTCCAAGAAGTGCCGCAAGAATAACAAAATATATTCCGCAAGGATTGAGCCAAAACTCCTGTTTCGCATTTTCCCCTGAGCTTGTCCACACAGACCTTGCATAAACCATTATGGGGACACCGATAGAAAGGGCTTCCACCAACGCAATCTGGACATACTGATGAGGCGGATTTTTCATGAAGCTGACCAGAGCCTCAACCGCCATCTCTGCAGCAAGCTGAGCCAAAACCACCCAAAAAATCATCCACCTGACGCTTTTTATTTGTTTTCTCAATTCATACCTTTTGTTTGTCATCAAATCAAATCCTATCAAATAGCTGCGTGCTGCATTTCTTCAAGAATTTCCTTCCCCATTCCAGGTTTAAAATATTCAACAATTTCAGCACCAAAAAGCATAGCAGCTCCTGCTCCCTTCGCCGTTATAAACTGTCCGTCCGTCACCACAGGAATGTCCATTATTTTTGCTTCATAAAGGAATTCTTCAAATCCCGGATAACAAACAGCCTTCTTTCCTTTGAGCAGTCCCATTTTTCCAAGTATCATAGGCGCTGCACAAATGGTTGCAATCATTTTTTTGTTAACCACGCAATACTTTATCATATTTATCACATCACGGTCATTCTCAAGATATGTGGTCCCAGGCATACCCCCTGGCAAAATGATACCATCAAATTCATCCAACTGAATTTCCTCTTTAGTAGCATCAGCTATTATCATCACGCCATGACTGCCGGTAACACACTTCGAGGATATCCCCACTGTACTAACCTTTATTTTTGCGCGTTTCAAAACATCAAGGCATCCAATAGCCTCCGTTTCTTCAAATCCATCTGCCAAAAACATATAAATCATTATTTATTCCCTCCATGCTGTTTGTTCTTTAAAACCTCAATAACAAATTTTGGCAATGCCACAAATCGTCCAAACCTTGACGGATTTTTCAAAATTCTATACGCCCATTCAAGATTGAACTTCACAAAAATCTTCGGTGCACGCTTTGCAACTCCCGCAAAAACATCCAGCGTTCCTCCAACACCCATTGCAAGATTGACTTTCAGCCTATCCTCATACTTTGCAATCCACTTTTCCTGCTTGGGCGCACCAAGACATACCAACAAAAGTTTTGCTCCGGAAGCATTTATTTTTTCAACAATTTTTTCTTCATCATCAATGGAAAAATATCCGTTTTCAGTTCCTACAATATTTAGCCCCGGATACTTTTCTTCCATTTTTGCTTTTGCCACATCTGCCACTCCGGGTTTCGCACCAAATAAAAACACTCCCTCTTTTGTTCTTGATAAACTTTCAAGCAAGACACAAACAAGGTCAAACCCCGCTACTCTTTCAGGAACAGGTGTTTTCAAGATTTTCGAAGCATATACTACGCCTATCCCGTCAGCAGTGCAAATGTCAGCCGAATTCAAAATCTCTTTCAATTTATCATCATCTTTTGCACACATAATAATTTCAGGATTAGGCGTAAAAATCTTTGACATGCCATCAGTTTCAATGAGCTTCTTTGCCACATCAACCGTTTCAGCAAATGTCATACTGTCAATATTTACACCCAAGATTTCTACTGTTTTTCTGGACATATACTCTCCCCCAAAAATTTTAATCCAAAGACCAGTCAATGGCTTTTCTGCCAACTGACTCCAAAAATCCATTTGTCTCTGAAAAATGCTTGCATCCAAAAAATCCGTTGTGCGCTGAAAGCGGGCTTGGATGCACTGACTCCAATATTTTGTGAACAGGATTCGTGATAAGCTCCTTTTTCTTGCGGGCATTTGCCCCCCAAAGCAAGAAAACGATTGGCTTTTCCCTTTTGTTCAAAAGTTCAATTACACGGTCGGTAAATTTTTCCCAACCCATATTTTTGTGACTGTTCGCTTCTCCCATACGCACGGTAAGCACCGCATTGAGAAGCAGCACTCCCTGTCTCGCCCACTTGGTAAGCTCTCCGTGATTTGGCACAGCAACTCCCAAATCGTTCTTCAGCTCTTTGAAAATATTTTTAAGAGACGGCGGAGGCTCCACGCCCTTTTTCACCGAAAAGCTGAGGCCATGAGCCTGCCCCTCACCGTGATATGGGTCCTGACCGATAATCACCACATTGACATCGCTGTAAGACGTAAGCTTCAGCGCATTAAAAATATCATACATATCAGGAAAAACCTTTTTTGTCCTGTATTCTTTAGCCAAAAATTCACGTAGCTTTTGATAATATTCTTTGTTGAATTCATCCTTTAAAAGATTATCCCATTCATTTCCTATGTTTACCATAAACTGCTCCAACATTCTCATTAAGCAGTAGAATGGCACATAAATGCCATTCTACCGATTAAATACTATCTTGTAAATCTTTTTATCTTCTTTGTTGTTGTCTTTTCAAACTCTGTATCACGGAAAATAACACGTCTGATATGTTTCATTGGAGGAAGCATATCATTGAGAGCCTGAACATCTTTTTTAATTCTTTCCTTTTCGTCAGGTGTTTCTGTGTAAATTTCAGCACAAATAACATCATCTTCGCCAAACACAACAACCTCGTTTACGCCCTCAACGTTATTTAAAATAACCGCTTCAATTTCTTCAGGATAAACGTTTTTGCCGTTGCTTAAAATTATGATATTCTTCTTTCTTCCTGTGATAATGATAAATCCGTGTTCGTCAAGTCTTCCCACGTCGCCTGTCTTGAACCAGCCGTCAACAAAGGCATCAGCTGTAGCTTCAGGGTTGTTATAATATCCCATCATAACGATGTCGCCTTTAACAAGAATCTCGCCTTCACCATCTTCATTAGGCTCAAAAATCTTCACCTCAACACCAGGAATGGGAACACCCGCACCGCCAAAGAGGTATTTCTTATTTCTGTCTGTTGAAACAATGGGCGAACACTCGGTAATTCCATAGCCGTTCATAACCTGAATTCCAATATCCTCAAAACCCTTGGCATACTTAAGGTCAAGTGGTGCACCGCCTGCTATAATCATCTCGAGATTTCCACCAAAGCCGTTTTTCACCGACTGGAAAAGCTGTTTTCGAAGGTCAATTCCCACCTTGCGAAGACCGTTGCTCACCTTAATAAGAGCTTTAAGAAGCTTTTCCTTTTTCTGCTTTTTAACAGTTCTCCAAAGACTCTTATAGAAAGTTTCCACAAACAGCGGGACAACACTGATATGATAGGGCTTTGCCTTTTGAATATCTTTCAGCACATTTTTGAGATTGTTGTTTATATAAACCTTGTAACCTCTGTGAATCTGGCAAAGTACCCCCGCCATAAACCCAAAAGTATGGTGAAGCGGAAGTACAACAACAGTTCCCGCAGGTTCCAGAAAGTTCATACAGCTGTTCACCATATCAACTGTGAGATTTTTCTGATTAAGCATAACGCCTTTCGGTGTACCTGTTGTACCTGATGTATAAATCAATGTACAAAGTGCCTCACGGTCTATTTCATTCTTTTCAAATTCGTCATTTCCACCCTCAATAAGTTCACAACCCTTAGCAATAATTTCACCAAAGTCAGCCATAGTCACATAATGCATGACTGTTGGCATATCCGCCTTTGCTTCTTCAATAAGTGTTTTCTTTGACTCAGCATAAACAAAAGCCTTTGCCCCGCAACTGTTAATCAAATTTGCAACTTCCTTGCTACCAAGCTCCTTGTCGATTGGAACAATAATATTCGAGCCATCAACAGTTGCAAGATATGTAATAATCCATTCATAGCTGTTTTCACCGATAACTGCTAT
>JAZROR010000084.1:0-2629 GCA_045648845.1 Clostridia bacterium
GGCAGGGTGGTTATCAAATTTTTTGCCTGGGAAAAAAGTTGAAAGGACAAGAAGAGAACCGCACCTGTGCCCAGTGATACAATCAGTGACGAAATAATTGCAGAACTTATGCTGCGGCTCACATGAAATTTTTTCTCAAGCTTTTTTACAATTTTCTGGCAAGGGGTTGCCACAATAAACGCCACAACAAAGGGTGCGAAAACTTTTAGCAGAAAAGGAAACAGGAACAGCCCGAGGGCTATTCCTGCAAGTGTTAATGTGTATTTTATAACTTTTTCTGTTTTCACCGCAGGTTCTCCTTTTGCGGCAAAAAGTTTATTTCCCCAAAAGCTTTTCCATAAGGGTATAGCCGTGCTCCACGATTATACCTGTTTTCTTTGCATTTGCCTCGGTATAAGAGGTGGGGCATCCTTGGGTGTCTGTGCCGCTTTTATATATTATATACGGCACGGGGTCAGAAGTATGCGTTTTGATTGCAAGCGGTGTGGGATGGTCGGGCATAATCAGCATAGAAAATTCCTCACCGTCCGTGCGGAGAGCATCAAGGATGGGACCCACAATTTTTTGGTCAATGAGCTCAATAGCTTTCACCTTGTTTTCAATTTCACGTCTGTGACCTGCTTCGTCAGGAGCCTCAAGATGAACATACAAAAAATCTGAACCGCCGCGAAGTGCCTTTATGGCAGCCTCTGCCTTGCCGTCAAAGTTAGTATGCACATTTCCCGTTGCTCCTATAACATCAACAACCTCAAGCCCTGCGCCTGTGCCAATTCCTTTGATAAGGTCAACGGCTGAAACAACAGTGCCTTTTATGCCATAAAGGTCAGCATAGGTTGTAAGGTTTGGCTTTGTTCCGTTGCCCCAAATCCAGATTGAGTTTGCAGGACGAAGACCACGTTCCTTTCTGGCAAGGTTCACCGGATGGTCCTTAAGTATGTCATAGCTCTTTTTCATAAGAGTGAGAAGCGTTTCGTCTTTTGGAAGATATTCTGTAACCTTTCGGTCGGAAATGTCGTGGGGCGGTGTCAGGGAGAATTTGTTTTCCTTGTTATGCCACACCAAAAGATGACGGTAACTGATTCCGCTGAAGAATTCGTATTCGTCTGTTTTGAGGGCGTCGTTCACCGCTTTGATAAGCTGAGTGGATTCCTCGGTGGTGATTTCGTCAGAGCTGTAGTCCACCATTGTTTTTTCTTCGTATGGCTCATCTTCTGACAGCGTCACAAGGTTTGTGCGGAATGTTGTGTCGGTGAGTTCAAGGTGAACGCCCATTGAAAGAGCTTCAAGGGGTGAACGGCCGGTATAATATTTTTGGGGGTCATAGCCAAATACCGCAAGGTTTGCAACGTCACTGCCGGGAGGCAAGTTTTCGGGGACGGTGGTTACCATACCCATTTCGCCCATTGATGCAAGAACGTCAATGTTTGGCTTTTTTGCAACCTCAAGGGGTGTTTTGTTGCCAAGCTCTGCGACAGGAGTATCTGCTGCACCATCACAGAGAATAACTATGTATTTCATGTTTTGTCATCACCTTTCAAAGTGTTAATTTCAGTATATATATTATATATATAGGAAGAGAATTTGTCAAGGTTAGCTTCTCTCAAGGGGACTCTGCCCCTCATGAACCCCCAGTGACGAGTTTTCTCTTTGGGGCTGGCTCTGTGGGGGTATTCCCACATATATAAAATAGATATTGTAATTTAAATAAATAATATCTTTGCGACATAACTATTATCTTTTATACATAACATAAATGTGCATTTACCTTTTGGTAAAAATGCACACTCCGTTTCTAATACTTGCGTTATGTATAAGAAGTTGTGTCGCAGCAATAGGGGTGATGCGTTTTTTGTGCGTAACTCCGGTTGCGCACTTTTTTATTTGGAGGGAATTTTTATGGATAAATATGAAGACCTTTTTTGTAAGCTTCTTAATACAATTACTGAAAAAATAGAAGAGCTGGGAAAAATACGTGAAGAGGTTTTGTTGGAGTTTTATGAAAGAAGCTCAAGCCGGGAAGAACGGTCAAGAGTTATGGGAAAAATCAAGGCGAGTGACACAAATAGTTTTCGATAAAATTTTTTCAAAAAAAGGTTGACAATTTATTATCATTATAGTATAATACTAAGGCGTGACAAAGACATACGATGATTCCGGAGGTAGCAAACCCTTGATTTATCTTGGGATTTGGAAATTTCGGAGGAGATTGTCCGGTTTTCAAAACAGGGCGGAAGGTCACACTTTCATATTGAATACAGCAAAAATTTCGGGCTCAGTATGCTGGTGAGCTCGGGTTGTGTTGTGTTTGTGCCCCGAAACCGCAGCTTTGTGAAAGCAAAATATGGGTTCGGGTTTTATTATTTAGCTGTGCGAAACGCCCGGCACAGCGGAAAAATCAAAAGTAAATTTTGAAGGAGGGTACATCATGGCAGCAGAGAAGATCAGAATCAGACTTAAGGCTTATGACCACAATCTCATCGACCAGAGCGCTGAAAAGATTGTTGAAACAGCCAAGAGAACAGGAGCGAAAGTCTCAGGACCTATCCCGCTTCCTACAAAGAAAGAAGTCGTTACAATCCTCAGAGCGGTTCACAAGTACAAGGACAGCCGTGAGCAGTTCGAACTCAGA
>JAZROR010000085.1:0-24381 GCA_045648845.1 Clostridia bacterium
AATTCCAATACCGAGTCTTGCCCCTGCCATAGAACGAGATTTTGAAAAGGTCTGTGTAACCAGAAGATTGTCATATTTCTTTATAAGCGACACTGCACTTTCGCCGCCAAAATCTATGTATGCTTCATCAATCACCACAATATTTCTTGGATTGCTCTTTACTATCGCTTCAATTTCAGAAACACTCAAAACAATCCCAGTAGGTGCATTGGGGTTAGCTATGAAAATTGTTTTCCCCGCATTCATATAATCACTGATATTTATCGTAAAATCATCCTTTAAAGGACTTTCTTCATAAGGCACATTCAAAAGCTGTGCAAACACCTTGTAAAACCCATATGTAATATCTGGAAAAACCGCAGGGGTATTTTCATCACAATATGCCATAAAGGCAAAATTCAAAATCTCATCCGAACCGTTTGTGATAAGTATTTCATCAGGCTCGACGCCCCATATTTCAGCCACTTTTTGGGTAAGTGCCTGACACGTGGGGTCAGGATAAAGCTGAAGTTCTCTTGCCGCATCAAAAGCATATCTCACCGCTTTTTTCGATGGTGGATAAGGTGACTCATTTGTATTGAGCTTGACCAGATCTTTTATCTTCGGTTGTTCGCCCGGGGTGTAAGGTGTAAGGTTGTCAAACTTATTGCTGAAAAATCTGCTCATTTTATCACTCCTCAATTCTGATTGTCGCACTTTTTGCATGAGCTGTCAAGCCCTCTTTTTCAGCGAAATATGCTACGTCCTCCGCTACTTTTTTAAGTGCATCATGTGTGTAATATGTGTATTGGGTCTTCTTTACAAAATCATCCACCGACAAGGGACTTGAAAACTTCGCTGTACCGCTTGTCGGAAGTGTGTGGTTTGCCCCCGCAAGATAGTCACCCAAAGCCTCAGGACAGTTTCTACCCATAAAAATTGAGCCTGCGTGTCTCACTTTATCAAGATAGTCAAAGGGATTGTCCACGCAAAGTTCCAGGTGCTCCGGTGCAATCTCGTTTGCAATTTCAATAGCCGCCTCAAGATTTTCTGCCACAATGACTTTGCCATTGTCATCAATGGATTTTCGTGCAATTTCAGCACGGGAAAGCATTGGTATCTGGTTTTCGATTTCCTTTTGAACTTTCTCTGCCAGTTCACTGCTGTCCGTTACAAGAACCGCACTTGCCAGAACATCGTGTTCCGCCTGAGAAAGAAGGTCTGCTGCCACGTGCCTGGGATTGCTATTTCCGTCAGCAACCACCAATATTTCACTGGGACCTGCAATCATATCGATTGAAACCTTGCCAAAAACCTGCTTCTTGGCTTCCGCCACAAAAGCATTTCCGGGTCCCACGATTTTGTCAACCTTTGGCACACTTTCCGTTCCATACGCAAGAGCCGCAACAGCCTGAGCTCCGCCCACCTTGAATATGCGGTCAACGCCTGCTACCTTTGCTGCCGCCAAAATAACGGGATTAACCTTTCCCTCGCTGTTGGGGGGTGTAACAATAACCACTTCTCCTACCCCTGCAATTTTTGCAGGAATCGAGTCCATCAATACTGTTGATGGATATGTTGCTGTTCCGCCCGGAACGTAGAGCCCTGCACGGTCAACGGGAATAACCTTTTGACCTGTAACAATTCCATCTGCATCATTTATTATAAAGCTGTTTCTTACCTGCTTTTCGTGGAATTTGCGGATATTCGCCGCTGCAGTTTTCAAGACCTCTAAAAATCTTGGTTCTACCAAGGTCAACGCTTCCTCAATCTCCTCTTTTGAAACCTCAAGAGAAGAAAGCTTTGCCTTGTCAAACTTTTCGCAATATTCAAAAAGTGCCTTGTCACCATTTTCCTTTACGTTTTCTATTATTTCGGCAACAATTTTTTCTACATCCATCTTGGGAACAACGCGAGAAAAAATATCTGTATTGTCCACCTCTCCGTATTTAAGTATCTTTATCATTTTATCTTCTGTCCTCCATCTGTTTCATAAGACCGCCCACTATGTTTTCAATCTGACTGTTCTTGAATTTGAAGCTTGCCTTGTTTGCAATCAATCTTGCACTTATTGGCACTATCTCCTCAAGAACACTCAGGTTGTTTTCCTTGAGAGTTGTTCCGGTTTCCACAATGTCCACAATGACATCCGAAAGCCCAAGGATTGGCGCAATTTCAATCGAGCCGTTGAGGTGAATTATATCAATTTCACGACCTATTGATGCATAATAAGTCTTTGCTATATTAGCAAACTTTGTAGCAACTCTTAGCGTCTTTTTGTCACTGCTGCAAAAATCAGCCTTGCCCGCAACCGCCATTTTGCACTTACCTAAGTTCAAATCAAGGAGTTCATAAATATCCGGCTCATATTCAAGAAGAATATCCTTGCCCGCAACGCCTATATCAGCCGCACCATGTTCAACGTAAATAGCAACATCCGATGGCTTCACCCAGAAATAACGGATTGCAAGCTCTTCATTTTCAAAAATAAGCTTTCGGTTATTTTCTTTAATTGATGGGCATTCAAACCCAGCATTTTCAAACATCTGATAAACCTTTTCCCCAAGTCTTCCTTTGGGAAGGGCAATGTTGAGAACTTTCTTCGCAGGCTCGCTTTCGCAAGTATTTGAATTGTCATCCATTCTTTCAAGCATATCAAGATATACAGCAAATCCCACCGCTCCTGATGTGCGGTTCATTTTGGACAAAAGCTTGTCATACTGACCGCCTGAAAGCACACCTCCGGGAACACCATTGATAAAGCCTTTAAACGCAACACCGCTATAATATTTCATGCTGTTTGCCACAGAAAAATCTATCCGAGCTTTATTAACGCAGCCATCCTTTGAGAGAACATCCGAAATATCCGAAAGCTCTTTTACTGCAGCAGAAAATCCATCGCTTATGTTCATAGCTTCAAGCTTTGGCAAAACCTCTTCAACTGTTCCGTAGGTTGACACCAAAGCTTTAAGCATTTCTTTCTTTTCCTCCGAAAGACTCTCCCTTCCACAAATCTCAAGAACACCTTTCAGGTTTTTCTCACCCAAAAAGTCAAGATATGCACGCCTTCCCTCAGGCGAAAGATTAGCCGACTCAATCACCTCGGAAATAATTCCCATGTGAGAAATATCAAGGACAAACTCATCTGTTATACATTCAAGGCTCTTTGCCGCAAGAAGCACAACCTCAGAAACACATCTTTCATCAAGGTCACCTATGCATTCAAGACCCGTCTGCATAATTTCCTTAAATGCTTTTGTATCTCCGCCTGCACGATAAACATTTTCATTATAGAAAACTTTTTGAACCTTTCCCTTTTGGTCCTTGCTGCTTTTCACAATGGACAATGTAACGTCAGGCTTTAATGCCATAAGCTTTCCATCTGCATCCGTGAATGTTATTACATTTTCAGAAACAAGAAAATCTTTGTTTCTGGCATAAAAATCATATTCCTCAAACTTACTCATGCGATACTTTGTGTAACCATATTCTTTATAAAGTTCTCTTAAGCTGAATATAATTTTTTCATCTTTTTCCAAAGTAAAATTCATTTTTCTGTCCTCCGTTACCTAAGTCTTTCGATTACTGCCTTATATCCGTTACTTCCGTAATTCAAGCATTTGTTCACACGACTTATTGTCGCTGTGCTTGCACCCGTTTCTTTAGATATCTCAACATAGCTTTTGTTCTGACTAAGCATCAGGGCAACCTCAAGCCGCTGTGACATATCCTGAATTTCCTTTATGGTGCATATGTCTTCAAAAAAATTATAGCATTCTTCTTCGTTTTCAAGATTAAGCACTGCCGCTATAAGCCTTCTCATAGCAGGCGTATCCATTTTTCCCATACATAATCCCTTCCTTGTTTATTTCACTTTAGCATTTTATCATAGTAAAGCGGTAAAGTCAATAGTTTTTTGTGAAATTTTTCATTTTTTATACTTATATATTTTGGGGGGCATTTTTTGTCAAAAACTTTCCCCGAAAATATAGTTTTAAAATATGCAAATAATTTTGGCAAAATTTTTTAAAAAAGTATTGACAAACGTGATACTTGCTGTTATAATAACTTAGTCGGTCGGAAACGACGCGGCAACCTACCAAATGCGGGTGTAGTTCAATGGTAGAATCTCAGCCTTCCAAGCTGATTGCGTGGGTTCGATTCCCATCACCCGCTCCAGCAGTATTTGCGCCTGTAGCTCAGCTGGATAGAGCAACTGCCTTCTTAGCAGTGGGTCAGGAGTTCGAGTCTCTTCAGGCGCGCCATCTGCTTTTTATGTGGTGGGTATAGCTCAGTTGGTTAGAGCGCTAGATTGTGGCTCTAGAGGCCGACGGTTCGAATCCGTCTATCCACCCCACTTTTTTATATGAGTTTTAAAAAAGCTCATGTTGGCAGCGGACAAGATTGTCAAAGGTTATATATTGGGCTGTAGCCAAGTCGGTAAGGCACCAGACTTTGACTCTGGCATTTCGTAGGTTCGAGTCCTGCCAGCCCAGCCACACTTTAAAATTTAATATGGTCCATTAGCTCAGTTGGCAGAGCACTTGACTTTTAATCAAGGTGTCCCGCGTTCGAATCGCGGATGGATCACCAAACCGTTGAAACCACAAGGTTGCAGCGGTTTTTTTCTTTGTCTTAAAGGATTTATCCGTTTCACCAAAAGGCACATATATCATTAGAAATGCATTTGCAATTAACACAAAATATCCTCCTAAACCTTAATTGGATTGGGAGGTTTTTCTGTATCCTATTATACTATTTCCTTTTCTTAAATCAAAACTTGCTTTTTCTTATTTAAAATGATATAATTTTTATATAAAACATTTAGTGCAACTGCATTAAAGTTATCGGAGTGATTATGTGAAGAAACTAACCGTAAAGGATATTGCAAAAAAGGCGGGTGTGTCTGTTACTGCCGTATCTTTTGTTTTGAACAATAAACCTGGTGTAAGTGATAAAACTCGCAAAAAAATTCAAAAAATTATAAATGATACAGACTTTAAGCCATCACTTTCTTCAAAAAAGCTTGTTTTAAATAAGAGCTTTAACATCTGTCTTATGATGAATGCCTTTTCTTCTCCGTTTGAGGATTTGTTTTATTTTGAAATTACACGGGGAATAATAAAGCAAAGTATGAAATGTGGTTATAACGTCATAATCAGCAAGCCTATTATGTCCCAGAGTGAGCTTCCCGATCTTATCTATTCGGGCGATGCTGACGGCATAATATTCATGCAGGATATAAATCAGACGCTGATCGACAAAGCAAATGCAAGCGGTGTTCCTTTTTTAATAGTTGACTCACATTCAAACAACGAAAGCGTCACATCGATTAACCCTGATTACAAAAAGGCAACATACGATGCTACATCCTATTTAATAAAACACGGACACAGAGCTATTTCAATGATTGCATCAAATGTTGTGCCTGATTTTTATACTCAAACACTTTCTGGTTTTAACGAAGCTATGGAAGAATTTCACATATCACCCAACCCTGATTTTTGTGGCATATCTGCCTCAAGCGAGGATTCTGCCTACGAAGAGGCTAAAAAACTTTTTCGAAGAAAAAACCGTCCTTCTGCAGTTTTGTGTACTGTTGACAGCTTTGCTATCGGTGTTATGAGATGTGCAAAAGATATGAATTTAAAAATCCCCGAAGACGTTTCCATAATCGGTATTGATGATATCTTGCTCTCACGCTACATTGAGCCAAAGCTTACCACGATTGGTATTGATAAGTCAGGAATGGGAACTCTTGCTATGGATATGATAATTCAAAAAATAAAAGGTAAAAATGCAGAAAGCATACTATTGCCTATGGAACTAATTGAGCGTGATTCTGTAAAAACCATAAAATAAAAGACTGCCAAAAGGCAGTCTTTTATTTTGCTCTATTTTATTTATCGTATTCATTACAGAGGAGATAAAGCGGAGCTTCATCTTCTTCTATTTCAGGGAAACGGCCTGCTTTGTCATAGAAACAATTATCATTTGCATCATCATTACACATTGATACTTCGCGCACAATAACTGTTCCTTTTCCTTCTTCGCCCCAAAATCTGTGGAAAAGTTTGGGGGTTAAAGTAATGCTCTGACCGGGGTTTAATGAAACCTCTGTTCCTGCGGGGAATGTGTGCTTTACACCATCGATACTAACCTCAATATCGGTATCCGAAAGCTTGTCATCATCTGTTGCGTTATAAAGCTTAATAACAAGATTTCCTCCACCCGCATTTATAATATCTTCCATTTTGCTCCAGTGATAATGCATTGGTGTAATCTGCTTTTCTTTAACTATCATAAGCTTTTCTGCATACGGCTTGGGATATTTTTTTGCATTTTTCTGATTGCCGTTTCTGAGAGTGATTAAGAAAAGACCAATTTTATTGAAATCTCCATTGCCAAAGTCGGTAATATCCCATCCGAGCATATTTTCCTTTATTTCAGTAACTTCATCGCCCTTTGTTTTCCACTCTTCCGGTGTCCATAAAACAAATTCAGGAAGAGAAATTTTATACTCATTAAAAAGCGCTAAAGCTTCTTTCATTATTGCATTTATTTCTGAACGTTTCATTTTTTACCTCCAAAAACTAAATTTCATACATTAAGATATTATTTATCTTACAAAAATATTTAAGTTCTTCCATATAGTCGCCGTAAGCCACCATCCAATGGTGTCCTATTCCGTTTGCCATAATCTCTTTGTTTATATCAAAAACAGATTTGTCAAACTTGATTTTAACAGGGTTTCCGGGGAACTCCATAGAGCACGGAATTGCATCGCCCACCATAGCAGAGAGTCTGAACGTATCCCCGTGACCACAGATATTTACCGCTGTCACCTTTCCTGTCTTAACCAAGAATTTTGTGCAAACGCCTGTTTCAGCCAATCGTACGGGGCATAAATCTATCTCACCTTCTGCGATTGAAAAACCCGATGAACCGCAATGAGCAAAAAGAATACTGTTTTCTTTTTCATCGAGATACAAAAGGTCAGTATTATTTATCGGTTTTCCAGAAAGCTCATACATAAGTTTCATCGTAAGAGCATTGGTTACATCGCCCTCACAAGAACCTACTATTCCTTCTTCTGAAAGGAGCGAATATCCCAAGCAGATTTTTCCCATATATGTAGTATAGCATTTAACAGAAAGCGCCTCTAAATCATACTCTTTTGCAAGCTCTTTAAGTGCGCTGTAATACTTTATTGATTCAATCATTGACTCTTTTGAAGAAGAAACCGTACAGGGTGATAGAAGCTCCTTTTTCTCTTCAAGAATTTTTTCGGCATCTTCATCCGTCATACTGTTTACTTTTTCGGTCATTTCTTTTTCATCAATATTTACAACCCTTGCGCCAAGCTTTTCTTTTATAGAAAATTCATCGTAAGCAATCTCAGTCATACCCTTAACTCGTCCGCCGATTGCACCGACTCTTGTTCTGCTCATAACAGTCTTTAACGTATATGCCGTAGCAATTTTTTTAGTTTCTTCAGCACAAGTCTTGCTATCAGCATCACCATAAACAAACTCATAGGTTTTTCCAATATCAGTAAACACCGCACCAATCTGATGAGCACAACAAAGTGATCCTGTCTCTCTCGCAGGATATGCTCTTAGTATTACAGGTTTATCAATATATGAAAGAAGGTCTAAAAGGTGATGGTCTTCGCTCCAAGTTGCAATACAAATCATCAAAAGGTCAACATCTTTTGTTTTTAAAACCTCTGCCGCCTTTTTCACAGTATCCAGGTCGTGCATAATCACACCAACATTTTCGCAAATCACACCTGCTTCTTCTAACGTTTTTGCAGTTTGGTTTAAAAGGTTTTCAGCGTCATCATATCCTACTTCGAAAGGATGAGCCAAACCCACTGTTGCAATACTTAATTTCATAGTTTTTCTCCTAATCTTGTTTTTTTAGTCGCCATTTTTCACAAAATTCTGCAGTTTGTCCTTCTCCAACCTCGAAAAATGGCGAAAGGCTTTCAATTTCCACCATATGTCTGCACATAAAGACTTCAAAAGAAACTCCCCCGTCCGGATACTCAAAATCAGGTTTAATTTCATAGGATTTTTCAAAAATTACCCCTTTATTTTCATAGGTAACAGGACCATTTGGATGGCCTACGCCGATTTTATACTTTCTAATAATCGGTTGATGCGAAAGCGTTATCGAATCACGCTCGTATTCTGCCCTTTCATCGCCCAAACTCGTATAATCCCACATTGTTATTTTGTGAAGCGGGTCATATCCGTTTTCTCGGTATTTTAAAGGAATAAGAGCTTTTCCGCATGGTGCAACCGAGGTTACGCCCCAAACAGAAATTTTTCTCTTTTCTTCTTTAGTATTTAATACCCTTTGCTTTACGCATATTTCTTCGTCACCTATGAAGCTTATCTCTATGCTTTTTTTAACACCAAGATACAAGTCTTCCTCTTGAAAAAGGCTTATTTTATCACCTGAAATTTCATATCTTATGGGACTATTATCAGGAAAATACACCTTTTCAGACTCGGGGGCAACCCAAAGTCTGTGTCCGCCACGCACTCTAAATCCCTCCGGCGTACAGAGTTCATTTAAGTCATTTGGTTGCTCATAAAAAAGGTTATCTTCATTTTTATACGATAAATGTCCTATTCTTATTCCAAATTCAAGGGGTATTCCTATTTCAATTATTCCGTTATCCAGAAAAACAGCCTTTCCCCATACAGGGTGGTTTATTATCTTCGAATTCATAACCTTACGGAAGAACTCTGTGCGGAACTACTCTGAATGCATCATTTGCCATACGGAATCCCTCAGCATATTCAACACCGCACTGAATACCTCTGTATCTTGCTATTGTGTAATAATTTTCAAAGAAGTCCTTATCTGAAAGTGTATCCTTATAGTTATCTGACATCCAGTCAACCTGACTTTTGTGTTCTCTGCACATAGCCATCTTAATTTCCATAGTTTCAGTTATGTCAACATACTCAGTAGGAACAAAACCTAAGCCGTTTACCGGTTCAAAGTATGCAATAATCGGAATTTTATCGTAAGCGGGAGCCTTTGTCTGTATTTTAGCTACGGGAATCATAACGGCAATATCGTTTATGATTTTACTTGTAAGCTCGTGGTCTGGATTATAGTCCTCAGGGTTATGTGTGAGGATTATATCCGCCTTACAGTATCTTACCAAGTTAATAAAAGCAAGCCTTGCTTCTCTGTCTTCAAAAAACATTTCATCATCATAATCTAAACAGATATATTCTGCACCGATGATAGATGCAGCACGTCTTGCCTCTTCTTTTCTTATTTTTGCGATTTCATCCATAGGAAGCGTAGCAGAGCCGATATTTCCGTTAGTTGCAGTTGCAGTAAATATCTTGTGTCCCTGTTTTGCGTATTTTGCAAGCGTTCCTCCGCATGATGTTTCAATATCGTCAGGATGTGCACCGATTGCTAATATATTCATAAGAAATCCTCCATAATTAAACAGCCACAGCCGAAAAAACATCGACTGTATGTTTTTAAAGCTGTGGCTTGTCTTATTTTATTATACGTTTATTCGGTCAGATTAACCCTGTTTCCATCTCTGGATTACGCAGGTTACTCTTCCGCCCTCTTCATTGATGATTTCATAATCACCGAAAGATGCAGGAATTACCAAAGTCTGGAATTTGTCACAAACTGCATAAAGGTCGTTGTTAGCTTTTGAGCGAACTGTAACCTTTGAACCAACTGTGAGTGTAAACATATGCATGAATTTACCCTCTGTTGAATATTCACCTGTCTTTTCAAAGTGAATTCTTTCAACGTGGTAAGGCATTACAGGAGTTGACTTATATCTGTCAATGAAATATTCCTTTGTCCATTTAACAACAGAAGGAGTTGAAAGAAGATGATCTTTTACCCAAGAAGCTCTTCTTGTCTTTTCCATGTTTCTGCCGTGTTCAAGATGCATCTTGAGGGGCTTGCCTGTCATTGTTTTCTTTTCATCATCCCATGACGGTCTTGCAAAGTCATATTCAAAGAATGAATACTCTGTTCCGTTTATGGATGGGTTTGTATCCATTTCAAGAACCATCTGGTTGCCGCCGTGACCGTGCATTGTTCCGGGTGGAATCAAGTAGAGGTCGCCTTCTTTGCTTGACCAGTTAGCAATAAAGTCTTTCCAGTTTTCAATAGGCTTAATATTCTGTGATTCTTCACAGAGTCTTTCCCATTCTTCAATGTCAGCATCATCGTGGAAGCCCATCCATGTGTTAGCACCTTCATAAGCTTCTGCAATGTAGTATGTTTCATATCTTCCCAGCGGTTCGTTGAAGTTATCTTCAACATATTTGCTGCTTGGGTGAATATGCATAGGCATTGAAATTCTTTCTGCCGGCTGTGGTGTTGGATGCCATCCGTCATCAAGCCAGATATCAAGTGGGAACAATCCCGGATATTTTTTGTCGATGAGTTCACCAACCAACTCTTTGCCGTACTGCATAGCGTTGAGCATAGGCATTGAAATGCTTCTTTCTCCACCAAAGTCGATGAGAATACGAAGCTCAGGACCTGCTATTTTGTTCCATGCGTTGTTAGCCAAGCCTTCTACGCCATAATCCATATCATTGTATCTGTAAGCTCCCCAAGGACCTGGGCTGAAGATTTTTACTTCGTGGATAGGATATTTAACCAAGGTTGACATAATCTCGTCATATGCTTTTCTTGGAACCAAAACGAGGTCTTCTTCAAAATAATTTTCAATGTAGAAGTCCATTGTTTCATACATATAATCTTTCTGACGCTTTAACATATAGTAGTCAGAATAGTTATATTCTTTCCAGTTGTAACCTTCTGTAGGAGCTTTAGCACCAAATGTCAAAAGTCTTCCTTCCCACATATCCCACTGCACTTTCTGGTGAGTGTTATCTATGTAGCATTTTACGTCCAAAACGTCAGCAAATTCTTTAATTGAAGCACCTTCGCCGTAGATGATTGCAGCATTAGCACCAGAAAGCTTTGCTTTTGCTGCGCTTACAGCGTCTTTATTCATAATATCTTCAATTACGCCCTCTTTGTTTACTTTACCGAAACCAGGGTCATCAGTAACGTAAGGAGCATTATATGCAATGATTTCTTCTCTTGTTAAGTAAAGCTCGTTTGCAGGAATTAACTCTGCATCAATTCCCTTAGTTTTCAAGCTGTCAGCTAAAGCTTTAGCAATTTTTTCATAATCTATTCCGTACCAACCGTCAAGAGCGATTTTCTTTTTGCCGCCTACTGCTAAATCTGTAAGCGCAGAAATTACCTTGTCCCAACCAAATGTTACAGAATCTCTGTTTGCTGCTGAAATAACTATTCTGTTGTCAGCATTTTTAATGGATTCATATACCGGCATAATTCTTCCTCCTAAAATTAAAATAATATTTTATACCTTTCAGCTAAAAAAACAATTTACTAAAACGTTTTACTCAGCTATGCCTATATTATACTAAATCGTTTTAGTTTTGTCAATATTTTTCACCTATATTTTTTGCCGTTGATTGCTAAAGTGAATTTTTATTTTGAAAGATGATTACTCTTTTAGTTCGCCATAACAAATAGATTGAAGCACAGCATTCATATCGCAAGAACAATAGTTCTCCAGCTAATCCCTTCAAAACACCACCTTTTCATGGCTTGGTTCTATGTTTGAAAGCATATACAAAAAAAAGAACGGAAAACCCGTTCTCTTTTTTTATTTCCATTCAATAAAACCATAGCTGTCAAGAATCTGAAAAAACTTCGCCAAGCGTTCATAGAGAGGCTGTGCTTCTTCTCCAAACTTTTCATCAACCAATTTCCCAATTTCAATCATATTACGTTCACCATCCATAAGTGGCCAAACAAAGCTTCCATTTTCATCAAGGTGAACATAACTGATTTTTGGCTTTTTGAAAAACTTTTGGGCAATTTTGTTGAAAAAACCTATATTTTCAATAAGCAAAGTCACTTTTCCATCTTCTGCGGTTTCCCATTGAATACTTTCACTGGGAAACGGAATTTTTTCAAGATAATTTTTTGATATTTTTTCTTTTTTCATTTTATTTATTTAAAGGTGTACGCTTCTTCCAGAGTGAGAATTTAAGCACGCTGAGGATAACCAGTGCAAAAACTACAATGCTCAAAACACTTGATACAACAGGAGAAAGGTTCAACACTCCCGAAAGGTCAATAACCTTGTCCACACCAAACACAGCAAGGAGAGCAAGCACGATACCAATGATACCCTCACCTGCAATCATACCTGAACAGAAAAGAATGCCATCATTGATTATAGCGTCTTTTTGTGCTTTCTCACGCTTCAATTTATCCATAACAAGTCTCACGAGACCGCCCACCATAATGCAGGCATTGAGATGCACCGGCAGATATATACCAATAGCAAAAGGCAATACCGGTATTCCTATTATTTCAATAATAATCGAAATAAATACACCGATAAGAACTAATCCCCAAGGGAGATTTGCGTCCATAACACCTTCAACAATCATCTTCATGAGAGTTGCCTGAGGTGCTGCAAGTTCGTCTGTTCCAAATCCCCACGCACTGTCAAGGAGATACAGCGTTCCGCCAATAGCAAGTGCAGCAGCCACAACGCCGATTATTTCGCCTATTTGCTGTTTTTTGGGTGTAGCACCAAGAAGGTAGCCTGTCTTGAGGTCCTGTGATGTATCACCTGAAATCGCCGCTACTATACAGATAATCGAGCCGATAGCGATAGCTCCCTGCATTCCGTGAGCACCGCCATCGCCTGTGAGTTTCAAAACAAGTGTTGCAATAAGAAGTGTAGCAATCGCCATACCTGAAACAGGGTTGTTGCTGCTTCCTACAAGTCCAACCATACGTGATGAAACTGTGGCAAAGAAGAATCCAAACACAACCACAATCACCGCACCAAGGAGTGACACCGGAATAGCCGGAACAAGCCATACGAGGATGGTAAGCACTGCGATTGAAATGAGGACCGTCTTCATGCTCAAATCTTTTTCTGTACGCGATGTGCCACTATTTCCTGCGCCGCCAAATCCTTTGAGTGCATCTCCAAAGGTGCGTACAATCAAAGGAAGTGATTTGATAAGGCTGATTATTCCTCCTGCCGCCAAAGCTCCTGCACCGATATAACGGATATAAGAGCCCCAGATTGCACTTGCACCGCCTGATGCAAACATTTCGCCAATAGGCGCTGTTCCCGGATAAAGAACGATTTCTTTTCCAAAAAGTACAATCATTGGAATAAGCACCATCCAGCTAAATGTTCCGCCTGCAAACATATACGAAGAAATTCTTGGTCCGCAAATGTAACCCACACTCATTACCGCAGGATAAATCTGAGTTCCTATTTCACCGGCATAGCCTTTAAATCTAAGAGAAATCTCGCCCGGAACAGCCTTGAGACCGTCGATTATGAACTTAAAAAGTGCCGCAAATCCCATGCCCGCAAACACAGTTGAAGCATTTGCACCGCCCTCTTCACCGGCAAGCAGAACTTCTGCACAAGCAGTTCCCTCAGGATAAGGGAGAATTCCGTGTTCCTTTACGATAAGTGCATTGCGAAGAGGCACCATAAAGAACACGCCAAGAAGCCCGCCAAGAAGAGCAATCAATGTAATTTCCAAAATACCGGGCTTGTCCATTGTTCCCTCTGCTGCCCACAGAAAAAGTGCAGGAAGTGTAAAGATTGCACCTGCAGCAACAGATTCACCAGCTGAACCCACAGTCTGAACGATGTTGCTTTCAAGTATTGAATTTTTTCTCATAACAACACGGATAACACCCATAGCAATAACCGCTGCAGGAATTGACGCTGAAACCGTCATGCCAACACGGAGGCCCAAATAAGCATTAGCCGCACCAAATATCACGGCAAGCAAAATTCCCATAACAATAGATGTAATGGTAATTTCGGGTGTAACCTTATCTGCCGGAATATATGGTTTAAAATTTTTGTTTTCCATAAAAATCCCCCTAAATTTTCTTGTCCGTATACTCCAAATCAAGTAATGTACAGACTTCTGAATCTTTTGTGAAATCGGCTTTGAATTTCACACACACATATGATAAAATTATAGCATAATAAAACACAAAAAGCAACCTTTTTTCTTTCAAAAATGTTGCTTTTGTTAGTTGTTAAATTTTCTCAATTATCCTTTTATATTCTTCATATCCCACCGCAGCATTGAGGACTTCAAGAAGTGCATTAGCTGAAATTCTGATGGGGAGTCCAAGCATCCGTGCAAGCTTTTTTCGTTTTTCGTGACTCTCAGCACCGCCGCTGAGTCCGTCTTCAAAGAGCATCGCTTTTGTTATCTTTGGCTCGGTTTTTTCCGTTTTATCACACACCTCGGTAACGCTCTCAAGAATTTCAGAGAGCTGTTTTTCGCTTATGCCCTCAACCCCCAGAAGCCCTTCCTTTCCGGGACTTGCTTTTCGTTTTTCCTTTCCCTCTATCGTTGGAATATACGCGTGCTTCACCATTCCCTCATTTCCAACACATTGTTTTATATAATTCCGTATACGAAACCCCGCACTGTCGGAATCGGTAAGAACAATCACCCCCGTCTTTTTCGCCATGGTGCGAATAGCCCTTATTATACTCTTATCGGTATAAAGGGTAAAGCCACCTGTACAGATAATTGGAGCGTCCGTAACTTTTTTCAGTTGTTCCTTATCAAACTTACCTTCTACAACAATGGTTTCCTTTATATGAAGCATCTTCTCCTCCTATGCAAAAGGGCGGATTTCTCCGCCCGTATTTTATTCTTCAAAAATCGCATCAGACGGCATCACCCAACTGCCTCTTGGCGACAACGAAACACTGCCCGCCTTTGGTCCGTCAGGAACAGCCGAACGCTTGAACTGATTTGCGAAAAATCTCTTATAGAAAGTATCGAGACATTTTTCAATCAGTTTTTCATCATACATTCCGTCAAATGCACATTTTGCCATACGCAAAATTTTCTCTCGTCCAAACCCGGATTTTATAAAATGATAAAGTATGAAATCGTGAATTTCATAAGGACCTATTATATCCTCGGTTTTCTGACTGGTTTCACCCATCTCGTCAGGGGGAAGAAGTTCGGGACTTATTGGCGTTTCAACCACATCAACAAAGATGTTTTTGAGTTCACCGCCAAAGCCCTCTGCCAGAAATCTCACAATCTCACGCATCAAAGTCTTTGGAACACTTGCATTCACACCATACATCGACATATGGTCGCCGTTGTAGGTAGCAAAGCCAAGGGCAAGCTCTGACAAATCACCGGTTCCAATCACAATTCCTCCGGTTTTGTTTGCAATATCCATAAGCACCTGTGTGCGTTCTCTCGCTTGTGCATTTTCATATGTTACATCGTGGTCATCCTTTGATGCACCTATATCCGCGAGATGCTGCTCAACCGATTTGGCAATGGAAACCTCACGGAAAGTCACACCCAGCTTTTCTGCCATTTTCTTGGCATTGTCATAAGTTCTTCCCGTAGTACCAAAGCAGGGCATAGAAACCGCAATAATGCCTTTTCGGTCAAGGTTTAAGCTGTCAAAAGTTTTCGCCGCAACTAAAAGCGCAAGAGTGCTGTCAAGCCCGCCTGAAATACCGATGGTAACAGTCTTTAAACCAATGTGCTTTATTCTTTTTTTAAGACCTGCGCACTGCATTTTGAAGACTCTTTCACAATGTTCAATAAGCCTTACCCTTTCTCTTGGCACAAAAGGTGTTGGGGAAATTCCATCCAAAGTCGTCTCGGAAATTTCCATATCAAAGTAAATCTTTGTATATTCTTCGCTGTCTCCCGGCACAAAAGTTGTCCGCATTTTTCTTGCCTGACCTATCTTTTCAAGGTCAAGTATGCCATAAATTATTCCGTTTTCAAAAAGCGGAGCTTCTTTAATGCAACTGCCTAACTGATAAATCATGTTATTGCCCGCATATACCAAATCAGTTGTAGACTCTCCGTCGCCTGCATCCGCATAGACATAAGCGCAAAGACCCCGCGCACTGTTTGATGCAACGGTCAACTTCCTTGCCTTACGTTTGTTTGGAGTTTCGTTGCAGGCAGAAAGATTGAGTATAACAGTTGCACCATTCTGAGCGTGGCTCATTGACGGAGGATTGGTTACCCACATATCCTCGCAAATCTCACAGGAAATCCGCAGATTTTCCATACTGTCACAACAGAAAATCAATTTTTCGCCCATTGGCACCTTGTATCCGTCAAAGGATACCTCCACTGTTTTCCCAAGGGTCTGAAAATATCTGGCTTCGTTGTATTCGCCAAAGTTTGGAAGATGACTTTTTGCAACAAACCCCAAAACCTTTCCACCCTTGCAGACCGCCGCTGCATTATAAAGCTTGTCAAGATGAGGTACAGCAATACCCACAGCAAAGAGAATGTCAAGTTTTTTTGTTTTTTTCAGGATTTCAATAAGAGCTGCTTTTGAACGCTCCCAAAGTGAACTTTGGAAAAGCAAATCGCCAACAGTATATCCCGAAATCGAAAGTTCAGGGAAAACAATGACCTTTGCACCATTTTTCGCCGCATCCGAAATCTGATTTATTATATTTTCACAATTTTTCTTTGTGCTGTTCACCACAATTTCTGGTGTTGCAGCCGCAACCTTTATAAATCCGTGTTTCACAAGTCATTCCTCCCTTTTATTTTTTAATCTTTTCCCTCAAGGAAATATGTGGCCTCCATATCAGCAGTAGAAAGTGCAAACGCAAGCGGAAACATCTCAAATGCACTGCCTACATTTCTCGGCTCTTCATTTCCTGAAAAGCCCATATGGTATCTTATAGCAAAAGCTTCTTCGCGGGTAAGCCGCATAAAGCCCGAAATTATATAAACCGACTTTTCGCCATGTCCATATGGAAGCTTGTCGTCAATTTCAAACGTGGGAACCTTTTGCCATACGCCATTTTCATCTTTCACATTACGGAACGATGGCTTGTAAAAATTCATCTTGCAAAGGTCGTGAAGAAGTGCAACTATTGCAATAGTTTCTTCGCTTGCTTCAATCCCATAAAGCTCTGCTACCCTTTCTCTTGAAAGATAGTCCTTGAGGCATTCATAAACATTCAGGCTATGCTCAACCAAGCCCCCCTCGTATGCACCGTGGTATCTGGTACTGGCAGGTGCTGTGAAAAAATCACTTGCAGGGGACATAAGATGAGCAAGGAGCTTTTCAGCTCCCTCTCTTTTTATGCAGTTTTGATAAATCTCGATAAATTCCTGTTTTGCGCTCATAATTATTTCACCACTATGTTTATAAGCTTTTTGGGAACAGCAATCACTTTGACAACCTGTTTGCCGTCAATAAGTTCTTTAATTTTGCCACTTGCAAGAGCAGTGTCCTGCATACCCTTGGGGTCAAGGTCTGCTGAAATCATCATCTTGTCACGGATTTTGCCGTTAATCTGAACAACAACCTCAATTTCATCGTCAATAGTTTTTGCTTCGTCATACTGGGGCCACTTTGTATCAGATAAGTTACCCTCAAAACCGGCAATCTGCCAAAGCTCCTCAGTGATATGCGGAGCAACAGGGTTCAAAAGTGTAATAAATGTCTTAAATTCAGCTTTGTTGATTTTTTCAACTTTCATCACATCATTGATAAACGCCATAAGCGCCGCAATACCGGTGTTGAACTTCATTCTGTCATAATCATCAGTTACCTTTTTGATTGTCTTGTGCATAGCACTTTCAAGCTCTTTTGAATAGCTGTCACCATCAACGAGGATATTCTGGAGATTCCATACTCTTTCAAGGAATTTATAACATCCCTTAACGCCGTTCATAGACCACGGTGTAGCCTGGTCAAAAGCGCCAATAAACATTTCATAAGTCCTGAATGTATCAGCCCCGTATTCATTAACAACATCATCAGGATTGATTACATTTCCTCTTGACTTGGACATTTTTTCGCCGTTTTCACCTAAAATCATACCGTGTGAGGTACGTTTCTGATAGGGCTCTTTTGTGGGAACAACGCCAATATCATAGAGGAACTTATGCCAGAATCTTGAGTAAAGAAGGTGGAGTGTTGTATGCTCCATACCGCCATTATACCAGTCAACAGGAAGCCAATACTTAAGTTCTTCCATACCTGCAAGGAAGTCAGAGTTGTTGGGGTCAATATATCTTAAGAAATACCACGAAGAACCTGCCCACTGAGGCATAGTATCAGTTTCACGTTCTGCTTTGCCGCCGCATTTTGGACAAGTTGTTTCAACCCAATCTCTGATTTTAATAAGCGGTGATTCACCGGATTCGCCCGGCTCAAAATTCTTTGTATCTGGAAGCTGCAAGGGAAGTTCACTTTCAGGAAGAGCCACCCATCCGCACTTGGGACAATTAACCAACGGAATAGGCTCGCCCCAGTAACGCTGACGTGAGAACACCCAGTCACGAAGCTTAAAGTTTACCTTGCGCTTACCGATTCCCTCTTTTTCAAGATAGTCGATAATTGCTTTCTTTGCATCCTCAACCTGCATGCCTGTAAGGAAGCCTGAGTTCACCATCACACCGGTTTCAACATCAGTGAAAGCTTCTTTTTGAACATCCTCACCGCCTGCTACAACCTCAATAATCGGCATATCAAATTTCTTTGCAAACTCCCAGTCACGTGTATCGTGTGCAGGAACCGCCATGATTGCACCTGTTCCGTATGTAACAAGTACATAGTCAGAAATCCAGATGGGAATTTCAGCATTATTTACGGGGTCGATGGCAACCATGCCCTTAAGCATAACGCCGGTCTTGTTTTTATCAAGCTCAGCTCTTTCAAAGTCACTCTTTTTGGAAGCTTCAAGCTTGTAGGCTTCGACCTCAGCATAATTTTCTATTCTTTCCTTATATTTTTCAACATATGGATGTTCCGGTGCCAGAACCATATATGTAGCACCAAAGAGGGTATCGGGTCGTGTTGTGTAAACTCTTATTTTATCATCTGTACCTTTAATCTTAAAATCTACTTCAGCACCCTCGCTTCTTCCAATCCAGTTTGTCTGCTGAACCTTTACCCTGTCAATATAATCAAGGTCAGAGAGGTCATCAATAAGACGCTGTGCATACTCGGTAATTTTGAGCATCCACTGGCTCTTTTCCTTTTGTACAACCTCACTTCCGCAACGTTCACAAACACCGTTTACAACTTCTTCGTTAGCAAGGCCTACCTTACAGCCTGTGCAGAAGTTAATGGGCATCTTTGTTTTGTAAGCAAGACCTTTTTCAAAAAGCTTCAAGAAAATCCACTGTGTCCATTTATAATAATTGGGATCTGTTGTGTTTATTTCTCTTGACCAATCGAAACCAAACCCCAGCATTTTAAGCTGTCTTTTGAAGTTTTCAACATTCTTTTCTGTAACAACAGCAGGATGAATGTTGTTTTTGATAGCAAAGTTCTCTGTAGGGAGGCCAAACGCATCCCAACCCATAGGGAACAGTACATTATAACCCTCTAATCGTTTCTTTCGGGTGATAATATCAATAGCCGTATAGCCTCTTGGATGGCCTACATGAAGACCGTGTCCTGACGGATAGGGAAATTCCACAAGACCATAAAACTTAGGCTTTGATTTATCCGCATTTGACGCCTCGAAAGTCTTGTTTTCGTCCCACTTCTTTTGCCATTTTTCTTCAATCTGTTTAAAATCGTACTTCATTTATTATCAATCCTTTCGGTTTTTTAGTCTTCTTCAATAAGGTCTGAAACATCCACATCCGGAGCGTCTTTCCATATATGTTCCAGCTTGTAAAATTCACGATACTCTTCCTGAAAAATATGAATCATAACATCATCATAATTTAAGAGAATCCATTCGCCGTTGTCATAGCCCTCTTTGGTCCACATCTTTGCGCCAATTTTTTGCATTTCTTCTTCAACAAAGTCGCAAATCGCCTGAACATTCTTGTTTGAGCCACCCGTGGCAATAACAAAATAGTTTGTCAGCGTAGTAAGCCCGCTAAGGTCAAGAACCTGTATGTCCCGCCCTTTTTTCTGATCTATTGCTTTGACCACTGTATTTACATAATTATTTTCGCAACTCATAAAATTCTCCTTTTCATAAGGTCTTATCTAAAACGAAAAATCACTGCCGATTTTAAGCGTTACATCTGCCATTTTTTCGCCGTTTTCTATTACATATTCTTCTATTGTTTCCGAAGCCTCAACTGCTCCAAAAACTTTTTTCAGTTCTGTTGCAGCGTGTTTTTCGTTGTGATTTATGAAAACTGATTTATCCGAAATTCTGTCTGATTTCTCGGTTGAAACCACCTTGAAGCCATAGTCAGAGAGGGTTTCTGAAACAATCTTCAACATATCTGCCTGAGATTCATCAAGGCCGCTGGCATCAACAACCCTCACCTTGATAAACCGATTTTTAAAAGATCCTGTATAACCCTCTTCGCTGGGCTCGGTCTTTCTTTTTGCTGAAAAGTTTTCTTTTATCAGCTTCTCTGTTTCTTCTTCATTGTGGAAGAAATATGAAACGCCGTTTGAATCATATGCACCTTCTCCCGGAAGTGTGTATATATTAACCTTTTCCATACTGAATTTTGGAATACGTGTCATATAACCCACAATCTCATCAATAGAAAAATCTGTCTTTACATTATCCGAAATTATACCCAAGATTTTGGGGGCTTTAAGCACGGTGCTTCCGCTGAGAAGCTTTTCCATTGCCGCATTATAAAGAGTTTTCTGTGCAGCAATTCTGTCAATATCACCATTTGGATAACCTGTACCATCATCGTTATGACGAAATCTCATAAACATTTCGGCACGTCTTCCGTTGAGCAGCTGTTTGCCTGGATAAAGATCAATGGAAAGGTTCTGGAATGGATCGTTGTAATACATCCTTATGGGAACATTCACTTCGACACCACCGATAGCATCAATTAGTTCCCTGAAAGCTTTGAAGCTCACAATAACCGATTTTTCAGGTCTTAAGCCTATTATGCTTTCAATCTCATCAAAAAGAGCCTTTTCTTTTTCCTTGCTACCGTATGCAGAATTTATCTTTTTGTCATATCGATCTGTTTCAACCTTGGTATCACGGGGAATTTGCAAAACATTTATCGAATTATCCGCCAGATTATATCTGCAAAAGAGTATCAAATCTGTTCGATAGCCCTCTTCGTCAATTCCGGCAACAACAAAGTCCTGAACCTTGTCAGACCCAAAAATGCGGTTGCTACTGAAACCGAACTTTATGGGCTGTCCTGAAATTATTGAAATTGCCCCTCTAAAACCCACATAAATAAGAACAATTAAAACAAGTATTGCAACTATAAGCCTAAGTGGCGACTTTACTCTCATTTATCTTTTCCTCTTTTTTGTTGCTTAATCAAACTGTTTCTCAAATCTACTGTCAATGTATTCACAATTTTGCCCGTATCTATCAAGTACTTTATACATCTGTCACACTGCAGAAGCATCGCGGCATCAAGGTCTTCTCTTGATAGCGCCCTAACCTCTTTCGAATCCTCATAAGGTCTTCCTTGCTCGGTGAAATCTGCCACAAAAATTACTTTTTCTAAAAGCGACATTCCCACTCTGCCGGTGCTGTGATACCTTATGGCATTAAGTATATCCTCATCATTTATTCCAAACTTTTCCCTTGCCATATACTCAGCCACAGGCCCGTGAATAAGGGGTCTGCTGAAATTATTCTCCAGTCCTGCCTTTTTGAGAATCTCTTTTGACTCTTCAAATGGCATTTCTTTTGCTATATCGTGTATGAGCGCAGCAAGATGAGCCTTGTCAGCATCTGTCCCCCAAATAAGAGCCAGTTCTTTTGCTTCCTCTACAACTCTCAATGTATGCAAAAAACGTCTTTCACTTAAAACACTCTTTGCATATTCACGTATTTCGTCAAAAAATTGCATAGCCAAAACTATCCTTCATAAATCTGTGTTTTTTCTATATAGTCAATTACTTCTTCGCATAACATGTCATCGACACTTTGGTTGTTCCTGATACGCTCTCTTATTTCTGACGAAGAAATCTCCATCTCCGTCATAGAAATCTTCGTAATATCAGCATTATATTTCTGCCTTAAAAGGTCAATAGCTGCATCAAGAAACTTTTCGTTCATACCGCCGCGCATAGCCACAACTATCTCTGCCCGTTTAAAAATCTCAGCAGGACAGAACCAAGTCTCCATCTCGCAAAGAGAATCCGCCCCGACAATAAAGCATAGTCTGTCATTTGGGTAAATTTTCTCAAGGGTTTCAAGAGTCTTTGCGGTATAGCTCTTTCCCCCTGCCTCTATCTCTATATCAGACACCGAGAATATCCCCCCCTCGCCGATAGCAAGTTTCACCATATTCAGCCGATGCTCGCCATTTGGAATTTTGAGATTCGATTTGTGAGGAGGAATGGCACACGGAATAAAAATCATTTTGTCAAGAGTGGCTTTCCTGAGGGCCTCTTTTGCCAAATGAATATGTCCCTTGTGGGGCGGATTGAATGTTCCGCCGAAAATTCCTATTCGCAATTTCTTTTCCCCTTTAGTATGTGAGAATTTCGTTTACTGACGTATTGATTTGTGTCCATGAAGACTTTCCATATTTTGCAAGAAATACGTCAAAAAGTCCTGTTTCAGCGTTCTGATTCTTGTAGAAAAGCACATCCGAGAAAGCTGTCAAATCAAAATCAACAACCTCTGATGCAATTTCTTCAGCATTACCTTTAAGGTCCATCTTCTCAAGTGTTCCATAAACGCCCTCTACATTGTAATTTGAGATATAAAATATATTATCTCCCGTTTTTGAAACTCCAAACATTTCCGGTGAAACTTCTTCACAAAGGAGCGTCATTTCAGTTCCGTCAAAGAGATATACATCAAATACCTTTCGTGACGGGCTGTAATCCTTTGTGAATATGAACTTGTCATCCTCTGCAAGATAACATGAGTATACATCCTCAGCAACCTGTGTTTCTGAAACAATTCGTCCATTTTTGTATTCGCAATAATTAAGAGTTCCGCCACCCTTGAAGCTTTCAAATTCTGAGATATAAACTACCTTGCGGCAATCATAACTTGCAGCCATCTGGGGCTTGCCTGCCACAACCTCATAGTCAACCACTACGTTGCCTGCAATTTTAAGAGGCTGCTTTCCTTTGGTGTATGCATAATAATCTGCAAGCTTGCCTGTGTAAACCTTGTCATAGATAACAGTCTTTTCGTCCTTTGACATCATGAGAATGCTGTTCACGCCACTTGCAATCTTTTCTTTCTTGCCTGATGCGATTTCCACAGTATAGAGATTGTTTGTCTTGTCATCAGCAATTCCATAGACAAACAGATTGTTCTTCTTTTTCTGGATAACAGGGGCTTTTGTTGTTCTTTCGCCAAGTCTTATAGAGCGACCTTTTTCGTTCATTGCATAAACATCAAATGAGCCATCTGTCTCATCATAATCTTTTCCGTAAATTCTTGTGTTTCCGTCCTTGTTTGAGCCAAAGATTTTGCATACATCGGTATCCATCTTTATCTTTTCATCTTTAAGCTTTTCAAGGCTCTTTGCATACATATCGCCGTGCATAGTAACACGATTCAAGTTCTGCAGGAAGATTGCCCATTTGCTGTCTTTAGAAAATGCAAATGTTCCGTGGTCAATGTCCGTTGCAATCTTGAAAGGCTCTTCTATGCCGTCCTCCCAATAATAGAGAACACCCATATCACCATTTTTGTCAGCGGTCTGGAGGTAAAGAAGTTTGTTTCCGTCGTTTGTCATAACCAATGAATTATGTACTGCGTCAGAAATTTCTTTCACTTTCTTTGCCTTTCCATTTTCTATCATACAAAGCTTTCCGCTGCCTGTTTCAGGGTCAAAATTTTCAAAGAAAAATACTGTCTTTCCGTCCTTTGACGTATGAATGATGCCAGCATTTTTCGCAGCACGTTCAGCGGATACGAGATTATTGTTTTCGTCAAGCATTCTGATGTATGAATCAGTAATAACACTCTCTGACAAAAGAATATTTTTGCCCTTATATACCATATAAAGTGAGTTGTCTTTTGCATAGGTGTATGAAGGAACAGTCTCGTCCCCTGAAAGCATATTGGCAAGACCCACAACTCCCCATACCAAAAGAACAAGGCACGCAGCAACCGTAACAAGTCCCACAGCTCGTTTTGTGAATTTTTTCATATCCTTTGGCATAAAAGACTTTTTCTCTTTTATAACGTCCTTTTTCGGTTTCACATTTACTTTGTCCGCACGCTTTTTCTTTACAAACAAAGGCTTTTTCTCAGGAATTTCACCGCGTCTTGCAGCACGTCTTGCGGCACGCTTTTTAGCGCGTCTTGCAGCAAGGAACTTTTCAAGCGCGTTCTTTTTTGTTTCCTTTCTCACTTCATTCACCGAATCGTGAATC
>JAZROR010000086.1:0-3204 GCA_045648845.1 Clostridia bacterium
TGAGTTCAGCAATGTTGTAGGGGTTATCGCAGGAGATGATACAGTTTTCATCGCCCTCAGCAACGAGTCCGATGCACTTAAATTCTCTGAGGACCTGACAAAAGCGGTAAACTGAGAAAATAATCAGGAGAAAATATTATGGCAATAAAAGAAACAGATAAAAAATACGTGCTTCCCACCTATGGTCGCCTTGACCTTGAGATAATTTCAGGAAAAGGCAGCACTCTAACAGCCTCTGATGGCAAAGAATATATAGATTTTGGCAGCGGTATAGCCGTAAACACCTTTGGTGCTTGCGACGACGAGTGGGTGGATGCTGTAACAAGACAGCTCAAAAAAATCCAACACACTTCAAACTATTACTACACCGAACCCTGCTCTACTCTGGCAAAAATGCTCTGCGAGAAAACAAATATGAGCAAAGTATTCTTTTCAAATTCCGGTGCCGAAGCAAATGAGTGTGCGATAAAGGCAGCACGCAAGTATGGAACTGACAAAAATCCCAATAAAAACATTATTATAACTCTGAAAAACAGTTTTCACGGCAGAACGGTGACAACTCTTTCCGCCACCGGTCAGGACGGCTTTCACAAGCATTTTACACCCTTTACCGAGGGTTTTGTATATGTGACCGCCAATGACATAGAAGAACTTGAAAAAACTGCAAGTGAAAATTGCTGTGCAATTATGTTTGAGCTTATACAGGGCGAGGGCGGAATTCTTCCCCTTACAAACGAATTCGTGTTGGCTGCAAAGGAAATCGCAGAGAAAAACGATATGCTTTTAATCATCGACGAGGTACAGACAGGAAACGGACGTACGGGCAAGCTCTATGCACACCAGCATTTCGGAATATCCCCCGACATCTTCACAACTGCCAAGGGCCTCGCAGGTGGTCTTCCCATCGGCACTACCGTCTTTTCGGAAAAGCTTTCTGATATTATGCCCGCAGGCAGCCACGGCTCAACATTCGGTGGCAATCCCATTTCTGCTGCCGCAGCCGTAAATGTCCTATCAAGGCTTAATGATGAATTTCTCGCCGAAGTCACCAAAAACAGCGAATATTTATGGAGCGAGCTTTCGAAAATTGACGGTATCGAAGAAATCTGCGGTATGGGTTATATGATAGGACTTAAGACCCACAAAGACGCCAAAGAAATTCTTAAAAAATGTCTTGAAAACGGACTTCTGGTCCTTACAGCGAAAGATAAGGTCAGACTTCTTCCCCCTCTTAACATTACAAGGGAAGAGCTTGACAAGGGTATAAAAATACTAAAAACAGTTATTGAAACAATCTAAAGGAGAAAATGAAATGAAACACTTACTCAAACTTTCAGACCTTTCTGCTCAGGAGATTACTGAAATTCTTGACCTTGCAGACCAACTGAAATACGAAAAGAAAAACGGCATACCCCACAAACACCTTGAGGGCAAAACTTTGGGAATGATTTTTGAAAAGTCTTCAACCCGCACCCGTGTATCTTTTGAAGTGGGTATGGCTGACCTTGGCGGATACCCCCTCTTCTTAAGCTCAAACGACCTGCAGATAGGCAGAGGCGAGCCGGTTGAAGATACCGCAAGAGTTCTTTCAAGGTATTTAGACGGAATTATGATAAGAACTTTTGAACAAAAAGAGGTTGAGGACTTGGCAAAATACGGTTCTATTCCGATTATCAACGGTCTTACTGACTATTGTCATCCCTGTCAGGTGCTTGCTGACCTTATGACTATCAGGGAGTATAAAAGAAGCTTCAGCGGTCTCAAAATGTGCTTTATCGGCGACGGAAACAATATGTCAAACTCACTGATGGTAGGCGCTATAAAAATGGGTATGGAGTTTGCTATTGCGTGCCCCAAAGGCTACGAACCAGATGCCGACCTTATGAAATGGGCGAGTGAAAACGGAAAGTTCACTTGTACCGAGTCCCTCACTGACGCCGCAAAAGATGCAGATATTTTGGTTACTGATGTATGGGCATCTATGGGCCAGGAGGCTGAAGCCAAAGAACGTCAGAAAGTCTTTGCAAGCTACCAGATAAACGCTGACCTTATGGCTGTTGCAAAGAGTGATGCTATAGTTCTTCACTGCCTGCCGGCACACAGAGGTGAAGAAATCACTGCAGATGTTTTGGAAGCACACGCTGCTGAAATCTTTGACGAAGCAGAAAACCGCCTCCACGCACAAAAGGCAGTCCTTGTAAAGCTTATGAAAGACTAAACTCAAAATTTATTATAACAAACACCAAAGCCCGCCTCAAAATCAGCGGGCTTTTTTATTATACAAAAAAGACACAGAACTTTCGTTCTGTGTCTTTTTAATTAACTAATATTATCTTTCAATAATAATCAGCATTTTAACAGTTGTGTCATTAGACATGTGAATAAATATTTCAGATGGTCTGCTTATGTTATCACCTGTATCGTTATAATGCACCAGACTTTCCAGAATAGATTCATATCCATCGCTGGTAATATCTATTATAGGTGTTTTACTGCTTGGGTTATACTTATATATTTTAGCATTGGCAAACCAGGATTTTTTCATGTTGTCTTCTACGGGGCTAGGAGTAGTAGGTCTTTCACCTGTTCCATCCCAACCCTTAAGGATTGTTCTTGATACATTAAGACGTTCACCATCATACTGCTTATATACCGAACCCCAAAGCACACGATAATCCACAGCACTTTCGGTGCTTTCAGAAACATATAAACCTGCGCCTTCCGAAGCCAAAGTGGCTACAACATATCCATGGACATCTTCTGCAGGGTTTCCTGCACTCGCTTTAAGAATATATTCGCCTTCGCTTCCGCCAAGTCTTACAACATCACCCGTATTTATTCCAGCAGCCACACGGTTAGTTGTAGCATCTTCAGAAGAAAGAACATAAGAATTTCCTGCTATATCATAAAGTACATAATTTTCGTCTTCCTGTACTTTCTCATTCACAAGAACTACCGGTGCCTTTCCTGTAAGTTCACCTATGCTAGCGGTACTACCATAAACAATCACTGCTTTAGCAGAATCTGTTGTAGTTACATCAAATACCTCAACTTTGTATGTTTCACTATTCTTGAAATCACTTGTTTTCATAATGCTGTATTTGCTTGGGTTGCTTACATTGAGAATAAATGTAGCATTTCCAATATAAACTTCTCCGTTAAGTTCACTATTAGTTTTGTTGTATGACAAAGATGCACCGGAGT
>JAZROR010000087.1:0-3316 GCA_045648845.1 Clostridia bacterium
AGCAATATGTTTTTTTCATAATTTTCGTGTAAATTCAGAAAATATTTGATATTTTTTATCTATTAGTAACTAAATTCTAATTTTTTTATTTCAATTAAATTTATTTTGAGTTATAATATTAGCAATAAGATCAACCTTTTAGGTTGTTCCTTTTGATGCAATTAATTTATTAATTGTAATAATTTATAAAGTTATGGAGGGTTTATACAATGTTAGTTTCAGCAAAAGACATGTTAAACAAGGCTAAAGCAGGAAAATACGCTGTAGGTCAATTTAATATCAACAACTTAGAATGGACTAAAGCAATATTATTAACTGCTCAAGAAAATAATTCACCTGTTATTTTAGGAGTTTCTGAAGGTGCTGCTAAATATATGTGTGGTTTTAAAACTGTAGTTGGAATGGTTAATGGAGTTATGGAAGATTTAAACATTACTGTACCAGTTGCATTACACTTAGATCACGGTAGCTATGAAGGCGCTTTAAAAGCTATGGAAGCTGGATTCTCATCAATTATGTTTGATGGTTCTCACTATGCAATAGATGAAAATATAGCAAAAACAACAGAAATGGTTAAATTAACTTCAGAAAAAGGTTTATCTTTAGAAGCTGAAGTTGGATCAATCGGTGGAGAAGAAGATGGAGTTATCGGTGCTGGAGAAATCGCTGATGCTGCTGAATGTAAAGCAATTGCTGACTTAGGTGTTACTATGTTAGCTGCTGGTATTGGTAACATACACGGAGTTTATCCAGAAAACTGGCAAGGTTTAAGCTTTGATGCTTTAGAAGCAATAAGCAATTCTACAAACAATGTTCCACTAGTATTACACGGTGGTACTGGAATTCCAGAAGATATGATAAAGAAAGCTATTTCTTTAGGTGTTTCTAAAATCAATGTTAATACTGAATGTCAATTAGCATTTGCTGAAGGTACTAGAAAGTACATCGAAGCTGGAAAAGACCTACAAGGAAAAGGCTTTGACCCAAGAAAGCTTTTAGCTCCCGGCGTTGAGGCAATAAAAGAAACCGTAAAAGAAAAAATGGAGCTTTTCGGTTCAGTGGGCAAGGCGTAAGATTTATCTTAAATCAGATATTCCAGTTTATACTAATTGCATAAAGGGGAACAGCAAGTGTGACCGAAAGGTCACATTTGTTGTTTTTTTATGTTTGAAAACAAAAAAACTTTTTTTACGCAATGTATTGACTTTATTTTACAAATATGGTAATATAAATAAAAAAGCGGACAAAACGGACCACTTTTTGCGGCTGAAAATTGGAAAATTTTATCTAAAGGAGAGATTTAGGAATGAAATCTACCGGAATTGTAAGACCTGTTGATGCTCTTGACAGAATCGTTATACCCAAAGAGCTGTGCAACACCCTTTGCATCGCGCCCAAAGAGGCTTTGGAAATTTTTGTTGACGGCGACTTCATTGTTCTTCAAAAACATCCTGAAAACACAGTAAAAACTGCAAAAGGAAATTTGGGAATAGTGAGAAAGGTTGACCCTGTAGGCAGAGTGGTTCTTCCCAAAGAAATATGCAAAAAACTTAGCATTGAACCCAAACACGCCCTTGAAATTTTCGTAGAAGACACAAAGATTATGCTCAGAAAATACGAGTCCTCTTGCGCCTGCATTTTTTGTGGAGAAGTGCACGACACTGTTATCTTTGAAAACAAAATTGTTTGCAGAAAGTGCATAGGTGCACTTTCAAAGCTTCTCTAATCCGGATTTAAGGCCCTTATATTGACAAAATTTGGCGCCTTTGCTATACTTATTATGTACAATTTTAACTTTTTGGGGGTATAAAAATGGATTTTAAAAAGTACTTAACCGATGATATTCTTGCCTTTTGGCTGAAAAACGCATTTGATGATGAATTTGGCGGAATTTTTACTCAAATAGACCGCGAAGGAAAGGTCTATGGAACTGAAAAAAGTGGTTGGTTCCAAGGCCGTGCCCTCTGGACATTTTCCAAAGCTTATAACTGTGTTGAAAAGCGCGAGGAATATTTAAAAGCCGCAGAAACTCTTTACAACTTTTTGCCAAAAGTTGAAGATGCTGATGGCAGAATGTTTTTCACCGTTACCCGAGAAGGAAATCCCATCCAGAAACGACGCTATTATTTCAGCGAGACCTTTGCTTGTATCGGCTGTGCTGAATACTACAAGGCAACAAAGGACCCAAAAGTTTGGTCAAGCGCTGAAAAATACTTTGACCTTGCCTGGAAATGTTACAATCATCCAGAGCTCAACCCACCCAAGTTCTACACTTCAGGCATTTCACATTCTCCCATAATGATTATGATGTCTGTGGCAAGAACAATGGCAAGCTGCGGACAAAACAGCGAGAAATATTCCGAGATTGCACGTGAGCTCGCTCACAAGCTTGTTACTTGTGGTCTTCTCTGCGAAGATGTTCACGCACTTCTTGAAAATGTTTCTATGGATGGAAAGTTTATGGATACACCCACCGGCCGTCTTGTAAACCCCGGCCACGGTCTTGAAACCGCTTGGTTTTTGATTGGTGAAGGTCTTATGGACAAAAACGATGAGGCCCTCTCGGCAGCAAAGAAGATTATTGACTGGACAATGCCTTTAGGTCTCGACAAAAAACACGGAGGTATTATTTCCTTTACAGACGTATTGGGCAACCCCCCGACAGCACTTGAATGGGATATGAAGCTCTGGTGGCCCCAGAACGAAGCTATCATTGCAAACCGTATGGCATATGAAGTTTTTGGTGACAAGAAATATCTCGAAAGCTATGAACAGCTTCTTGACTATGCATTCACAAACTTTGCCGACAAAGAATATGGAGAATGGTATGGTTATCTCCACTATGACAACACTCCTGCCAACTACCTCAAGGGTAATATATTCAAAGGTCCATTCCATCTTCCCAGAATGCTGATGATTCTTCATCTGATTGAAGAAAAGAAAGATATCTGTGGGTTCTGGAAATAAATTATATACGAATAACACAAAACCCCTGCTGTCAAGGCAGGGGTTTTGTTGTATGAAAAAGACCATCGCTTTGCGATGGCCTTTTTTTGTTGCATTATTCTTCAGGGAGAATTACTTCTTTTCCGCCCATATAGGGTCTGAGCACCTCAGGAACAGTAAAGTCGGATCGTAGCGATGTCGTTCTGTAGCCAAGGAGTTGGCCATTAGTATTGTCTTCCTAAGACCGCTTGGCCTCCGACTTATATGGGCGGAAAAGAAGTAATTCTCCCTGAAGAATAATGCAACAAAAAAAGGCCATCGCTTTGCGATGGCCTTTTTCATACAACAAAACCCCTGCCTTGACAGCAGG
>JAZROR010000088.1:0-6131 GCA_045648845.1 Clostridia bacterium
CCTAAGACCGCTTGGGCCTCCGACTTAAACTGCTGCCCTGGAAGTAACGAATCTTCCACTAGCTGAATCGACTTCGCCATATTGCTCTTTAACGAATCATTTTCTCCAGCATGCATACGAATCGTCCAGTCCTTATCTTCGCTTGCAAGACGGGTTATTACTCTGCCCATCTTTCCATTTGCACCGCTTAAAATTATATTTGTCATTGGTTTTGACCTCTTACAGTTTTTTTACACCGTATTCCTTTAAAGAATTTTTCAAAATTTCAAGATTTTCTTCTTCCATATCACAAAGCGGAAGCTTTAAGCCGCCAACCTCATAACCAAGAACGTTCATTGCAGTTTTAACTGGAATTGGGTTTACTTCAATGAATAAATTATTGATAACGTCAAGCATATCAAGCTGAAGCTTTAGCGCTTCGTCTGTCTTTCCGTCTAAGTAATACTGGCAAATGTTATGTGTTTCTTCAGGTAAAATATTGGCAACAACAGAGATTACGCCTTTTCCGCCAAGAGACATCATCGGCACAATCATATCGTCGTTTCCTGAATACATATAAAGTTCAGGAACTTCGCGTCTGATTTTTGCTGCATATCCGATATCGCCTGATGCTTCCTTGATTGCAACGATATTTTCAACCTTGCTTAGTTCTTTTAAAGCAGGGATTGAAATATTCACGCCCGTTCTTGATGGAACATTATAAAGAATTACAGGAATCTTGATTGAATCCGCAATAGCCTTATAGTGAGCAACAAGACCCTTCTGGCTTGCCTTGTTGTAATACGGTGTTACACAAAGTACGCCGTCACAACCAAGCTTTTCAGCAGCAACTGAAAATTCGATAGCGTGATTAGTATCGTTACTTCCTGTTCCACCGATTACGCATATTCTGCCGGCAGCATACTCAACGCACTTTCCGATAACTTCCAAGTGGTCAGGGTCGGAAAGAGTTGATGCTTCACCAGTTGTTCCGCAGATAACGATAGAATCTGTCTTGTTGGCAATATGCATTTCAACAAGTTCTTTTAATTTTTCATAGTTAGGTGTTCCGTCAGGATTAAATGGTGTGATTAAAGCAACACCCGAACCTGTAAATGGTAGCTTTTTCATTATATGTCACCTCTATATATTAGTCAAAATATCCTTTTTTAGCAAGTAGTTCAGCGAGTAGAACTCCGCCACCTGCTGCACCTCTTAGGGTGTTGTGTGATAGACATACGAACTTATAATCGTACTGCTTATCAGGACGAAGTCTTCCAACAGATACAGCCATACCCTTTTCAAGGTTTCTGTCAAGCTTAGCCTGAGGACGGTTGTCTTCTTCAAAGTAGTTGAGGAACTGTTTTGGTGCTGACGGAAGTTCAAGTTCTTGAGGAACACCGCTGAAATTCTTCCAAGCAGCTTTTATTTCATCAATGGTAGGCTTTTTTTCAAAGCTTACAAAAACCGCTGCTGTGTGACCGTCAGAAACAGGAACTCTGAGACACTGTGTGGTGATTGCAGGGCTCACTGCGTCAACAATCTTGTCACCCTCGATTTTGCCCCAGATTTTGAGAGGTTCAACTTCGCTCTTTTCTTCCTCACCGCCAATATAAGGAATGAGATTGTCAACCATTTCTGGCCATGTTTCAAAAGTTTTGCCCGCACCAGAAATCGCCTGATATGTACAAGCAAGAACATTTTTAACGCCGAACTGCATAAGAGGATGAATTGCAGGAACATAGCTTTGGAGTGAGCAGTTTGACTTTACAGCAACAAAGCCACGTTTTGTACCAAGGCGTTTCTTCTGCGCTTCAATGATTTCTGCATGGTCGGGATTTATTTCAGGAATAATCATAGGAACATCGCTTGTATGTCTGTGGGCCGAGTTGTTTGAAACAACAGGGCATTCTGCTTTTGCATAAGCTTCTTCCAAAGCCCTGATTTCGTCCTTCTTCATATCAACAGCACAGAACACAAAATCAACCATTGATGCGATTTTTTCAATATCAGCTGTTGCATCAAAAACAACCATATCCTTAACCTTTTCGGGCATCTGGGTCTTCATAGCCCAACGGTTTCCAACCGCCTCGGAATATTTTTTGCCGGCACTTCTGGGAGAAGCCGCAAGCAAGGTTATATCAAACCACGGGTGTTTGTCAAGAAGAGAAATAAATCTCTGACCTACCATACCGGTAGCACCGATTATACCAACTTTATAATTTTTCATCGAAAAAAGTCCTCCTAATGTGAATTTGTTTATTCTTAATAGATATTATATGTCATACATCAATCATTGTCAATTATTTTTTGTAACACAATTTTAACATAAAACGAAAGGAATTTACAATATATTTGTCGAATTTTTTATAATAGTGATAAATATTTTAGGGAACAGGACTTGTTTGTTATGAAAATAGTATTTAAAACAATTCTTTCATTTATATTGCTTGTGTTTTTGACAGGGCTTTCTTGTTACGCCGCAAATGCTACTAAATACGAAGATACACTTCGTGTTGGCATTTATTATGGCTCTGGGGTGACAAGCGATATTACATTTGAATATCAAAGTGGTTTTTCCTTGGGAATTTCAAAGGGTAGAGAGTTTTCACCGATTTTTTCTGTTTCTTCTTCCTCTGTGTCTGTATCCAATTCTTTCAGCTTGCCTTTTTCTGTTCTTTATTCTAAGCATGAAACCATGGAAGAAATGCTTAGCAGTCTTGAAGAACTGAAATCTCTGGGTATGGATGTTTTCCCTGGATACCATGACTCTTCATATTGTGTATTTGGAGGAAAGTATCAAAACGACAATGATGCACTCTGGGCAGCTGAAAATCTTGCTGCACAGGGAACTGTTATTAAGTTTTCTTCCAATGTCCTCTGTGTGCTGGATAGCAGCGGTAAAATTTTAATTGCAATAGACAGTAATAGTGAGGGTCTTGCAGTTTTCCCTGCAGATTACGAATACGAAGATAGCATTATGAAAATTTCAGGTGCCAATAAAGGCACATACCGTGGCGGCTTTGAATGCAAAAAACTTTCCTCTGATGGTCTTACTGTTGTGAATATTGTCCCCGTGGAATCATACCTTTACAGTGTTGTGTGCCGTGAGATGTCATCCTCATGGCCTGTTGAAGCTTTAAAGGTACAAGCTGTCTGTGCCAGAAATTTCGCTCTTGGCAGAATAAATTATCACAAGCAATACAGCTTTGACGTGTGCCGAACAGTATGCTGTCAGGCATACTCCACCGCCGCTGACCAAAGCGAAAGCGTTCATACCGCTGTTGATGAAACCCACGGTCAGTTGCTTTTTTATGAAGACCAGCTTGTTCAGGCGGTTTATTCATCATCAATGGGCTCATCCACCGAAAATGTAAAAAACGTTTGGGGTTCATCTTTTCCCTATCTTGTGAGTGTTGAAAATCCATACGAGGATACCGAAAATATTTACAACGGGAAATGGACAAAAATTCTGACAAAAGCCCGTGCAACAGAAATAATGAAAAGTCGTGGCTATGAAATCGGCGATGTCATTGAAATAAAAGCTCTTGAATACACCGACGCAGGTCGTGTTCTAAAGCTTTTGGTAAAAGGCACAAACGGAGAAAAAATTTTTGAACGTGAAAGCTGCCGAACCATTTTCAGCGAGGCGACCTACAGCCAAAAATATACTGTTGTCACCGGTGGCACTACCACACATCCCGTGGTTTATGTAGCTGACGGAAACGGAACCAAGACCAAAACACTGAGCTCTGCAGTTGTGCTTTCAGGAGATAAAAAAACATTTTCAATAACTGAAAAATACGTTGTAACAAACGGTAAAAATTCAAAAACATATAAAACCGAAAAAAATGACGGCAGTAAAGACAGCTTTGTGTTTTCCGGCGAGGGTTGGGGGCACGGAGTTGGTATGAGCCAGTATGGTGCAAAAGGTATGGCTGAAGCGGGCTTTGGCTATGATGAAATTCTTACCCATTATTATACAGGAACACATCTCGAAAAAGCCTATTAAGGAAAGGACAAAAGAAATTGAACATAAAAGATTTTTATTATGATTTGCCTCAGGAAATGATTGCTCAAACTCCCCTTGAGGACAGAACAGCATCAAAACTTATGGTTTTGAATCGCGAAACAAACGAAATTTCACATAAGCATTTTTATGATATAATTGAATATCTAAATGAGGGTGACTGTCTTGTTATGAACAACACCCGAGTTATACCGGCAAGGCTTTTTGGTACAAAAGAAGGTAGTGGCGGCAAAATTGAATTTTTGCTCCTCAAACGGCTTGATATAAACACCTGGGAAATCATTCTCCGCCCCGGCAAAAAGGCACGCATAGGCAGTCGCTTTGTTTTCGGTGACGGCATTCTTAGAGCTGAGGTTATTGATATTCTGGAAGAAGGAAACCGTATTGTCCGTTTTGAGTTCGATGGTGTATGGGAAGAAATTCTTGATACTTTGGGTGAAATGCCTCTTCCTCCATATATAAAAGAAAAACTGGAAGACAAAAATCGTTATCAAACTGTATATTCAAAAATTGAGGGTTCAGCAGCAGCCCCCACAGCAGGTCTTCACTTTACTACTGAATTGCTTGACAGAATAAAGAAAAAAGGCGTAAAAGTTGCATTTGTTACACTTCACGTTGGGCTTGGCACATTCCGTCCTGTTTCAACCGAAAATATTGAAGATCACCATATGCACTCCGAATACTATGAAATCTCAAAGGAAACTGCTGACATAATAAACGAAACAAAAAAATCAGGCGGCAGAATTGTTGCTGTTGGCACTACCTCTGTACGAACTCTTGAATCAGTGGCAGATACAGACGGCCGTGTCACAGCCAAATCAGGTGATACCCAGATTTTTATCTATCCAGGCTATAAATTCAAAATAGTTGATGCACTCATAACAAATTTTCATTTGCCTGAATCAACACTGCTTATGCTTATATCGGCTCTTTATGACCGTGAATCCATAATGAATGCATATAATGTTGCCATAAAGGAAAACTACAGATTTTTCAGCTTTGGCGATTCTATGTTTATTGAATAAAAAAGAAAGGTTTTTATCTTATGTTTAAAATTTTAAAGACAGAAGGCAAAGCACGGCGCGGTGAATTTGAGACAGTTCACGGCACCATCCAGACCCCCGTTTTTATGAACGTGGGAACTGCTGCTGCTATAAAAGGCGGTCTTGATGCCTTTGACCTAAAACAAATCGGCTGTCAGGTAGAACTTTCAAACACATACCACCTCCACCTACGTCCGGGCGATGAGGTTGTCAAAAAATTAGGCGGTCTTCACAAGTTTATGAACTGGGACAGACCTATCCTCACCGATAGTGGTGGTTTTCAGGTCTTCTCTCTTGCAGGACTTCGCAAAATTCGTGAAGAAGGTGTTTATTTTTCATCCCACATTGACGGAAGACGTATTTTTATGGGACCTGAGGAAAGTATGCAGATTCAGTCAAACCTTGCCTCTACTATTGCTATGGCTTTTGATGAATGCGTTGAAAACCCCTGTGAAAAGGACTATGCAAAGGCATCCTCTGAAATGACTGTCCGCTGGCTTAAACGCTGCAAAGACGAACTTTCACGACTTAACTCTCTTGACAGCACCATAAACAAAAATCAGATGCTTTTTGGCATCAATCAAGGCAGTACTTACTCTGATCTCAGGATTGAAAATATGAAGCAAATTGCAGAGCTTGACCTTGACGGTTATGCTATTGGCGGTCTTGCCGTTGGCGAGCCTGCCGAAGTTATGTATGAGATAATTGAAGCGGTTGAGCCTTTTGCCCCTAAAGACAAGCCCCGTTACCTTATGGGTGTGGGTACACCTAAAAACATAATCGAGGCTGTATATAGAGGCGTGGATTTTTTTGATTGCGTTATGCCCAGCAGAAATGCGCGTCACGGCACACTTTTTACATCACAGGGTATAGTAAACATTAACAACGCAAAATACGAAACAGATGACACGCCCCTTGACCCCAACTGCAACTGTCATACTTGTCGCAATTTTTCAAAGGGTTATCTTCGTCATCTTTTCAAAGCCAATGAAATTCTTGCTCTTCGCCTTGCGGTTATTCACAATCTTTCTTTTTATAACAACCTTATGGCAGATATTCGATTGGCTCTTGATAACGGT
>JAZROR010000089.1:0-2215 GCA_045648845.1 Clostridia bacterium
TAGTTCATAAAGCATATCAGCCTCAACATAATCATCTGAATCCACAAAGGCTAAATATTTTGAATTTGCTTCATCGATGCCTCTGTTTCTGGCAGCTGAGGGACCGGAGTTTTCCTGAGTGATAAGCCTAAAACGTGAATCGTTTTTGCAAAATTCCTCACAAATCTGGACACTTGCATCCTTTGAACCATCGTTGATTAAAAGAACCTCAAAATCTTTGTATGTCTGTGCAGAAATACTGCTTAAACATTTTGTCAAAGTTTTCTCGGCGTTGTACACCGGAACAATAACAGCAATTTGATTCATTACAACATCTCCTTATATAACGAATTATGCAAATGTTGATTTAAAAACTTATGCTTCCATTATAACATATTGAAATTTAAATTACAACTATTTTTGGAATTTAGTGGGCAATAAATGAGTAAAATAAAACTTGTAAATTTCATGATAATATGTTAACATATAAAAAACTAACAATAAAGGGGTTTTGTTTTGTGAACCAAAGAGAAAAATTTTCATCGCGACTTGGGTTTATTCTTATTTCGGCAGGCTGTGCCATTGGTCTTGGAAATGTTTACAGATTTCCTATTATAACGGGTGCTTACGGCGGAGCGCTTTTTGTGTTTCTTTATATTGCGTTTTTGCTGCTTCTGGGACTTCCTGTTATGACAATGGAACTTGCGGTAGGAAGAGGAAGCCAGAGAAGCATAGCATCGTCCTTTGATGTTCTCGAAAAACCGGGTCAGAAGTGGCATCTTATGAAATATATGGGTGTTGCAGGAAACTATATTCTTATGATGTTTTACACCGTTATTTCGGGATGGATGCTTGTTTATTTCTTTAAATATTTAAGCGGTTCAATTTTTGAATACAGCACAGCTGAAGAATTGGGTGCAGCATTTGGCGGTATGATAACAAATCAGGGACTTATGACGATTTCCACTATTGCGGTAATAGTTATTTGCTTTGGAGTTTGTTCCCTTGGACTTCAGAAAGGTGTTGAAAAAATAACAAAGGTTATGATGATAGCCCTTTTTGCGTTGATGATTGGTCTTGCTGTTTATTCATGCACTCTTTCGAATGCTGCTGAAGGACTTAAGTTCTATCTCGTTCCGACTCTTGATGGCGTGAAAGAATCAGGAATATGGACAGTGGTTTCTGCTGCCATGGGACAGGCGTTCTTTACGCTTAGCATAGGAATAGGCTCGGTTGCGATTTTTGGCAGCTATATAGGAAAAGAGAAGAGCCTCACCGGTGAAGCTCTTACAATTATGTCACTTGATACTCTTGTTGCTCTTATGTCGGGACTTATTATTTTCCCTGCGTGCTTTACCTATAATAATGGTGTAACTGCTGATGCATCTACAGTTGGCGCAAGCTTTTTGTTTACCACCCTCTCAAGTATTTTCAACGGAATGCCAGGCGGCCGTATAATTGGAACACTTTTCTTTGTGTTTATGATTTTTGCATCATTTTCAACCGTTATTGCAGTGTTTGAAAATATAATGTCATTCTGGCTTGAACTGACAAAAATGGGACGCAAGAAGATTGCGGTTATAAATATTGCATTGATGATTTTGCTTGCGCTTCCTTGCATACTGGGATTTGGCATATGGTCAGATTTTCAGATTATGGGCAAGGGTATAATGGACCTTGAGGATTACACTGTTTCAAACGTGCTTTTGCCATTGGGAAGTCTTTTGTATGTGATTTTCTGTACCTCCTGTTATGGCTGGGGATGGAAGAACTATTTTGAAGAAGTAAATGCAGGTAAGGGAATAAAACTTCCAAAGTGGCTCAAGCCTTATTTGACATATGTCCTGCCTCTCATAATAATAGCAGTGTTGATAATGTCAGTATTTTAGTAGAAATGAGCCGGCATCTGCGGAATATGTGGATGCCGGTTTTTGTTTTTGTCGAATAAAGTGTGTGAAAAAATAAAATTTGTTATTGACTTTTTTTGAAAAAAGGTTATAATATACTTTGTTAATTAAATATTCCTCCTTAGCTCAGTCGGTAGAGCATGCGGCTGTTAACCGCAGGGTCGTTGGTTCAAGTCCAACAGGGGGAGCCACGTCGGAACAAGTTACGCTTGTTCCGATTTTTTTGTTTGACCCGTAGCACTCTTAAATTTTTGGAAATAAATAAAATATTGACAAAATATTTTATCTATTGTATAATCGAAATGTTAACTTTGACTAAAATTTAATTT
>JAZROR010000090.1:0-14643 GCA_045648845.1 Clostridia bacterium
CGTAAATCTTGCCCCAGGCAGCCTTTGCCCAGCCGGTATCCGAAATGGTAAGGTGAAGACCCTCAGGGTCAACACAATGCCAGTAGTTTGCTGTGTGGAAGTGTCCAAGGGGGTACTTGCAGCTGTGAAGTGCCATTTTGGTGTTTCCGGTAGTTCCTGAGGTGAAGTACATAAGCATATCATCATCGCCGCAGGGAGAGTCAGCGTGGCGTGCGTAAGTGTCGGGGAAAGACTTATATTCTTCGTCAAAGTTTCTCCAGCCCGGTTTTTCGCCGCCAACAAGAATTTTTTCTTTAAGGTTTGGCGCATTTTTTGCACCAAGCTCTGCCTGATTTGCAATGTCGCCGTCAGCACTGCAGATGATTGCATCAACCTCTGCTGCCTGATAGCGGTATTCATAGTCGTGCTCCTGAAGAAGATTTGATGCAGGAATAGCAACTGCACCGATTTTGTTGAGAGCAAGGATTGCAATCCAGAATTGATAATGACGCTTGAGTACCATCATAACCTTGCTGCCTTTTTTGATGCCCAAGGATTCGAAATAATTTGCGCATCTTGCAGATTCTTTCATAAAGTCGGTAAAGGTGAAGCGGCGTTCAACCTTATTTTTATCAAGATGCACCATAGCAAGCTTGTCCGGTTTGCGACGGGCAATTTCATCAACAATGTCAAAGGCGAAATTGAATTTGTCCTCGTTTTTGAAATCGATTGAGATGAGAGCACCGTTTTCGTCTTCAACTGTATCAATGAAATCATGATAAACACGCTTGTACTGCTGATGAGGCTTGTAAGTACTTTCCTTTATGAAAGCTGTGCCGGTTGGCTCTTCGTTTTCTTTTCCGTTTAATACTATTGCATAAAACTGGCAGTCTTTTCCGCCAACTGCAATCATACCGTGGGGTGTTGAACTGTCAAAATAAATGGTGTCGCCGACTGAAAGGATTTCGCTGTGAGAACCAATCTGGATTTTGAGAGTTCCTGAAATCACAATGTCAAGCTCCTGACCTGTATGTGTGGTGAGCTCAATGTCACGCTGTTCTGCTGATGGGTCATATGCACATTCAACAAAGAGGGGTTCTGACACACGGTTTTTGAAAGCTGACGCCAAGTTGTAATAAACCATTCCGTGAGCTTCTTCAATCTTTCTGCCCTCGCCCGAACGTGTAACGGTGTAGGATTTAAGGTTTGAACTGACACCTTCAACAATGTCAGTAACGCCGACCTTGAAGGCAAGGGAGCAACGATAAATAAATGCAAAGCTCAGGTCTTTTTTGCCCTCTTCACAAGCTATATACTTTTCAGGCGTAACGCCGGTAAGCTTTGCCATTGTTTCAACGGAAATGCCGCTGATTTGACGAAGCTCTTTGATTCTGGCAGCAACCTCGCTGATTTTAAAATCAAGACCGGTCATAGTTTCTTCTTTCATAGTTTTCCTCCTTAAAAATCCTTTAAGACACAAAAAAGTCGTCCCAAAGGAGATTCTTTGAGACGAGCTGAAAATTTTCTTTTCTTACCCGCGGTACCACTCAAATTGCACCATTTTCAAGGTGCCACTTCAGACCCTTTGCTTTAGGTCCTATGCACTAACGTAGCAAACACGGAAAGGTTCTACTTGTCGATATCCGACTTTCTTCCTTCCTGCTCGGAAGCTACAGCTCACAAACTCGGCTTTTGCGGCTTTCACCAACCGCCGCTTCTCTCTAAAGCCTACCCTTGGAGCACTCTTCTTCAACGCATTTATATTCAATTTGATATTAAAATACCACAATATTTGACGTTTGTCAAGGCTTTTGTCAACTTTTATTACCATCCGATTATATGTTATGGAGTTGTTTTCCAATGTTGATTTTCGTAAAATGGTTGACAAATAAGAAAAAATTATGTATACTTGTAATGTATGATTTCAATTTGAAGGGAGAGAGGAAAGGGAATAAAGCGTAGGTGCTGACTAATTTGGAGGTAAAAATTTTGTTTAAATTTAAAAGAATTTTTGCGGTGATTACCGCATGCGTTATAGTGCTTTCGGCGGTCTGTGTGCCTGCTGGAGCAACAGGAAATTCATCATATGGCATTGTTACAGCGTCACTGCTCAATCTCAGGGCAAAGGCTACTACATCATCTGCTGTGCTTGCACAGCTTCCTTATGGACAGACAGTTCCGGTAAAATGGATTGAGTCAGGATGGGCAAGAGTTTCATATGGCTCGGCAGAGGGATATGTTTCACTTGATTACATAACAATCGTTCAGGGCGAAATGCCCAACAGAAATGAAAGCGTAACATCCAAGGGACAAGCAGTTGTTGAACTTGCAAAGAAATATCTTGGGAAACCATATGTTTATGGTGCGGCAGGCCCCAACGGCTTTGACTGCAGCGGGTTTGTATATTTTATTTATAAACAGATGGGCGTGACACTTAATCGTGTTGCAGCAGACCAGATGACAAATGGAACATGGGTGCCAAAGAATGCACTCCAGCCCGGTGATATTGTGGGCTTTCAGAACCGCAGTGGCTACATAAACCATGTGGGAATTTATGTGGGCAACGGAATGATGATACACTCTCCGCAGACCGGAGATGTTGTAAAATACGAAAGCATCGTTACAGGAAATTATGCAAATCGCATTACCTGTGGCAGACGTATTTTCTAAAAATCAAAAGCTTGGGCTGTCAAAAATTTGGCAGCCCTTTTGTTTTATTGAGAGGGTTTTATTATGCGAAGCAAAAAGAAGCTTTTTTATTTTTTGTGGTTAATTGCGGCAATCCTTGTTGCCTTGGCAGCAAAGACGTATCCTGAAAATATTGATTCTGAAAACTTTGCCGTTACTTTTGTGGACATAGGGCAGGGGGACGCGACATTTTTTAAAGCACCCAGTGGAACTACAGTCCTTATTGATGGCGGCGAGGCAGATGAATATGAAAAAAGCTTGTTGCCGTTTCTCAGTTCTCGTGGCGAAACGGTGGACATTGCCATAGTCAGTCATTATCACAGCGACCATGAGGGAGGGATTTATGAAAGCCTTCTTGATGGGATGATTGAGAAACTGATTTTGCCTGATTATTCTGATGCTGACGGCACAAGAAAGGGTCTTGAAAGGGCTGCGAAGAGAAGCGGCTGTGAGATAGAATATGTTTCAAAGGGTGATACTATAAAAATCAGTGAGGACTTTTCCCTTAAAATTTTGCATCCCGAAAAAGGCGGTGCGGAAGGAAAGAATTTTCACAACAATAGTTCGCTTGTTATTATGGCGAGTTGCTTTGATACGGAAATTTTGCTTACCGGTGACATTGAAAGCCGTGTAGAGGGTGAAGTTTTTGAAGGAGAAGATATCGAGTGTGATATTTTGAAAGTTGCACATCACGGCTCGTCAAGTTCGTCTTCTAAAGGATTTTTGACAGCTGCAGACCCTACATATGCTGTTATTTCGGCGGGAAAGGGAAATTCTTATGGACATCCCCACTATGAGACTCTGGAAAATCTTGAGAATGATGATATAAGGGTATATCGAACAGACACAGACGGGGATATTACCTTTGAAGTTGCAAGAAGCGGAATTAAAAACATACATACTGAAAGATAAAATTTTCGGGAGGTGAAAAGCGTTGGAAATAAGAGAGCTTGACAGAGAGATTTCGGCAGGGAAAATAGGAAGACTCTATTTCTTTTATGGACAGGAACAGTTTTTGCTTGAAAACAAGATAAAAACTATAAAAAAGCGGGTGGTGGAGCCAGATTTTGAGGAATTTAATTTTGTCAAAATCGAGGGCAAAAAGATAACTGCCCGTGAAATTGAAAATCAGGTGTTTTCTGTTCCGGTAATGTCAGAGCGAAAAATGGTGGTGGTTTCAAAAAGCGGAATTTTTGGGAATGCTAAAGCTAAAGATTTCGCTGAGGTTTGTGAGCTTATTTCTTCCTTGCCTGAATATATAACACTTGTTTTTGTTGAGGAAGAGTTTGACAAAAAGAAAGAAAAAAATCTTGATATAATCAAAAAGAACGGCTCGGTGGTGAAGTTTGATTTATTGTCACCAAAGCAGCTTGAAATCTGGCTTGAAAAAATGTTTGAGGAAAGAGGAAAGACTGTTCTTTCAAAGGATATTTCCCGAATGATAGAGCTTTCGGGACAGTCCATGGCGCGGCTTTTCAATGAGTTTGAAAAACTGGTAGGTTTTGCGGCAGATAGAGAAAAAATCACGCTTCGAGACATTGAGGCAGTGGTTTCAAAATCTTTGGAAGCAAGAGTGTTTGACCTCATTGATGACATTGCGGAGGGGAGACAGAAAAAGGTGCTTGAGGGGCTTGGGCTTCTTCGGGCGTCAGGGGAAAATCCTGCAACAATACTTTCTCTTGTGGCGTCACGGATGGGCGAGCTGTTGATGGTGAAGCAGCTTTTGGGGGACAAGGTTTCTGTTGATAACATTGCAGGATATTTTGAACCGAAAAAACATCCCTTTGTGATTAAAAAACTATGTGAGCAGAGCAGACGATTTGATGAAAATTACCTCAGAAAAATGACGCTTAGGGGGACTCGGTATGCGGCGGAGGTCAGGTCGGGAAAGCTTGATAAATGGATTGCTACAGAGCTTTATGCTGCTGAGCTGACAAATAGATAAAAAATAAACCCTTGTACCATAGTGGTACAAGGGTTTTTACTTTTTAAACTTTATGCGGCAGGGATAACGACCTCTTCAACAACTTCAGGAGCAGGAACTACCTCGCTGCCACTTTCGGCTGTGTCAGATTCAGGAGTTTCTGCATTTTCGGTCTTTTCCCCTGTTTCAGCGTTTTGGTTTTCCTCTTCGCCTTCGGGGAGATGCTTTGATTTGCAGGCTTCCTTTGGAGCATTGCCTTCGGTGAACCAGAAGCTTGTAACGTTTTCACCACAATGTTCACCTGGCAGAAGACCTGTTTCTGCACAGTAGCTGACAGACTTTACGCCTTTGGGAACGGCAGGAGAGGTTTTTGACTTTCCGCTGTTTATTTCATCCATAACCATCTTCCAAGCCTTTATGCACGGATTTCCCGAATGTGTCATAGGACGCGGAATGTCATATCCATACCATACTGCGCCCACATAATGCGGAGTGTATCCTACAAACCAACGGTCGTGGCTGTCGGAGGTTGTACCGGTTTTTCCGGCGGTATACATACCCGATGAAAGTTGTGCACCTCCGCCTGTTCCAGAGGATACGACCTCTGAAAGAAGTCTGCTCATAACATATGCGGTTTGTTCGCTTAAAGCAATAGTTTGCTTTGGCTTGTTTGAAAGAAGCTCATTGCCTTTTGAGTCCACAACCGAGGTGTAGCAATAAGGTCTTGTGAAAATTCCTCTATTTACAAATGGGGTGTATGCGGCAGTCATTTCAATAACAGAAATTCCGTCGGTGAGACCGCCAAGAGCAAGCTGTGAAAGACCTATGTCTGAATAAACCTTTCCGTCGCTGCCTACCCGATTCTTAACCAGCGATGAAATGCCAAGCTTTTGGGTGAGGAAGTTGAATGAAGCATTCGCTCCCATCTCATCAAGAACCTGAACGGGAATGGTATTCAGTGATTTGCGGACAGCTGTGCGAATTGAAACCTTTCCGCTGTATTTGTGGTCATAGTTTCTGGGAGTCCAGCCTCCATATGAAATCGCCTTGTCATCGTAAATGTCTGCTGCGTTTATTATACCACGCTCAATGGCAGGGGCATAAACTGCAATGGGCTTTATTGATGAGCCGGGCTGACGGAGAGTCTGGGTTGCACGATTGAGAACGAGGTTCCCCGACTTTTTACCAACGCCGCCAACCATGCCTTTGACTTGTCCTGTATATGGATCCATAACAACCATAGCTGATTGGGCGGGATCTGTTCCTGTGGAATTGGGGAAATTATCTGTGTTTTCAAAGACCTTTTCCATAGCTTTTTGGACATTGGGGTCAATGGTTGAAACAATCTTGAGTCCACCGGAATAAAGCATTTTCTTTGCAATGTTTTCGGTGTAGCCAAGTTCCTGAAGACCCCCCAGAACATCATAAGCAATCTGGTCAACAAAGTATGAATGTATGGTGCCGGTAACAAGAGCACTTTCGTCAAATTCGGCGAATACCAATTCTTCGCCTATTGCATTGTCGTGTTCTTCCTCGGTTATATAGCCAAGCTCAAGCATCTTTGAAAGAACGATTTCCTGCTTCTTCTTGTTGTTTTCAGGGTTAATCAAAGGGTCATAGAGGGTGGGATACTGTGTTATGCCGGCGATTGATGCACATTCTGCCAAGGAGAGCTCGCTTACTGGCTTGCCAAAGAATTTGTGAGATGCCGCCTGAACACCGTTACAACCCTGAGACAGATAAATGGAATTGAGATAAAGCTCAAGAATTTTATCTTTTGAAAGACGTTTTTCGAGATTTACTGACCGTGAAATTTCCTGAATTTTTCTTGCGGCGGTACGCTCGGTTTTCTGGGTGAGGTTTTTCACAAGCTGCTGAGTAATGGTACTTCCGCCAAAGGTGGTTTCGCCACCGGTGAGCTTGTTTTTCACAAACACCAAAAATGCTTTAAATGTACGCCTGATATCAAAGCCGCTGTGGGAATAAAAACGCTCGTCCTCAATGGAAACAAAAGCATCTTTCATATCCTGAGGAATGTCGTCAAAGTCCACCCATATGCGATTTTGTTCAGCAGAAAGAGTGGTGAGCGGTCGTTCGTTTCCCGCGGAATCGATATAAACAACTTGACTTGAGCTGTTTGAAATAATTGAATCAATGTCGAGGGACTGCATATTGCCGAAAAGACCCAGCACTGCCCCAAGAAAGATGAGGAAAGCAAGAGCAAGACCACATGCGGCGGTGATGCCGAACACCTTTAAAAAGATTTTTGAATAAGGATTGTTTTTCAAGAAAATCTCTCCTTTTGCCCACCAAAAGGGAGGCATAAAATAAAATATCAAACCAAAAGTTTTTGTGCTTTGGGTATAAAACACGAAAAAGTGTAAAAAATTAACAAAAAGCCAAAAAAGAAAGGTTGGACCAAAGATATGCTTAAAACTACGTTCAAAATATTTATGCTTTTTATTCTTATGGCAGTTGTGTCGGTTGCCACAGGAGTTCTTACCTATAATATAACCAAAGCGAGTCTTGAAGAAAACTCTGCCCTTGCTGCACCCGCGGTAGAGGTGTCAAAGACTGCCGTTCCGCTGGAGACTTCAACCGATACAGAAGACAAGCGGACAAACGGCGCAAAGTTTGATTATTATCTTGTGAAACTTTGCGGCGAGGAAATCGGGATATATGTGTCCCATGACGGAAAGGAAGAGTTCCTTTACAGCCACAAAATATTCAAAAACGATTTGTCACAGCACGATTTTGAGATGCTAAGTGACGGAATAAAACTTTATAGTGCGTCATCACTGACGGGATTCTTAGAGGATTTCACAAGCTGAAATAATTTTCTCGGCTTATCCTAAAAAGCTTGCGAAAATCTGTTAAAGCCCCCAAAATAAAAGGATTTCATTCTGCTCACATTTTATCACAAAGGTTATCTTGTGTCAAGATTTATGTAGATGAGGGGGGTGGGAACGAAAAGAAAGGAGAAAAAATGTTTAACAGACGGACAGACCTTGCCCTTGAAATGAGGGAATTATTGCTTGAGGCGGGAGAGACACTTTCTGAAATTGATGGGGTCAGGGCGGCAGAGGAACTTCTTGAAAAAAATATAAAGGTGACAACTGTTGAAATTCTTGACAAAAACGGCGAAGAAGCACTACGCAAGGAAAAAGGCAGATATATAACCATAGAGCTGCCAAAGGACTGGTGGATGGAACAGACTGTTTATGAAGCGGCGTGCAAGGCTTGTGCCAAAGAATTAAGAGAGCTTGTCAGCGGAACTTCCCTTGAGAACGTTTTGGTGGTGGGGCTTGGAAATCGAAATATCACACCTGATGCAGTGGGCCCTGTTACCCTTGATTATGTGCTTGTTACACGGCACCTTATCCGGTATATGCCAGAGGAGATTGATGAGCGACTGAAAAGCGTGTGCGGTATAGCTCCGGGGGTTTTGGGGATTACAGGGCTTGAAACGGGAGAAATAATAAAAGGCCTTTGTGAAAAAATAAAACCCTCACTTATAATCGCAATAGATGCCCTTTGCTCACGTTCGGTTGATAGAGTGAATAACACCATTCAGCTGTCGAATACTGGGATTACACCTGGTGCAGGTGTGGGAAACCGCCGCATGTCCTTAAATGAAAAGGAGATGGGCGTTCCTGTGATTGGAATTGGGGTTCCAACGGTGATTGATGCGGCAACCATTGCGGCAGATGCTATAGACTTGCTTATAAAAAATATGAAAGAAAATGCAGAGGGAAACCAACGTTTTTTGGAAATGCTGAAAGGTGCAGAGGAAGAAGATCGTTTTTTTCTTCTCAAAGAGGTGCTGGGTGAAAATGTGGGGGCGTTTATTGTTACCCCAAAGGACATTGATGAACAGGCAGAGGAAATGTCAAGGATAATCGCAAACGGAATAAATATCGCTCTTCACCAGGGAATAAGCCTTTCGGACATAGACAGATACAAATAAGAATATCAAAAAGGAGGGGGAAGCCCTCTTTTTTTGCTTTCTGGATGCGGGGAAAAGGCTCCCTTGACTAACGGACGGTGTTGTGCTAAACTGAATATAGATTTATGCTTTATATGGCAGGTGATAAGATGAAAGATAAGCAAACACTAAAATGGCTGTACCGACATTCAAAGGCGCGGCTCTTTTCTATATTCCTTTTGTCTGTGCTTCGTTGCACTCTTACTATCTTGGGTGTTATCTTTGCGTTGACCTCACGTCACGTTATTGATGCTGCGGTTTCAAGGAATTTCGACGCCTTTCTTCTTGCAGCGGGAAAACTTGTGTTTATAATTCTTGTGCAGGTGGGACTGCGTCTTCTTGGCCAGTCAATCGAAGTTCACGTAGGTGCACGGCTAAACAATAGCCTTCGTGGGAATATTTTTTCAAAGCTTCTTGGCAAAGATTATTCAGCGGTGGCGTCATATCACACTGGGGATTTGATGACACGTCTCAACAACGATGTATCTGTTGTTTCAAAAGGCGTACTGACTTTGATTCCAAGTGCTCTGGCACTGGTGGCGGGGCTTTGCTATGCCCTTTATTCTCTTACCATTCTTGACCGAGGTTTTGCATTTATTTTTCTTTTTGGCGGAATTATCTTGCTGTTGGTTATCGGAGCGTTCAGAAAGGTGCTCAAAAGAACCCATAAGCGTATTCAGGAAACCGAGGCAAAGGTGCGCTCGTTCTTTCAGGAGACTCTTGGCAGTCTCCTTATGATAAAGGTTTTTGGAATTGAGAATAAAATTGCGGACAAAGGCGATGTGCTTCAAGAGGAAAATTATAAGGCTCAGATGAGGCGCAAAAATATCACGCTTGTATCGTCTTCGGGACTGAGCGTTATTTTCAGTGCAGGTTCTCTTTATGCTTTGGTGTGGAGTGCTTATCGTCTGTTTTTGGGAACCATTTCTTTCGGTACGCTTACGGCAATTATTCAGCTTGTGAATCAGGTTCAGGCGCCTTTTGCGGGGCTTTCCGGAGTTGTTCCGCAGTATTATTCAATTCTTGCATCGGCAGAGAGAATTATTGAGCTTGACAATCTTCCTGACGAAAAGGAAAGCGGCGAGGTCCTCGATGAGTGTGAAACATATGAATCGCTGCAGAGACTTTGTTTTGAGAACATTTCATTTGGTTATGGCAAAACAGCGGTATTTGAGGATGCCAGTCTTTCAATCGACAAGGGTGACTTTGCGGTTATTGGTGGAATTTCCGGCATAGGAAAGAGCACGCTTTTGAAGCTTCTGCTTGGGGTTTATACACCGTCAAACGGGGAAATATATCTCGATTTGGGTGAGGAAAAAATCACAGCAGGAAAGAACTCGCGGCCGCTGTTTTCTTATGTTCCACAGGGCAACCTTTTGTTGTCGGGAACTATACGTGAAGCTATCTCTATGGTGAGACCGGATGCGTCTGATGATGAGATTATGATGGCGGCGGAGGTCGCTTGTGCGGCAGAGTTTATAGGCCAGCTCCCTGACGGACTTGATACAATTTTGGGCGAGAAAGGAGCAGGACTTTCGGAAGGACAAATTCAAAGACTTGCTGTGAGTCGTGCAATTCTTTCGGATGCGCCTATTATTCTTCTTGATGAGGCGACTTCGGCGCTTGATGAGGAAACGGAAGAGGCACTTCTCCAAAATATAAAAAATCTCAAAAGCAAGACTTGTCTCATTATCTCACACAAGCGTGCGGCTTTTGAAATTTGCAACAAACATATTTATATTGAAAATAAAAAAATTCGCACTGAAGCGGTGTAAGAATCTGTTATCTGTGCAAAAAAGCCACCGGCATTTGCAGGTGGCTTGTTCTTTTAGTTTTCGTTTATTAGGAGATGTCCTATTTTGAAGACGTCTCCGGCGCCCATCGTAATGATGGTGTCGCCTTTTTTTGCATTCTTTAGCACATATCTTTTTATTGCGCCGAAATCGTTTATATACACACCGTTTTTCATAAGCTGAACCACATCACAGCTGTGGATTGTGCCGTCAAAGGGTTCCCTTGCGGGATAAATGTCGGTGACGATTGTCGTATCCGCGGTTTCAAGTGCTTTGGCAAAATCGCAGAGGAAAGCTTTTGTTCTAGAAAAAGTATGGGGCTGGAAAATGCACCAGACTTTACCTTGTGAAACGTTTTTTGCGGATTTCAAAGTAGTTTCGATTTCAGTAGGGTGGTGGGCATAATCGTCAATTACTTTTATGCCATCAATTTCGCCCAGCTTTTCGTATCTGCGTTTTGTACCGGTATAACTTTCGAGACCACGTTTTATGTCGTTTACTTCGACGCCCATTTCCCAGGCTGCTGCAAAGGCAGCCAATGCATTTCTGACGTTGTGTTCACCATGTACAAAAAGCTGAAGCGTTGTAGCTTTTTCGCCATAGGCATATACGTCAAATTGGGTCATACCTTTAACGTTTAAGTGTGGATTTTCGGCAAAAAAATCGTTATTTTTACTAAGCAAGCCGAAAGTGACCACTTTTTTTTGTGTATCTTTCACAACTTCGGTGGCGTTTTTATCGTCAGAACAAACAATAATGCATCCTGAGGGTGAATTTAGGCTTGTAAATTTTTTAAAAGATGTTATAATATGATTAAGGTCACTAAAATAGTCGAGATGATCCTCTTCTACATTGGTGATAATTGACAAATAAGGATGAAAATTCAGGAAGCTTTCTACGTACTCACAAGCCTCGAAAATCAGATGATTTTGGCTTCCGATGTGGTAGTTTCCACCAATTTGAGAAAGCTCGCCGCCGACTAAAATGGTGGGGTCGAGCCCAGCTTCAAGGAAAACCAGCGACAGCATTGATGTTGTTGTGGTTTTTCCGTGCGTTCCGGCAACTGCTATTGGGTGTTTATAGCTTTCCATTAGTTGTCCAAGAAGTTCGGCGCGCTCCAGGCATGGAATGCCGAGAGAACGGGCTTTCACGATTTCCGGATTGTCTTTTGGGATCGCTGCTGTGTAGCAGACAAGGTCAGGGTCTTGGATGTTTTCGGCGCTGTGGCCGATATAAATGTTAAACCCTTCACAAGTCAGTTTCTGTGTGGAACTGCTTTCTGAACGGTCAGAGCCTGATACGCTATACCCGAAATGCCTTAGCATATGGGCAAGAGCGCTCATACTTATGCCGCCTATGCCGACCATATGTATGTGTGAATTTTTTGGAAGGTCCAGAAATCGAAAGTTTTTCAAAGGGCTCATCTCCTTGGAATTTGGAATTATTTTACTTTCTTTTAATATTTTAACACAAAAGAGAGAATTTATCAATATAGGTATTATATTATTCTTAAAAATTTTTATTCAGAAAATAATTAAAATCATATAAACTTTTTACAAAGGTGGGTGCATTTTTATGCAAATCACTGACATTAAAGTCAGAAAAATCAATGCGGAAGGCAGAATGAAAGCAGTTGTTTCTGTCACTTTCGATGACGCATTTGTAGTTCATGACATCAAAGTAATCGAGGGTCAGGAGAAGCTCTTCATCGCTATGCCAAGTCGCAAAACTCCAGACGGCGAATTCAAGGATATTGCACATCCTATCAATGCCGAAATGAGAGAACTTCTTCAGAATATGATTCTCGCAAAATACGAAGAATCTCTTTCTGAATTCAGCGTTGAAGAATAAGGATTTAACGATTTAAGATTTTCTCACAAAAAAAACGATACATGTCCGTCTTTCGGGCGAAGGTGTATCGTTTTTTTATTTTGTTTTAAAAATTTTAAAGAAGTTCCATTGTCATTTCGATATTTTTGTCAGCAAGGATACTGTATTGCTGACTTTTTTCTCTTATTTTTTCGGAAAGAGCATCGTGGTTTTTCAAAATTTCATCCGCAAAGCCACACAATTCGCAGGCGTCTATGTTTTCAACCTTTTGTGAGAACATCATATCGAGAGGCTCCATAACGGCGCTTACCTTTGGGTCATAGTCAAGGGCGATAAGGGGCACACTGTTTTTTACCGCATAGATAAGAGTGTGAAGACGCATACCCACCACGAATTTTGCCTTGCTTATTATAGCAAGAATGATTTGAGGAGAAAGGCCTTCCTCTAAAAGATGACAGTTTTCACCGCAAAGGCTGGCAATTTTTAAACTGATTTCTGTGTCAATAACTTTTTGCATTGGAATTACCAGTGTTTTGAGCCCATATTTCTCACTTGTCTTGCGACAAAATTTTGCAATTTTTTCTTCAAACTGATTGTCGTTTTGTTTCCAATCGCGGACAGCAACTGCAAAAAACTCATTTTCGTGTGTTATGCCACTTTTCTTGAGGGCGGCTTCAGCAAGACTTTCGTCTGCGTTTTCCAGTGCGAAGACAGGGTCGGCAGTCACAAAGGAAGTGGATTCACTTCCCAGAATTTTTTCAAGCTCCATTCGGGAAGCCTTGTCCCTGAGAGTAATCATATCCGCACGGGACATGGCGTTTTTTACAAGTCCGAGATTTCTCTTTTTTGTGATGGGGCCGATGCCGTTGGCATATACCATAATCTTTGCACCGCAAAGCTTTGCAATGTGGATAATCGAAAGATAGTAATAAAGTGACTTTGAGCTGGTAACATCCTGAATAAGACTTCCGCCACCGCTGATTAAAACTTTGGTTTTGAGCATAGCCTTAAAAATCTTACCGAAGTTAAATCTATCGATACTCTCTACTCCATAAAGAGTTGAGGTTTCAGCGGGATTTTTGGAAAGCACCACGATTTTTATGGTGGGACAGCTTGCCTTGAGACCGTTAATGATTGATGACAAAATGGAATCATCGCCGCTGTTGTGGAAACCATAATATCCCGAAATCAAAACGTCAATAAAGCGTTTGCTGTTTCCGTGGGGGAGATATCTCGCGATATCCTGAAACTCTTTGGGGTCAACCTCGTTTATTTTTGAACCTTTGATAATGGAAATATACATTCTGAGGGCATCATCTGCCATGGTTTTCACTGAGTAATAGTTTTTTACAGTTTCATGCGAATATTCACCCAAATGGGCTTTAAACTCTTTATTTTCGGGGGCAAGAATCCTTTTTATGTCCCTACAAAGCGCCTCGGTTGTGGTCATTTCGCAGCCGCGGCAACAGAAGTTTGTGTCAATGGCGACAGAAAGCTTGTCCTCGTTAAAGATACCGATATAGCCCTCGTTTCCTGCAATAATAGCGGGCTTTTTTGCTGCCATCGCTTCAAGGGCGGCACGACTTACGCCAACAAATACATCAGCCGATGCTGTGAATTTGTTTATATCAGTGCGGCCGCCTGTGGTGATAATTACCCTTTGCCCGAGGGTCTTGTTGGTGGCGTTTGCCTCTTCGCTGATTTTGTCAAGGTCATTTCCGCCGCCTACAATGACAACTTCGAGATTTGGGAATTCTTTCAAAAGTTCAGGGACCGCCTCAATAAGCTTGTGCGCCGCAAAACTACGGTCTGTGTCCATTCGGCTTACATAAACAATTCTTGTTCTGTCCTTGCCAAATTTGAATTCTTTTGCAATGTCCGAAAAGTCAGTATCTTCCGAAAACTTTTCCATATCAACACCATTTATGGTAATTCTGATATTATCGGAGTGAGAGCCATAATTTTCAATGAGATAGTTTTTTATGTCGTCGCTTACGGCAAGGGACCGGTCGCCCCAGTTGGTTAGGAGATTGAAAGGAAATCTGGTATTAAACACCCAGTGGGCGGTGGTGACAAAGCGAAAACCATGCTTCTTTTGAAGAAGTCCGCACAAAAATCCCGGTATTCTTGCGTGGGCGTGAACCACGTCAATTTTATAATCCAGAATAATCCGTTCAAGGCGTTTGTAGGCGCTGAGCATAGAACGGAGTTTTTTGTTGTGGAGAGCAACGTCAAAGTGGGTTATCCCGGCTTCCTCGAGCTCACGGACATAAGCACCGCCGTTTGATGCCACAAAGACCTCAATGCCTCGCCGTGCCAATTCTTTTGACAGCTCGACAATGTGGGTTTCTGCACCGCCGATATCAAGCTGCATTGTTGCCATTAAAACTCTCATACAAAAATCCCTGTCCTTTATTTGTTTTTGGATTCGTCGTTATCTTTTG